>CAKZMO010000074.1 GCA_937128595.1 uncultured cyanobacterium | reverse complement strand
ACAGCCAGATTTTAATGGCATTGTTGGGTTTCCTTAAGTCAACCACAACCTACGAATCCTGGTCATTTCAGGAGATGTGTCAGGCAATCAGAGATCTAACTGCTGATTCATCTCTATCCAGTAGTCGCCATACACAGTGCTGACGATCGCGCGATAAATCCATTTTCGTTCAGCGCTCTTACCGTTGCCTGTTCGTCTAGAACTCGGAACTGCGCGCCCAAACGGACGCACTGACGTCGTTGATTGGCAGAAATCACTGCGACGACTGGAATCTTGCCGTTGCCAGAATCATCTTGGTGCGATCGCAAAATATTACGCAAGCGGTGCTGCTGAGCGATGTCACTAGCGATCTTGGGATCAAGCTCTACCATTACCATCTGCACTTCTTCGACGGGTTCCGCATCGTCCACAATCATCTGAGTGCGATCGTCGCGGCTGCGGTCGATTTTGCCCCAGATCATCAGTCGAGCATCGGGCAAAATTAGCTCTCCCACACGAGTAAACGTTTTGGGAAAGACAACCCCTTCGACTTTGCCTGTCAGGTCTTCCATTTCGATAATTGCCATGCGATCGCCCTTCTTCGTAACAATGGGCTTCACCATGGTCAACATGGCGATCGCGCTCAGAGTCACATTATCAGGATGTTCGTCAAGATTTCCCAGACTAATCGGAGCCAATACACGAGACGCTTTTTGCACTGATTTCAACGGATGATCGGAGACGTAGAACCCCAGCAGTTCTTTTTCAAGACGCAGCTTTTCCTGAGGTGGAAAGTCTTCCACCGGAGACGCTTTTGGCGCAGACTCAAATCCACCTAGCGGACTTGCGCTACTGCTGCTATCACCATCGCCTCCCATCATCATGTCAAATAGGTTGCCCTGACCGATTTCTCGATCCCTGGCGCGAGCTTGGGCCCAATCAATCACCAGATCCAGATCATGCATCAGCTGATTCCGGTTCGGCTCAATCGCGTCAAAGGCTCCCGACTGAATCAAAGCTTCCAACGCTCGACGGTTAACGACCCTTGAATCGACGCGATCGCACAAATCTGCCAAAGACTCAAACTCACCGTCTTGCCGTGCTTCTATCAAATGCTCGATCGCTCCTTGACCGACATTTCTTACAGCTGAGAAACCAAATAGAATGCTGTTGCCAATCGGCGTAAAGTCAAGACCAGACTGGTTGACGTTGGGCGGCAACACCTCGATTTTCATGCTGATGCAGTTAGCAATGTGGATCTGCACCTTGTCCTGATCGCCACTGTTGGCAGACAGCAGCGCCGCCATGTATTCAACGGGGTAGTTGGCTTTCAGATAGGCGGTCTGATACGTCACATAGGCATAGGCCATCGAGTGAGACTTGTTAAAGCAATACTCGGCAAACTTGATCATTTGCTCGAACAAGTCCTCAGCCAGCTTTGGACTAACCTCGTTTTTCTTCGACCCCTCAATGAAAATCTCTCGGTGCTTTTCCATCTCAGCGATTTTCTTCTTACCCATGGCTCGTCGGAGCAGATCTGCTGATCCCAACGAATATCCGGCCATATCCTGAGCGATTTTCATAATCTGCTCTTGGAAAACCATAATGCCGTAGGTTTCCTTGAGAATCGGCTGAAGAAGGGTATGGGCATAGTCGATCTGTTCGCGCCCGTGCTTGCGGTTGATAAATTTGGGAATCAGTCCTGCATCGAGTGGCCCTGGCCGATAGAGCGCCAGCACCGACGAAATATCATCCAGGCCAGACGGTTTCAAATCTCGCACGATTTGCCGCATCCCTGAAGACTCTAACTGGAAGATGCCTCCGAGTTCTCCCCGTGCCAGTAGTCCGAAGGCGTTGATATCGTCCATCGGAATCTGATCGGGATCAATCTCTGTGCCATGGGTTTCTTTCACCAGGTCAATTGTTTTTTGAATCATGGTGAGGTTCTTTAGCCCTAGGAAGTCCATTTTCAGAAGCCCCATGGCTTCCACGTCTTCCATGTAGTACTGAGTAATGACTGCGCCATCGTTGTTGCGCTGAAGGGGAACCACTTCATCAAGAGGGTCTTTAGAAATCACAACTCCAGCAGCGTGAACCCCATAGGTTTTGTTGGTTCCTTCAATCCGAATCGCCATATCAATCCAGCGTTGATAGGTGACGTTGGTATTGGGGACGGTTTCGCCACTGTCATATTTTTCCTTAAACTCTGGAGCCTGAGTCTCGTCAGAAATCATCACCTTCAGCTTGGCAGGCTTCCCGCGTGCAACAGGAATCAGCTTCGCCATTTTGTCAGACTCCCCATAGGGCACGTCTAACACCCGCGCCACATCTTTGAGCACGGCCTTTGAGGTCATGCGGTTGAAGGTGATGATCTGGGCGACTCGTTCTTTCCCGTACTTTTCTGTGACGTACTGAATCACCTCATCCCGTCGATCGATGCAGAAGTCGGTGTCAATATCAGGCATCGACTTCCGTTCTGGGTTCAAAAATCGCTCGAATAGGAGTCCGTGATGCACCGGGTCAATATTGGTAATGCCCATGGCGTAGGCGACCAGGGAACCTGCGGCGGATCCTCGTCCTGGGCCTACAGGAATATGATTTTCCCTTGCGAACCGAATGTAGTCCCACACCACGAGGAAATAGGTAGGAAACCCCATCTGGATCATCATGTCGATTTCGTATTCGAGGCGATCGCGATAATCCTGAGCCACCGTCTCATAGCTGGCAGCCTTCACCCGCTTCACGAGTCCCTCACGAGCCACATGAGCCATGTAACTGGCAGCACCCTCAAACCCTTCTGGAATCGGAAAATCGGGAATCCGAGGTTGGCCTAAAATTCCTGTATATTCTTCGACTTTTTCAGCCACTTCGAGAGTATTGGCGATCGCCTCATCAATCACGTCTTGAGGCAGATGGTCACGAAACAGCTTTCGCATCTCATCGGCAGACTTGAGATACTCTGTCCCGGTGTAGCGCAACCGCTTGTCTTCGGTGAGTAGCTTTCCGGTCTGAATGCAGAGCAGCGCGTCGTGAGCCTCAACGTCATTACAGGAGATGTAGTGAGAGTCGTTGGTGCAAATCAGCTTGATGTCCAGCTCGCGAGCGATGCGAACAATTTCGGGATTGACGATGCGCTCTTCTCTTAGTCCATGATCTTGAATTTCGAGGTAGTAATCGTCACCAAAGATGTCTTTGTACCACTGAGCAACCCGCCGCGCCACGTCAGGTCGTCGCTGCAACAGCGCCTGGGGAATTTCACCCCCCAAGCAAGCACTGGTCATGATCAAACCCTCATGGTATTTCTCGATCAGCTCCTTGTTGATACAGGGACGAGAAAAGATGCCTTTGCCCTGCATTCCATCTAGGTGGGAGAGGGTGGTGAGTTTCACCAGATTTTTGTAGCCCTGAGTATTTTTCGCCAGAACAACTTGGTGATAGCGGGGTCGCCGCTGATTTTTGGTGATGTCGCCATTGATGACATACATCTCATTGCCGATGATCGGCTTGATGCCTTGGCCTTTGCACACCTTGATGAGTTCAATCGCGCCATACATCACCCCGTGGTCAGTGAGGGCGATCGCAGGCATCCCTAAAGCTTTAGCCTGCCCCACCAAATCAGGAAGCAGGCTTGCTCCATCTAGAAGACTGTAGTTGCTGTGAATGTGGAGACCAACAAAGGACATAAGACTCAAACCACGCGCACGATTCGAGTTTAAGAGTAACCGAATTCTAGTGTAATATTCAACTTTGATTGAGTTCTTAACTCTATATCTAGTGATGGACTTTGAAAAATCGGTCAAACTTAGAAAAAGTCAGTTCTGACTTCTATAAAACTAATGTACCTTGTCTAAGCTCAAATGCTTAACCGCAACCCACCGCGTTCTACGACGCGCTGTGCTGCCGTGCTCATAGCGTTTGAAAGATTGATGCGACAGAAGCCTAATCACGCTTTGCAGCATATGTTCACGAAACTCTACCTGATGCTTTGCTCAACCCACGTCAGATCCTGTATAGCAATGCGCAGATAGGTTAGGACAGATATTGATTTTGCCCGGACACAAAGCCAAACAAAACTGCCCTTTCAAGTGCGCAACACGTACTCAAAAGGGCGGTTATAAGAGGCGATCGTAGATACTGATGCCTTCGAAACTTGTGCATTAAATGCACAAGTACAGGTGCAGAAGGGATAGCTACAGGTGCAGAAGGGATAGCATTCTGTCGCACTATTCCTTATTGCACTGCAAGTCTATCTATACGGCTGCGCCAAGCTTGGGCTCGGCACCCATCGGCATGACAGAATCACGCAAGAGCGTAATCTGCTGTTCGAAATCCATGCCTTCAACGGACGCTAGCAAATTCTGGGCTTCGCTAGACAGCTCAAAGCTTTCAGGGACAGGAATGATAGCGCCATCGTCCATTCCTTTAGCAAGCTTGTACCAAAAAGCCAGCTTTGTGTTTTCACTCAGCGAGCCATACTCGCGGCTGATCACCGTATCTTTGCCCGACGCGATATCGCGCATAGCCTCGATCTGGTCATCAGAGTTCATTGCTTTGACCTGGTCGTATAACCCTTGGGCAATGTCGGGAGATGCTGCGTCGGGAGCTGCAGGCGTGACAGATTCACCCATGCGAGTGTAGACAAACCAGAGCAAGCCTAGTTGTTGATCGACGCCAAGCCCGTTAAATTTACTTTTTGCAGCATCAACACTTTGATTCGATTCAGCGAAAGTCATAGATAGACCTCCATTTGTTAGCGACAGGCATTGTGGTCAGATCAGGACGATGTCTATCATCGAAAGAGATCGGCAAAAACCAAGCAATGCGGGTATTCGTTTGCTATTACAAAACGTAACTGTTCAGCGATTGATGCTGAATCGATACAAAGGCAGACCCTCAACCGAGAAACCATCCGTCGGAATGGGTGGATATAGTGGAGGAGGATCATTGAGTCAGCCAGTTTGGCGATCGCCCCTATCAGCCTAACCCTTGGTTCTGAGAGGATAAGATAGAACTGACTTAAGCAAAAGCGCGTGCCTTCAGTTGTGTCTCAATAGTGTGTCTCAATTATGTCTGGGTATTGAAATTTTGTGGCGAATCCTGCAGCATAGGTGTGCAGCTAACATCAAGAGGGTGGCAATCTTTAGGGTAGGTGGCTCCTCCCGATTACAGTGGGTTCCTCATAATATGAAATCTTTATCCAATCCCAAAACTTTTGTAAGCCTGTCCAGGCTCTGCTCTGTTCTTTGGGTTAAGGATGAAACATAGGTATGAGGATGTCAATCAGTCGAGCGGACTAAGTTCGAACTGAGGCTTGAGTCGAATTGAATAGCGGTCAAAGGTTGTGCTGAGTTTTATGCATTTGTTGCCAAGCGCGAATTCTGTGTAACGAATTCTGTACATTGAGTTTAAGGGCGTGCTTCAACATGCTCTGCCCCGCATTCAGTCTCCTCTACCTGTCAACATCTATCCAAAAAGGTTTTCGTCTATGTCGGCAGTCGATCAGTCCTCTCCATCTGATCAGGTTTCTCAAGGAACCACCGGATCTGTGCCGCCCAAGGGCACATTGTTGGGTGGGCGCTACATGGTGCAAGGGCGGCTGGCAGAAGGAACGTTCGGACATACCTATCTCGCTAAAGATGCTCACCTGCCTCACTGCCCAAACTGTGTTGTGAAGCAACTCAAGCCTCAAACTTCTGAGCGTTCGATGCAGATGGCACGGCGAATGTTTGAGACAGAAGCCCGTGTACTTTATGACTTGGGAAGCCACGAGCAAATTCCTCAAATTCTGGCTCACTTTGAGCAGGATGGAGAATTTTTTCTGGTTCAAGAATATATTGACGGACATGCGATCGCCAACGAGATGTCGCCCCAACATCCGTGGCCAGAGCAGCGAGTCGTTCCCCTCTTAGAAGAGGTGTTGAAAGTTCTGCAGTTTGTCCATGCCAAGCAAGTCATCCATCGTGACCTGAAGCCTGGAAATCTCCTCAGACGACGGCATGACAACAAAATTGTGTTGATTGATTTCGGAGCCGTCAAAGAAGTCACGACACGATTTCTAACACCGAAACCTGGCAACACAGACTACACCATCGCCATCGGAACGGTTGGCTATATTCCCAAAGAGCAACTCGGAGGGCGACCTCGTTTCAGTAGTGATATATATGCCGTAGGAATGCTTGCCATTCAGGCTCTGACAGGAGTTCATCCCAATTCTCTTGAAGAAGATAGCGAGACAGCAGAGTTGCGTTGGAAGGAGCTTTTGATTGGAGCCATTCATCCTGATCTAGAAGAGATGATCAATCAAATGGTGTGCTATGACTTCCGCGATCGCTACACCGATGCAGAAGAGGCGCTCAGAGCCATTCAAACCCTACCCGAGGCTCTCCGGCATCCGACTCCGTTAGCGTGGAACGCTCACTATCCTCACGTCGATCTCGGCACACTTCCGCCCACCCAAACCTATGATGAGCCAACCTTGGCCTCTTCTGTTCCTCCTTTATCCACTCAGGCACCTATAGAACCCGCCCTCGTCTCTTCAGCTCCAGCCTCTCCAGGCTCCGTCTCAGATTCAAACGGATCAGGCGATGCAGAAACAGATGAGATGCCAAAGCAAGAAGGCTCAGCAGCTGTTGCCCCACCTCCCACAATGCCCGCAGTGAAGACAGCGGCTCAACCCCTTACTCAGACCAAAGTGGGGCAAACAAACGCTCAATCTTCTGCATGGCTCTTGTCGCAGCCTGTAGCAGGCAGACCTAAGACAAAGCCACAGCGGTCTCAGTCGTCTCGGTCTCGGTCTCGACGACCAGGATCGGGAATCACCACAGTCGAAACCACTCAAAGCTGGATTTCTCGCTCTTGGAAGCTATTGGTGTTGACCGGAAGCATGAGCTTGGGACTCTTAGTCGCCCGTGGAATGATGCTGTCGGCATCTGGGCGATCGCCCAGTTTGCAAACTCTGTCGATGCTCCATGAGCCATTACTGCCGGGTGCAAATCGAATGGTACAGAACATTCAACCCGAGCCAGAGCCTGTTCCTGCTGCTCTGCAAGCGACACAGCTTTTGGTCGAGGGAGACGAAGCTCGCGCCCAACAACGCTACGACATTGCTCTAGAGCGCTACCAGGGAGCGTTGCTGCTCAATCGCGATCTAACCGAAGCGCATTGGGGCAAGTGCGTAACCTACACGGCTCAGAAGCAGATCGAAGCTGCAATGGAAGCGTGTCACGATGCTGTCGCGACCAATCCGAACCATGCTCCCTCCTGGTGGAGTCTATCAATGGCTGCGACAGAAATAGGCTCTTCGACAGAAGCTAACAAGGCACGGGAACGAGCTTTAGAGCTCAATCCCAATGTGGCAGAAGATGTACGGATGCGGCTCGCACAAGGCACTAGCAGTCCACCCGATCCGGCAGCTGGTGCTCCAGAACTTTCTGAAGAAAGCACTCCAGAATAAGCCCTTAGCTCAATCATAAATTTCTTGCTAAGTCAGGCTCTTGGCTGATTACCTGACACATCTTCTGAAATGATCAAAGCTCGTAGGTTGTGGTTGACGGAAGGCAACCCAAAAATATCTGTCTTAACCTATCTGCGCATTGCTATACCGTTCAAATCCGACTGTGTTGGGTTTCGCAAGCTCAACCGCAACCTATATCTGTAGTCAGCTTATTTAGGACATAGACGTTTTTGTAGCCGCGCGGCGCGCGGCTACAAAAACGTCCTAAGGCTAATGGCTGTAGCTATACATTACCAGAAGTTCTGACCACAAAATAAGCTGTATCAGACCGCCAGGGCTCTGAGTGTCCCGTCATCAGATCAAAGGGAGCCGAACTGTTGGATCACCGCCCCAATCGATTGGGAATGCCTTCACATCCTCCCGGAATGGTTGCCCGAGTTTTAGCTCCCCCCCAAGCGCAAAGATAGCAGCGCTGTTCTTCAGACATCCGCTGAACACCTGTTAGGTCAGCGTTTTCTACCACCGCTCCCGTAAATGTTCCCGTCTCGTAGTCAGGAACATCTGTCCGCGTCCGGGGCGTAACTGTTCTGATGGAGCCGTAAAACAGCCGCGCACCCATGAGGTCTGCTCCTTGGAGTTGAGTCTCATAGAGAATTGCCCGTGCTAGATTTGCCTTCACCAAGTCGCAGCCGCTCAAGTTCGATCGCACAAAATTAGCGTCGCTCAAGTCAGTCCAGCGCAGGTCAGTTTTTATCAATGACGTCGCCGCCAGCATCACCCCCAAATCAATGACGCGAATACCGTAGTCGCGGTCTTCTTGATAGCCCCCCATGCCATCGAGCATAGCGCGTCCCAGATGGCGATCGCGCCTCAATGGCGTCAGCAATCGAGAACGGGACAGAAACCGAATAATCTTAGCTTTTCCACCCGCATCCACACTACTGAGAATGGCGGCAGTGCGGCCTTCGGCGATCGCCCGTTCTTGAGGCCAGTCCTCAAGTAAGCCCTCCGCGTCCAATACCAGTTCAGAAATGCCCTGAAAGTAGGAGTCGATGGTCTGCTGCTGGGTAATTAAATTTTGCTGAATCGTCAAATCTTTCGAAATGACATATTGTCGCCACGCGATGTAGACCGCAAGGATAGCAATCAAAATCTGCCCGACGGCACCAAAGATATCGCCGAGAGCCCCCACGGCATCCCAATTGAGGGAATTAAACCATCGCACAAACTCATCAAACAGTCCTGTGGCAATCAAAACACCAAAAGCCGAAACCAGAACGCCGATAACAGCGACGGTGAGCGATCGCTGCTGAGGTGACACCAAATCTTTTAGAACTGGAGCAGAGATTTTCCAAAAGACTCGCAGCGAAATCACAAAGGCAACAATTGCCCCGACCAATCCCAACCAGGTAATGCTCAGACTCAAGCCTGCCAGCATAATCAGCAACGCCACACCAATAATGCTTCCCAACGGAAGTGGCGAGACCGAAACACCATCGGGATTGAGAACAGGAGTTCTAGAAAGAGGCGATGAAGACTGAGACTGTTCTAAACGAGAGGAATCTGCACTAGAAGAAGTCGCGTTAGTCGATTGAGAGGTTTCCTGCAACCGATGAGGCGCGGTATGAGGATAGTCAGATGAGGGTTCGATGCCCTGCTGAAGCTGCACTGATAACTCTTTGCTAGCAGAATCCGAGTTAGCAGAATCCGAGGAACCGTTGTCAAACGAACGTTGACTCATCTAAGAGAACTCCAGAAACATATCCCATTCAACAACATCAGCCTAAACTAAAAAGCTAATGACAAGCTCAAAACAGGCGATCGCCCGCAAATCAATCGAGCCACATATTTGCCGAACAACTATAAGATCTGCACCGACCCTTCAACATCTACCGGATGAATTCTATCTGCAATTTTTTTGAACGGGCTTCGTCACCTGCTGTGCATTCTTGATTCAAACTACCTTGAGTCCAAATCGGCATGTTTTCTTGAGTCATAAGACTTTGGCGATTTTGCCCGCATTTATGCTTCATGAAAAAGCCGATGGCGGGATTTGAACCCGCGACCGCTCGATTACGAATCGAGTGCTCTACCACTGAGCCACATCGGCATAAACAATTTCTCAGTATATCAGTATCCAATTCCTTGAATGAATCCCTTTAGCGCTGATCCAAAAATTATTTCAAACTTATATAGCGATACTAAATCGCTTGTGAACTGCTAAGTGAGAGGAGGGGCGGACGCAGCCCGCCCCTCCTCTCACAAATCATTTGAGATTGCTATAGCTGTAGTCAGCTCATTTAGGACATTGAAATTTTTGTGGCGGCGCACGGCTACAGAAATGTCCTATGACTACTGGCTGTAGCTGTATTTCAAACTCGTCTGACAAAAAGCTGCATTCTGTTAAACCAAACGCAAATGATGCAAGCGAGCTTGAGCGTGTACTCTGATATGACGTTCCCGCTCGATACACAACGACTTTCTGTCTTTTCATCCTCTAAGCATCGATTCGTACCTCTCAATACCTTCTGTCCCGTAGGTTTCGTGGTATGTTCTGGCCGTTGTTTGGCTAAGGGCTGTGGCTGTAAGCTTTATGGAGCGTATATTAGTTGGTTCTCTAAAAGGTCTGTTTCGCTACCCTGTGAAGTCGATGCAGGGTGAAGAGTTGGAGACTTCAGAGCTTGTATCGAAAGGGATACTGGGCGATCGCGCCTATGCGTTATGGGATATCCAAACAAGCCGCGTTGCCAGCGCGAAGAATCCGAAAAAATGGGCTTCTTTGCTTGATTGTCATGCTGCATTTGTCCAGTCTCCTGAAAAGAGCGCACCGATGCCTCCGGTTAGCATTTCTCTTTCCGACGGCAACACCATCAATACTGAGCAAGCAGACCTCGACACACAGCTCTCTGGCTGGGCAGGGCGTGAAGTGCAGATGCTCGCCACAGCTCCCAAAGATCCCAGTCTCGACCAATACTGGCCTGACGTAGAAGGCACTCCCAATCAAGACACCACGACGCAGCTCTTTATGCCCGCAGGCACGTTTTTTGACTCTTGCTCTGTCCATGCTGTGACCACGGCAACCCTAAACCGATTACAAGAGCTTTATCCTCAAGGGGCGTTCGATCCTTGCCGATTTCGACCCAACTTTCTGATCGAAGCAGCTTCACCCGATGCAGGTTTCGTCGAAAATGGCTGGGTTGGGCATCAGCTCGTGATTGGAGACAGCGTCATTCTGCAAATTGACACGGCCTGTCCGCGCTGTGTCGTGACCACCCTGGCACAGCAGGGACTCCCTGAAGACTTAAACATTCTTCGAACAACAGCAAAACACAACGATGTCATTGCGGGGATTCGAATGTCAGTCGTTCAAGGCGGAACGATTCGCAAAGGTGACTCTATTTGGCTAGAGGCGATCGCCAGTTAATTTGCCCATGTGTAGAGATCGAACAACGGCTAGATTTAGTCACTCAGTGGTATGGTGCTACGCGCTGATATAAAACCAATAT
>CAKZMO010000073.1 GCA_937128595.1 uncultured cyanobacterium | reverse complement strand
CCATCTATAGCAATGCGTAGATAGGTTAGGACAGATATTGATGGAGAAGCCGCGCACCGCGCGGCTTCTCCATCAACTATTGGTTTTATATCAGCGCGTAGCACTATAGTACTTTCAAACATCGTCTTAGCAGCAAAACATCTCTGAATTTCAAAATTTTGTTCTCAATTGTGCTGCGAAAACAAAGCCTTGGCTACTCATCTTGTTGCAAAAACGATAAGACAGATTCTTCTGCAGTTGTAGATTTTGCAGGTCTACCGCCATTTCCTTCTTCTAGATCAGAAAGAAACGTGGTCTGAATCGGGAACGGCATCTCGATCCCTTCTTGACGAAAACGTTGGTGCAGTCGCTTGATAAATTCGTGACGCACAATGAGGTGGTCAAAATATTCGCGGATTCGAAGGTAGACGGTCATCGTAACAGCAAAATAACCAAATTCTTTGTAGCGTATCCAGGGATCGGAGTTGGGAACGCCGCCTTCCACTTCGTTCATCACTTCATGGGCGATCGCCAATGTCAGAGCCTCTATTTTCTCTAAATCGCTGCTGTAGCTGACGCCTACATCAATGATAATTAGGGCTTCCTTATCCGGTAGACCATAGTTCTTAAATACATTGTTAAGCACTCGTGAATTGGGGACAAACATCAGGTTATCGCGGATGTCTTGGAGAACCGTGTGTCGCCAAGCAATATCGCGGACATATCCTTCTTCTCCAGAATCAAGCTGAATGTAGTCGCCCACACGAACTTTGTTTGAAGTTGCCAGATTTAACCCAGAGATGAAGTTAGCTAGGGTGCTCTGAAAGGCCAATCCTAAGGAAACACCACCAATACCCAATGCGGTCAGGAGAGGCGTGATGGCAATGCCGAGAGACTGGAGAATAATCAGCACTCCTAGCGTAAACACGACAATGCGAGTAAGCATCTCAAACAAGGACGAGAGATTACCCGCTCCTCGCGTTTCCGAAACATAGCGGACAGAACCCACTGCCAACCGCGCTGCAATCAGCGTTCCTGAAACGATCGCCAGGGCAAGCAGCGCTTTCTGAATGACAATGAAAAGATTGTTGCTGATCGGCAAAGTCAGCACCGCCACAAAGATGCCGCCCAGCACAAACCATAGCAATATCAACCCTTTCAGCGAATTGATAATCACGTCGGCTCCGCCCCAGCCGAGCCGAGTGGTGAGATTTTGTAGACGTCTGATGCCCTGACGCTCGACCAAAAACCCTAAGACGAAACTCCCTAAGACAATTAGAGTCGGAGTCAGCAGCCGTAGGATCAGCTCTAGGTTAACGGTGTCGAAACTCAGCGGTTCAGTATTCAACAGTACAGTCACAGCCTTAGGGCGATCGCCACCCCCATTAAAAGGACTCTAGATTCACTAGAATGCTTCAATAGATACCGCGATTACTTTTCTTTGACAAGGGAAACATCTTTCTCGTTGGGGGTTATCCCATCAAAATCACGTTGTCGATGACATGAATGATGCCGTTATCTGCTTCTACATCAGCCATCACAACAGTGGCGTTTTTCACCTCAAACTCGTCCGACAAATCTAGACGAATTTCAGATCCTTCGACAGAGGTGAGGCTGGTTTTTCCTTCCAGGTCAGCTTTCGTGAGCTTACCGGAAACCACATGATATTTGAGAATCCGTCCCAGTTGGGGTGGATTTTGCACTAGGGTCTGAACGGTTCCGGGGGGAAGTTTTGCAAAAGCGTCATCCAGAGGCGCAAACACCGTAAATGGCCCTGGGCTTTTGAGGACATCAACCAAACCAGCCGCTTGAACCGCTGCCACTAGGGTTGAAAATCCTTCAGTATTGACTGCAATATCAACAATGTCAGCCATTAGCGTTTCTCCAAAAGCGTTAGTAGAAAATGACGTTGAGAGATAGTTGGGAGATTACCGATAGTCGTGAGTCTGAATATCGCTCAGCCGTGCTTCGGGTCGCAAGAACCGATCCATCTGAGCTTCAAAAAACTGGCGATTGGCCATGCGGTGCTTAGGATTGGGATCATCCAAGGGATAAAGTAACGCCGTACGCAGAGCTTGGATAACCGCCGAGGTAACGTTGTACATCGATCTCTGGAACGTGATTCCCAACTGGATTAGCGCATCATCTTTTCCACGAGAATGCTGCTTGTAGTAGTCAACTAGATAAGGCGGCAGAAAGTGCAACATGTCCTGCATCAGCAATGTCGGCGGAATGCCTGCAGTGCCCACAGGAAACACATCCGCGTAGAGAATGCCGTAGTGAAAATCTTTTTGATCTTCGGGCACCTGACCCGCCTGGGCATTGTAGGACTTGGTGCCTCGGAACGGTGCCGTTCGGTAAAACACAGCTTCTACATAGGGTAGAGCCGCTTCATAGAGCCAAGTAAATCCTTTTGACTTGGGAATGATTTCGTAGCATTCTCCATCCACATAAACATGATGGTAAATGGGGCGACCCGCGATCGCAAAAATGCCGTTGACTAGAAAATTCATGGCATCAGGCACGCCCTTGAAACCGCCCTCATCGTAGATGTCGCTCATCTCGAAGAAAACGGGAGCCATGACTTCCCAAAACAGCCCCAGATTGGAGTAGTAAGATAACTCCCGCACCTTTTCGTAAAACATTTCTGGGAACAGCTTGTACAGCGCCAACATTGCCGGATTGTTTTTGAAATAGGCACGAATGGCGCGATCGGCGTTTTGCTTGTATTCGTCGGTGTCGAGATAAGCGTCAAACTGGTTGACCGGAGCATACATATGTCGGTGCCAGAGCATCGCCCGCATACAGGCTTCCGCAAATTCCATATTGACTCGGTCGTGCCACAAGTGATGTAGCAGCTTCGGCAGCTTCTTCTTGACTTCGCCAGTCGCCATAAACTCCAGCAGTTCCGGATGAGCCGCAGCTTCACCTCGCCAGATGCGTAGGTCAGCCGTGTCACCCGCGTAATGATTCGGCAGGTCGAGATATTCTTGCGAAATGAAATACTTGAAGAAAGGAAAAGGTTCGAGAAACACCTGCTCTGCAATGTAGAGCAAATCCCGCCAGTAAAAATCCATCGGTACTGCATAGGCTTTGTAGATACCGATGATTTGCATCAGGTTGTCGGGAGTGTCGGGCAACATAGAGCCACCCGCTTCTAGCCGATGAATAATGTCCGCATATTTGTGCTGAGAAGGGGGAATGACTGGTGGAGGAGAGGTGAGGGTAGAAGTCATAGTGGTGATCTGTCGGTAAATGGTCGATAACAGGCTGTTTTAGAAAAAAGATTACGGCGCTAACTCATGGATTGGGAGGATACTTAGACAATTTGATTGTTGGCGATCGCTCGTTTCATTCATCGTTTAACCGCAACGCCCTTGTAGGTGTACGAGCCGACGCGGGGAAGACTTTCCATCTCAAAACGCTCTAGGGTAACAGTTTCAAAGTGTTGTTCAACAAGCGCTTGGATATTGCGGTTGAGGTTGCAGCCGTCACCAATAATTTTTTGGAGCGGGTTGAGTCGGTTTTGCCAGGTTTGAATCTTTGGATCATCGCTGAGGCCGTGTTCGATAAAGAAAAACTTGCCGCCTGGCTTCAAAACTCGGTGGATTTCCTGGAGCGCTTGATTCACCTGAGCAATACTGCACAGAGTCCAAGTGCTGATCACGCTATCAAAGCTTTTGGATTCCATGGGTAGCCGTTCTCCGTTCAGAACATGATTTTCGACGCCGATTTCTGAGGTCTGGATGCGCTTTTCGGCGAGCTTGTTCATGCCCGGATTCGGATCAACGGTAGTGATTTTGTCGATGTGGTGAGGATAGTAGGCGAGGTTCAACCCTGTCCCGAAGCCGATTTCAAGCACGTCTCCCTCCACATCTTTCAGTAAAATCTGTCGATATTTCGCCATTTCTGGATTCGACATGACCCGGTCTAGCAATCGAGGCAACACGATAGTTGAATAAAAACCCATGTCACAACTTCTCCTTCCAATTCCCCACAATCCCGATATTAATCACCCGATATTCATAATTTGATGCTCATCGTCTTGGAATTTATGGGTTGAAAGTAGCGACGAGAGCGATCGCCCCAATTATCCCAATACTCCATCAAGGCTGGTGGGATAATCGCCGCAATCGAAACGCATGAACAATGCTGAGCACATCGTGATGCCAAGTAGGAAGCAACAGCGTCATCATAATCTCTTCTAGAGTATGGAAACAGCCAAGAATAATGGCAATCCACAGCAGCAGTCCTCCAGTGTTGTAGCCGAACAGAGCGATCGCCACTGAAATGAGCGATAGACCCCAAGCCTTAGCTGAATAGGTGTGATAGCTGGCGGGGCGGCCATACTTTGCTAAGTTGACAACCCACCACATTCCTTGCAAACCAACTACTGTTAACAACGGCTCTCGGAAGTCAAGAATGACCTCAGCGTGAGTACGCCAAGCAGCGATCGCCACACACAAGTAGAGCCAACGGTCGGCCCAGCTATCAGCAGTCCTCAATCCTTCAGTGCTAACGTCCAAGCGACGAGCGATGATGCCGTCGAAAATATCAGACATGACTGCAATTCCATAGGCTACGAGGAACACAGGCGACACTCGACCATCCCAAGCATCCCACAGCAGGAAGGGGGCGATCGCACAGCGAAGAATGACAAGAGAAACAGGAATCCACATCGTAGGAAAAGTTTGGATCGTGACTCGTGACTCCTCATTTCGCTGCTATCGCAGCAGAGCGGCTTCCTCAACAGGCTGAACCTCAGCCAACCGCTGCTCAACCGGAGTATGGATGGCAGCGATCATGGCGGTGCTGGTTGACTCACTCCAGCGCACGAGCCAAGTGGGCTGAATCCCCAACAGGAAGATGACCCAGGCGAGAACAAGCGCTGGTGTGCGCTCACTCCATTCCACTTTTGGAAAATAGGCGATATCGTTGTCCAACTTTCCGAAGCAGGTGCGGTTGAGCAAAATGACAAAGTACACTGCTGTCAGACCTGTTCCCACAACGCAAAGCAGCGTTTGCACCGGAAATGCTACATAGCTGCCTTGGAAAATTAGAAATTCGGCAATGAATCCAGCCAAACCCGGAATACCCGCACTGGCCATGCCGCCCAAAATCAGCAACGCGCTCACCGTCGGTAGCCCTCGAACCGGATTGAGCAATCCGTTCAGTACATTCAAATCGCGAGTACCAACTTTCGATTCAACCACTCCCACTAAGTGAAACAAGATAGCGAGAATCAGGCCGTGAGCAACCATCTGAGAAATGGCACCGACCAGGCTGAGGGCTGTCATCGCAGCACCCCCCAGCAAGATATATCCCATGTGACCGATGGAACTGTAGGCCACCATGCGTTTGATATCCTTTTGGGCGATCGCCACCATAGCTCCATAGAGCACGCTAACAACAGCCCAAGTCGCCAACCATGGGGAAAGTAGCGACCAGGCATCTGGAAACAATCCCATACCGAATCGAAACAGTCCGTAGGTACCAAGCTTTGCCAACACGCCACCCAGCAAGATCGCCACGGGAGCAGATGCCGCAACATAGGTATCTGGCAACCAGGTGTGAAACGGCACAAGAGGAATCTTGATGCCGAAACCGACAATTAGAGTTCCAAGCAACAGGACTTGTATCCCCATGGGCAAGTTTTGTCCCATAAGAGAGGCGTAGTCAAATCCAGTCGATTTAGTCAACCAGACTAATCCGAGGAACCCAACTAAGATCAGCGCGCCAGAAGTAGCTGTATAAATTAGAAACTTGACCGACGCATATCCTCGTTTTTCGCCTCCCCAGATAGAGATGAGCAGATAGAACGGCACCAGTTCCAATTCGTAGAACAGGAAAAACAGCAATAGGTTTTGAGCTAGAAATGCGCCAGCTACGCCACCCACGACAAGAAAAATCAGCGCATAAAACAGTCGCGGACGGTTAATCGTTTCGGAGCTACTAAAGATGGCAATCCAAGCCAGAAAGCTGTTGAGAACCAATAACGAAATGGACAGTCCATCGACCCCAACACGATAGTCCAGCCCAAGTGGCTCAATCCAAGGGAGATATTCCTGCATTTGCATCCCTGGATTGGACAAGTCAAACTGACTAGCCAATACTAAAGTCCATGCCACAAGAGCACCCGCGCCGCAAAGAGCGATGAGTCGCACCTGTTTAGTGGGAATCGACTGAGGTAGGAGCCCGATAAGAATGGCTCCCAGGACTGGAACCCAGATAAGTACGCTAAGCATAACCAGAACTCGCTTCCAAACAACAGAAAAGGTTAGACGATAATGCTATGGCCCGACGACAATGGACAGGTTGGATAGCAACGACCATGACACCAGCACAGCGATGATGGCAACTCCAAAGGAGATGGTCAGGATATAGAACTGAGTTTTGCCTGTTGTGCTGTATTTCAGGGTTTCGCCGCCAAAAATGGATACGAATCCAATTAAATTGACAAGTCCATCGACAATGTAGCGATCGCCCCAATCTGCAATGCGAGACAAAATATCGACACTTCCCACCACGCTCGACCGATAGAGCCGAGGAGTGTAAAAGTCGTAAGCCAGCAAATCCTGAAGTGGCTTCCAGGGAAGCCGTACGGGTTTTTTCACTGAACCGAGATAGATGATGGCTGAGATACCCATGCCGAACAGAGTAGACCACAGCACCAGCAAGGCAACGTCTTTGTTGAGCAAATTCCAAGAAGGCAACAGTGACAGTCTTTGTAGCACTAGCGGCAAGTGGAACGTAAACGCGGCTGCAATCACCATTGGCAGCGTGACCGACCAAATATTTTCGGGCGATCGCTGCGCCATCGGATTCGCTTCATTGAAGAAAATGAGGCAAAATACGCGAGTCACACCAAAAGCTGCCAAAGCGTTGACAGTCAACAAGATGGCTGCCGCCCACGGACGGGTTGCCCAAACACCATCTACCAGTTGCAACATGGCCCAAAAGCCGCCAAAAGGAGGCAGCGCCACAACGCCGATCGCCCCCATTAAATAAGCGAGTCCCGAGATCGGGCGGCGACTCCACAACCCGCCGAGCTGGGTCACATCTTGAGAAATCGAGTTGAGCACAATAGACCCTGTGCTCATAATCAGTGCGGTGGAACCCACGGCATAGGTCAGCAGCATCAGGAACGCCGCAGTCGTCTGTCCACACCCAACTGCAATGAAGACAACTCCCATGTATGCACTCGCCAAATAGGAGAGGGTGCGTTTGACATCAATTTGGGCGATCGCAATCAGGGTAGCTCCCAATGCAGTGACTGCACCTACAGCGATGATCGCAGTCATAACCCGAGGTGCCAGCGACAGCACAGGCTCCAGCTTGATTAGAATCCAGGCTCCGGTTGCGACTACCACAGAGTTTCGCAACACCGTGCTGGGAAACGGCCCTTCCATCGCTTCGTCGAGCCACAGATGCAGCGGAAACTGGGCGCATTTACCCATTGGGCCTGCAATCAGCGCCAGTCCGACCAACGTAATCACCGTCGGATCAACATCAGCGGTCTGAGACCACTGAGCCATTTCACTAAAGTTCCAGGTACCAGCCAGAGGATAGATCGCCAGCACGCCCATCAGTAGGAGCAAATCACCAATCCGCTTTGTCAGAAAAGCATCTCGGGCTCCTGTAACCACTAGAGACTGGTTGAACCAAAACCCGATGAGCAGGTAAGTGCCGAGAGTCAAAATCTCTAGAATGATGTAGCTGAAGAAGAGAGAATCGCAAAGTGCCAAACTGCACATTCCCGCTTCAAACAGTGCCAACAGCGCGTAGAATCGAGCCCAGCCCCAGTCCATTTCCAAATAGCCCACAGCATAAAGCTGAGCCAAAAAGTTGATGCCAGCCACCAAAATGACCGCACCAATAGAAATGGCAGAGATTTCGAGGGGCAGAGTGAGGTTGAGACCTGCCACGTTGAGCCATGACAGTTGAACAATTTGAGCCGGTTGATTCCAAGTTGCTGGAAAAGCAAAAACGCCATGGAGGATGGCGATCGCAGTCATGATTAGATTGACGTAACCAGCCGGACGTGGCCCTGTCAGTCGAGTAATCGACGGAAACCAAAAGATGGAAAGCGCCATCCCAACTAGGGGGTAACAAGGAATCAGCCACGAACTTTGTGCAAAAAATTGAGCCATAGGAATAAAATTTGCCAAGGTCGCAAACAGTCATCACGAGCAACTAGACTCATCACCTCGAAAGTGATTAAGTCTATGATTTCGCATTTGACTATCGAAAAACTTCTATGGTTAATAGCTTAGCTGAAAAACTAAGCAAAACCTAAAGAAATCGAAATTTTTCTGATAGGAATTACTTGATGGCTCCTCGAACTTTGGCTTATAAGTGACAGTCAAGACCAGGTGCGAAAGAGGCGATCGCCATGAACCTCTATATTCTCATAAGCTGCAACAGGATGACCCGAAACTCGCGCCCCAAATCCGTTTCGCTGCAACATCTGTTCACAAGCCCTGTCAGTCAGAGAAACTTGTCACAGGTCTCAGGACTGCACACACAGGACAACCCATTCCACTATTGAAAATCCATCCTGTCGGATAAGCTTATCTGAGGGTTCAAGCAGCGAAAACACTGCTGCTCTTGAAACGCAAGATTCGTGGCGATCGCGAACCTGAATCTTCAGTCCGTTCGAGAAGTGGAACGGTTATTCAAAAATTTCAACGGAGAGGGAGGGATTCGAACCCTCGTTAAGTTGCCCTAAACAGCATTTCCAGTGCTGCGCCTTAAACCGCTCGGCCACCTCTCCAAACTATTCAATTGAACGCGCTCGGTGACAAACCAAACACTTACCGAGCTTTACGTTGACCATAAAACTTGGCTTTCACTCAACGGTTTCCAATTGTAGCAGCATTTCAGACGTCAAAAGCCGATTTCTAAAGAAAATAACGAGGCGATCGCTCCCAAAGCCGTTTGAACAATCTCAGCAACAGTCATCCTCCATGACAAACGCGCCGTGAACAAGGAAGAATTCGTTTCAGTGCCTATACAAAGTGATTAACAAATTGATTTACAAAGGGCCTTGCATTTGAGATATGCGTTTTGCATCCGGAGCCTGACCATTGCTTCTCTATCGCTTCCCTTCCCATAACTCTGATTCACTCTTATGGATGAGTGAATCAGAGTTATGAATGAGTGAAAATCAGCAATATCGCTGAAGTCCGGAAAATTTCACTATTTTGAAGTCAAAAAAGTGATTATTTTATAAACACTCTCAAATTCTAAAGCTAATATGATTGGTGTAGCACCTTATACAAAAGGAGAAAAATATTGCATGGTGTCATGTGCGAACGCCACCCATGAAGCCGGACTCGCCACTCCTACTAGTGAAGCCGCTCGCCTTGCAGTTCTCCGACATTACAGCATTCTCGATACAGAAGCAGAACAAGCATTCGACGATCTCACCACCATCGCAGCGGAGATTTGTGAGACCCCCATTGCTCTTGTTAGCTTCGTCGATCAAAATCGGCAATGGTTCAAGTCAAACTATGGCCTAGATGCTAAAGAAACGGGACGTGATGTTTCCTTTTGCGCCCATGCAATTCTGCAACCCGATGAAATTTTCATCGTTCCAGACACCTTAGCTGATGAGCGGTTCAAGCACAATTCATTAGTTACTCAAGCTCCCTACATTCGCTTCTACGCCGGAGTTCCCCTACTGACGCCAGACCGCCATGCCCTCGGAACACTCTGCGTCATCGACAGGCAACCTCGTACTCTCACTCCAAGGCAGCAAAAAGCATTACAGGCTCTAGCGCGCCAAGTTGTGAGTCAGATGGAGTTGCGGCTGAACTTGTCGAATCGTGAGCAGATGATCACTCAGCTTCAGACTAAAGAAGCTGAGTTGCGTCAGTCTGAAACCTTATTGACTGAGAAAACAAAGCTGTTAGAAACCAGTCTAGATCAGCTTAAGCATACTCAAATGAAGCTGATACAGGCGGAAAAAATGTCGAGTCTGGGACAGCTTGTTGCAGGTGTCGCCCATGAAATGAACAATCCCATCGGTTTTATCTACAGCAATCTCACCTTTGCGAAAGATTACATCTATCAGCTTCTAGAATTAATCAAACTCTATCAAAAGCACTATCCTCAGCCAGTTGCTGAAATCCAAGCAAAAGCCATCAGCATTGATTTAGATTTTATCCAAGACGATGTCGCCAAAGTTTTGCTCTCGATGAAACTGGGTGCTCAGCGTATTCATCACATCATCCAATCTCTGCGCACCTTTGCCCGTACCGAATATGCTGCCATCAAAACTGTCAATCTCCATCACAGTATTGACAACACCTTAATGCTGTTGGTTCATCGATTGAGAGCGAATGCCCACCGCAGAGAAATCAAGATCGGCAAAGATTTCGACTCAGCACTTCCCAACGTAGAGTGTTATCCAGGACAGTTGAATCAAGTCTTTATCAGTCTTTTCAACAATGCGATTGATGCGCTGGATATTCAGTCGAATACGACTCAGACCAGCGAAGATTCAGCATCACGGTTTCAGCCGACTCTCACGATTCGGACAAAATATAGTGCTGTTGATCAGCATGTTGTAATCTCCGTCGAAGATAACGGCTGCGGCATATCGTCAGAAACCGTTAAAGCAAAAATGTTCGACCCGTTTTTTACGACAAAACCCATTGGCCAAGGGACAGGCATGGGGCTGTCAATGAGCTACAACGTGATTACGGAGGAGCATGGAGGCACATTGCTGTGCGAGTCTGTTCCAGGCAAACGCACCCTCTTCACGATTGATCTGCCAGTCAAGCTAACTCCCAGTAAAATGACTCGCTCTGCGAGTTCTGGCTCTCACAAAGTTGTCTCGGCATGACTTTGGAAAAGCAATGGATGGGCAAAAAACTTTAGCCCCTCCACATCTTGAGAAACGCCATCACTCGTATAGTGCTACGCGCTGATATAAAACCAATAGTTGATGGAGAAGCCGCGC
>CAKZMO010000072.1 GCA_937128595.1 uncultured cyanobacterium | reverse complement strand
TCGTTGCATCGTATTGGGACATCGTTCCGCTTTGGCACCGACGCTACTTTGTGGCGGCCTTGCCGTTGCTCGCTTGGTCGGCGGGTGCGGCGGCGTGTTTGCCATTGGTGCCATCGCGTGAATTCAAGAACGAATCCGCATCGCCCTGGTCAATCAGCAACGGCAGCGGTTCGGTCGCCTGTTGAATCAGGGTCATTGGATCATAGGCTAACCAATCTGACTTATCTTCGCCCAGATAGTTCCGAAAGGCTTTTAAGCCCCACGGTACATCACAGGGCGTCAAAATTGGAGAAAAGGCAGAGCAGCTTTTGAATCGGCCAGGATTTTTCAGCGCAATCGTGATGGCTCCATAGCCTCCCATTGAGTGACCGCAGATGCTTTGGCGATCGCTAATGGGAAAATTCTCCTGAGCGATCGCCGGAAGCTCATTCATGATGTAATCATACATACGATAATGCTTCGACCACGGCTCTTGGGTCGCGTTCAGATAAAAACCCGCACCCGACCCAAAATCCCAACTATCGTCTTCTCCCGGTAGGTTGCAGCCACGGGGACTCGTATCCGGCGCAATCAGGATGAGGCCATGTTGCGCGGCATACCGTTGGGCCCCTGCCTTGGTGACAAAATTTTGCTCCGTGCAGGTTAGCCCACTCAGCCAATACAGCACAGGACAAGAACCAGACTCGGCTTGAGGCGGCAGATATACGCCAAACTTCATGGCACAGTTCAACACCTCTGAATCATGCTGATAGACCAATTGCCAACCGTCGAAGATACGATTACGGCTGATCTGAGTAAGAGATTTGGGAGAAGGCATAGTGAGTAAAGCTAGAACGGGTCAGACGGATGAGTGTGCGAATTGCCAACTAAACAGCAAGGTAAATGAGAAGCCACCAGGCTTTAGTGTGGCTTAGTTGTAAAGAATGACGGAACGAATGGTTTTACCCGCATGCATCAGATCAAATGCTGTATTGATCTCATCTAACGGCATGGTTTTTGAGATAAATGGATCAATTTTCAAATTGCCTTCCATGTATTGATCTACATATCCCGGTAGCTGCGATCGCCCCTTGATGCCACCGAAAGCAGACCCACGCCAAACCCGACCCGTCACCAATTGGAAGGGACGCGTACTGATTTCTTCCCCCGCGCCCGCCACACCGATAATTACCGATTCACCCCAACCCTTATGGCAGGACTCCAGCGCCGCCCGCATTAAGTTGACGTTTCCGACGCATTCAAATGAATAATCAGCACCACCATCTGTCATATCAATGATGACCTGGGTAATCGGTTGGTCATAGTCCTTCGGATTCACGCAGTCGGTTGCGCCAAGTTGTTTAGCGAGTTCAAACTTATCTGGATTGATGTCTACCCCGATAATGCGACCGGCTTTCGCCATCACGGCTCCCTGCACAACGCTTAGCCCAATGCCGCCCAACCCAAAGATCACCACAGTTGATCCTGGCTCCACTTTGGCCGTATTCAAAACTGCTCCTACACCTGTACTGATGCCGCAGCCTAGCAAACATACTTTTTCCAGGGGCGCAGCAGGATTGATCTTTGCCAGGGAAATTTCAGGCAATACGGTGTATTCGCTAAAGGTGCTGGTGCCCATGTAGTGAAAAATGGTTTCACCCTTTGCTTTGAATCGGCTGGAACCATCCGGCATCAAACCTTTGCCTTGGGTCGTGCGAATCGCTTGGCAGAGATTAGTTTTACCAGATAAGCAAAACTTGCATTGTTGACATTCAGGCACGTAGAGCGGAATCACATGATCCCCCGGCTTGACCGAGGTGACGCCCTCGCCTACATCTTCGACAATGCCGCCCCCTTCATGGCCGAGGATGGCCGGAAAGAGGCCTTCTGGGTCTGTGCCCGAAAGGGTATAGGCATCTGTATGGCAGACGCCAGTAGCAACAACCCTCACCAGGACTTCCCCAGCTTTGGGCCCGTCAACTTCGATTTCTTCAATTTCCAGTGGTTTCTTGGCTTCCCAGGCGATCGCGGCTCGTGTTTTCATACCTCAAGAGTCCTTTTTGTAAGCTAATCGTCTCAAACAATGGGTGATGAATGATCAACAGAACTCACGTACCGATCGGCTCAAATGGTTAATCTACAGGCAATTGGATGGCGTCAACTTATGCTAAAACCACGGATTCCTTGACCATATCGCGTAAGTCCTAATGTCGTACACTACCATTCCTGGGGACGACAATCGCAGCGGTTCTGACCTTTCTTTATGGATTGATTATGGATTGATGACAGACCTGTTCATTACTCCCTATAGCAATCCTAAATGAGTTGTGAAGTGAGAATGGTTGTTGTGAGAAGGATTCCGCAGGAATCCTTCTCACAATCCAAATAGGATTGCTATAGTTGAACCCACGCCACTGTTCCTATCCCGTCCCTACCCCCACCCTATCCCGTCCCTATCCATAGGAATTGCAGTGATAATCCACGCTCCCTATCGGGCTGAACTGGCTAATATCTCAGTTGGCGGCAAACCCTACGATCGCCCGACTGTCTCATCCCTTGTCTAGCTCATCCCTTGTCTAGCGATCGCGATCGGAATCTGGGTTGGACGAACGAGGCGCGAGTTTGAACACCATAAAGCGAAACCCAGCACGCCAGCGGCGATACTGCCGATAGACAGCGCGCACAGTATGTAACCCCCGTTGCGATAGGCGCAGCGGCAACCAGGAAAATAGCGGACGGTAAATCCAGAAATAGGCTCGCTTCAGGTCATTCCAGGCTAAACATTCATCAGGCTTCAAGAAGTCAGACACATCCACTACCATGCCGCGACCGTTGTGCATCATCACGTTTCGTCCATGTACATCATGGGGATTCAATCCGCGATCGCGGATTGAATCGAGCGCGCGATCGATGTCAGCAATTACTGAACGAGGAATGTATTGCCCCTGGACGACGCAATCCCACAGTGTCACCCCCACTAACCGTCTCAAAATCAAGAATGACGGTTCGGCATACAAACACTCAGAGAAGGCGGGATGGGCACCGAGACGACGATATACCTCAACCTCATCCTGCCAACCTGGACGACCCGGCGCATAAACTTTGATAACCCATTGGGGATAGTCTGGGTGGGCAAAAACGGCGGCATAGTTCCCCGTTCCGATGCAGTACCACGGTGACGGCGTATGATTTACAACGACCGGATCGTAGGGAACGACGCTTTCTAGCCTGAGACGAGGCAGCAGGGATGACTGAACCTCAGTGACCAGATGGGGCAGAGATAATTGCATAGCCAATTGCAAGCCAACCGGCAAGAGTCACGACTGACGTATCCGCACCACGATGCATAGCGCTAGGCAGATGGCTTAGAGTGGTTTGGGGCAGCAGCGTTACG
>CAKZMO010000071.1 GCA_937128595.1 uncultured cyanobacterium | reverse complement strand
CTAAGACGGCAGCAACTTCAAATAATGGACGGGCTATGGCTGGAATGCGTTCCACGCGGCGCTCAATCACTTGCTGAATACCCCCAGCGAAAACCTCTTTTGGGAGGGTCTGTCGACTGATGGCACTCAGCGTACCTGCGTCTTCGGCTAATGCTCGCACTACTTCTACCAGGAAGAAGGCATTCCCCTCTGTTTCTTTGTGGAGTAATCCGACGACTTTGGGGTCATCCGCTGCTGTACCAATCATAGACCGGGCGAGCTGTGTGGTGTTTTCTTCCGTCAGTCGCGCCAATTTGAGCACGCTCATTGACGATAAGACGTTGGGTAAGTCTGGTATTTCATCATCGCGGTAGCTACCGATGACCATCAGTGGAAGATTATCAGTCAGGCCATTGATGCGCTCGATTAAGTCGTGGCTTTCCGTTGCCCAGTGCAAATCCTCTAGTATGAGCAGGGTGGGTGTGGTTTCACGCCGTAGCAGACTTACAACTGCACCGATGAGCCGTTCCTGCGCCTGCTGAGGTTCCAGTGGTACGGGATCTCTCACAGTAAAGTCTGTGAGTTGTTCAATCTCCGGTAAAATCGTCTGGAGTATACTAGCCTCATTAGCACCTATATCGCTACCGAGTGCTAACCGTTGCAAAGGCAACCGGAGTACAGCATAAGGTGCGCCGCCATCACGCACGGCTTGCCCGCGAAGCACTGTCATGCCACTGACCATTGCACGGACGCGAATTTCGTCAATTAAGCGTGATTTGCCAACACCGTTTTCCCCACCGATCAGCCAGGTGCTACCAGAACCGTGTTGTGTTTGTGTGAGAGCAACGAGTAATGTGCCGAGTTCGGCCTCACGTCCGACGAACCGGGCTGCTTGAAGAAAACTCTCGCGGATGGCTTCGGTTTCCATCGGAATAGGCTGTGATGTGGCCTGGAGAAGCGCGTGCAACGCTTCATCGGCTGTAGAAAAGCGGTCTTCAGGTGTTTTTGCCATCAATTTGGTGAGGAACGGGGCTAAGTGCTCACCGACTTCGTGTACACTGATCGCTTTCGTTTCGTCAGCGAGTTCCGTTAGCTCTGGGATTGGCTCAATGCGGATGGTTTTTGATAATGGCGCCATATCTGGCTCAGCAAACATGACATCCTGCATCAGTTGGCGCACATCGGTGAGGTTATATGGATGACGGCCAACGAATAATTCATATGCCATCACGCCGACCGCATACAAATCCGCTGCATGGGTGAGCGGCATTCCCTCGAAGACTTCTGGCGCCATATAGGCCAGGGTTCCGGCCATCATGCCGTCCTCATCCTCTTGATCTGCCAATGTAGCTAGACCGAAATCGAGTACGCGCACGGTTTCTTCGTTTTCTACCAGGACGTTAGTTGGCTTCAGGTCACGGTGGATGATATTACGACGGTGAAGATAGCTAATTGCCTGTAGAAGTTGGGTGAGTAGTTTCACCTGTATGTAAAGCGGCTGATTTTGCCCTGCTTGGAGGAAATCTTGCGGACTTTGCAAGATAGACATGGTGTAATAGGGTTGCTTTTCGCTGTCAAAGCCGTAATCCAGCACACTGATGACGTTAGGATGGCGGATTGATGCCAACATTTGAAATTCACGTGCCAGGGCTAATCGTAAGTCATTAACTTCCTGGGTCATGCCTTCAGTTGTCTGGGTTGCGCTAGATAGGACACGCTTGAAGGCAACGGTTTGCCCGTTCAGGCGATCTGTAGCGCGATAGACTGCGCCCATGCCGCCCTCACCGAGTTTACCGTGCAGGGTATAGCGATGATTGATGATGGGATGGTTGGTGTTGGCGTCGTTAATGTTCACTGGAATAGCCATCTTCTTTACGACTTTTTAGACTGTTGACAAACGCATTAGTGTATACTTAATTTGTAACAATGCTTTAATATTTAACCATAGTTTTCCTCACAATCACACGATCTATTTGTAAATTTGATCAAGAGGTGACGTTAAGGAGCAAACCATGTGTGCAGATATACTCCGTAAGATTTTACCAGTTTTTGCTTTTGTTAGCCTTTTAGCATTGGGTCCAGTAGGCCATGAACCTGTGGCTGCCCAGCCGTCTGCTTCAGATGCGTGTGCGGTTACCCCTGCACATGTCGGCGGACAGGCGCGGTTTGTCTATGGGGGGCAAGCGCGTTTCGTCTATGGCGGTCAATCGGGTGATGCGGCTGCGGATATTCCTGCCAGTCAAGTTATCAGTGCTGCCTGGGGTGAGCAGGTATTGGCGGGTGTTGCTCATGGTAACCAGCCTGTGCTATTACTTGTTGTTGATGACTTTGATACACCGATTGCGCATGGTCGTTGGGTTACACAGACCATACTTGATAATTTGCAGGTGATTGATGATATTGCGCAGCAACGCGGTTTGCCGGAACCAAACATCACGGTAGATTTCGTTGATATTACGGCGTTGCCGTTGGGTTCTGGTATTGATTACACTGCTGCTGCGATCGCGAATGCGATTCGGAATAAGATCAGTGCATATGAAGCCAGCTTGGCAAATGGCGCACCGGTTAATGTCATCGTAAATATGAGCTTTGCGTTCATCCCATGTGAGGTTCAGGATCTTGGTTTTTCCTTTGACAATTTCATCACGCAGTGGAATGCGCAATTTGATGGTATCGGTCAGCGCAGCATCAATGCGCAATCATCTGCGCAAGGCCCAGTATCCGGCGTGACCTGTGGTGAGGAACCAATCTCAGGTTGCCCAGTGGATGGAGATCAAGGATATACCGACTTCAGTTTGTACCAGGCCATTCAGCAGCTTGACCTGAGCGGCAAGCAATTCGTAGATTTGTTCACGCTGGAAGAATATAACGATCTGGCAAGTCCGCTAGATAATCTATTTAACGAATATTCTGATGCGTGGTCCTTATGGTTGAATGGACAAGCTGAGGGGCGTATTACTCAGGCGAACCGTCCACCTTATGTGGTAGCAGTGGCCTCCAGCGGTAATTATGGTGATAGCTTGGAAGCAGAAAATTTGCCGCTTGAACCCTATGCGCCAGCTCGGTGGTCATCCATCATGGCGGTGAGTGCTCCCCCGGCCTTCAACCCGGATTCTAAAGATGGTGTTTCTCCGGCGATGGTTGATTTTGCCCAGGATGGTAATGTTGAGGCTGAAGGGGCCTGGTTTGACTTTACAGGTGGGTTACTACCAGGATTTTATCCCGTACCTAATACACCGCGTGACTTGCCACCGGCCTGGGCTGCATTCCCTGGGGATGGTCGTTACCGTGCTGGTACGTCGTTCTCCACACCGCTGATTGCTACGACACTAGCATTACAGGCCACCCAACCGGAAGCCTTTGCCCTGTGTGATACGTTTGCTGGTGCGCTGCC
>CAKZMO010000070.1 GCA_937128595.1 uncultured cyanobacterium | reverse complement strand
GATGGTGCTGGGTGGCAACCCAACGGGCGATAAGCTGCATGAAGGCGATGAACGAACGCCCGAAGGCATTTATCACATTCGAGATTTATATCCCCATCCCGACTGGTCAAAATTTATCTGGCTAGACTATCCATCCCCCCAGGCATGGCGAGAGCATTTTGCTGCCAAGTGGAACGGCGAACTGAGTTGGTTTTTGCCGATTGGTGGGCAGATTGGCATTCATGGCGTTCCCGATGGGGGAGATCACTTAATCAGCGATCGCACCAACTGGACATGGGGCTGCATCTCGCTGACCAATGCCGACGTAGATGACCTCTATGCTGTGCTAAAACCTGGCATTGTTGTAGAGATTGTGCCGTGATGGGTTCACCATCAGCATGGCAGACAGTGAAACCATTGAGTTTACTGACTGTGCTGGCTTTGGTGATGTTGCTGGAGATAATCATGGCTCAGGTGCTTACTCAACTGCAAGACACCATTCAGCAATTGATGCGGCACAACATGCGCCCCCGATGGCGATCGCCGTTGTGCGGCATAGGAGAGGGGCAGCGATCGCTCGTAGTGCCGCATGAAGTCGTAGTAGATTTTGGTGTGGTTACTATGGGGCAAAACCCGCAGTTGCACTAAAACGCCCTCATTGGGAATGTGCTGAATCGTTTGAATAGACAGCTTGGCCGTCGGGTTTTGGACATCGGTGCGCCCGATCGCATGGGCAAAGGCGTGCCAGTTGAGGTCACTGCTAAACCGAAATTCAACAATATCGGGCTGATCAGGACGCAGGGAATCCAATGCGATCGCCCCCGATGTATCCACACAGAAGAAGCGATCCTGATCCGGCTTGAGAAACACACCGTCACACACGCCCTGATCAAAAATCGTTTCAGAACTAATAATCCAGTCCTGCACACAGGCCGCCGTCAGGTTTGCCCGCCGAAAATCGGTGCCAATAGCCTGCACCTGCCGCAAATTGCTGTAGCTTAAATTGGCTTCCGCGAAATTACTCTCACTCAGGTCAGCCGTGGATAGGTTCGCTTGACATAGGTTAGAGCCATAAAGCGTACTCCAGCGCAAATAGGCATTGGATAAGTCGGCTTGTTTCAGATTGGCTTCGTAGAGCGTTGATAGCCGCAAATTCGTACCCTTAAAGCTGGCACCGATCGCATAGGCACCATCCAGCGATACCCCATTTAAATAGGATTGACTGACATTGGCGGAAATCATGTCCGCTTCATCGAAGCGTGAGTCTCGAATATCCGCCCGAATGATCGAGGCATGGCGGAGCCGGGCACTGCGAAAGTCGCATTTCCAGGCGATCGCAGCATCCAACAAGGCTTCTTGCAAATTGGCACTCCGCACCTTGGCATAGCAAAGATTGGCATAGGTGAGGTCAGCATTTTGAAGCTGAGCACCCCGCAGGTCGGCTCCGGCAAGATTAGCTGCAGATAAATCAACGCCCGCCAAATCAATATGTCGGAGGACAGCATCGCTCAAGTCAATTGAGGCTTTGGGATGATCACGCCGCCATTCATTCCAAGCGGCTACGCCAGCCTTCAATTGTGCGAGTTGTTGAGTATTTGCCATGAGTTTTGGGGATGGAGAGCTTACGAAGAAACACTGCGTAACATCCAGCTATGAGTCAAACCAAAGTGGCAGATACCCGAACAATGCAGCCCTAAATCGTTAAACATGAGCGTTGTCGCTAAATAGCAACGCTCAATGGATGGATAGATAGATTTAAATTTGTTGATTGATTTGAATCTATGTAAACGAATTTTTGAAGATACGACAAGGGGCTGATAGAAATTCAGCAATTGCACGTAGATCGGATACATCGATTACGAGTAGCGATCGTCACCTCAACGCGACTGCGCGATCAACCCCATGCAACTGATAGCCAAAACGGATCATGCCAACTGCCCATCGGGTGATTCGGTTTTTCTAGGGTAGAACAGACCTCAGCATTTTCACCCATACAGGACGCAGAAACGTTGATGCAATGGATCAGAAGCGTTCACTGAATGTCCCTTTTTATGAACGCGGTTGCTGTCGCACTCCAATCGTGGATAGCGGCTTCCGACGCTCACGCTAGATGTCTAACAGACCGTCTGGTGGCACAATTTCGATGCGCCCATTATCCAAGTCCACTACAGGCACAATGTCCTTCACAAACGGGATCAACAGCAGTGGGGGTTGTTTTTTCTTGCGGGTCTTAGCAGACTTGCGGCGATCGGGGTGGGGCGGCAACTCTGGCGCATCCGGTTCAGTGGGAGCCGCCT
>CAKZMO010000069.1 GCA_937128595.1 uncultured cyanobacterium | reverse complement strand
GCTGGCATTTTCCTACTGTAGCTGCATAATCAATCCGGTAGAGCCAAATATTCTCAATAAGGCTTACTAGTGCGAATTTTCTCACCTGCGAACCTCGTTGAGAATGATGAATAGGTTCTGCATCTTCCAGACGCACGAAATACAAGTTTTTAAGCCTTCTGCCTAATCCGAACTCACGTTAGTGAAGGAGGCAATACGGGCGATCGCCCCATTCACCTAATAGAAGCTACAGGCGAGTTTCAAACTCGACACGCACGTCTTCGACTAATTTTGCGGCTTGTTCATAAATTTCCGCATGGTCTTGTTTCAACCAACCTAGCAACCGCGTCATCTGAGCATTTCGCAGTTCTAAGTCAGTTTGAAAAATGGCTAGGGTTGCCATAATCTGAGCGTATTGTTCAGGATGACCTTGTTGAACAAACTGTGCGGTTAGAGCTGCAAGGGCTTGCTTTTTCACGTCTTCAATTGACGGTTCGGGCATGATTCTATTCTCCAAATATCTCTAAATGTTCGAGGTCTCTATTCTTTACACTCAACTCAGAGCGATTTCAGTGTGCCTGTCGCTGGTTGAGCAACATCGCGTGGGCGATCGCAAAATCATCGGTTGTAATCCGAATCTGGCTGGGATCGTTGAGTTGCTGAGTGCGATAGCGACGGACTGCTTCAAGGGCGGCTTGGTTGCTGAGCAGAGCGAGGTCGGCTCCGTTCCAGCCATCGCTTTGAGTTGCCCATGCGGAGAGATCGACATCGTCTGCTAAAGGACGATCCTGGTTGTGGACTTGGAGAACGGCGAGACGGCTCTCCAGATTGGGAAGGTCGATTTTGATTTGAAGGTCGAGGCGGCCTGCCCTTAGCAACGCTGGATCGAGGGCATCGGGTCGATTGGTGGCACCAACCAGCAGCACATCCACGCAGCCCTTGAGTCCGTCGAGTTCAGTTAAGAGCTGACCGACAACGCGATCGCTCACGCCTGAGTCGCCGCTGTATTTGCCTCGGGCTGGAGCTAGAGAATCGATTTCGTCGATGAACACCACGCAAGGGGATACCTGCCGCGCTTTGGCAAACAGTTCTCGCACAGCCTGCTCGGCATCGCCGACCCATTTGGTCAGCAGTTCGGGGCCGCTGACGGAGATGAAGTTAGCACGAGCTTGAGCGGCGATCGCCTTAGCCAGCAGCGTTTTGCCTGTTCCTGGAGGCCCCCACAACAAGATGCCACGAGGAGCCTGAGCTTTGGTCTGCTGATAGAGTTCGGGATAGAGCAGTGCTCCTTCAACCGACTCTTGCAGGGTTTGCTTCACGCTGTCGAGACCGCCGATGTCGTCCCACGTCACATTCGGACTTTCGACTTCGACAGAACGCAACGCTGAAGGCTTCACCTCGCGGATGGCTTGGAGAAAATCGTTTTGGCTGATGGTCAGATTGTCAGGAATCGGCTCATCCAACGATTTCACTTGGCGACGAAGCGCAACATAGGCGGCTTTTTGACAGAGGGCTTTGAGGTCGGCTCCCACCAGTCCTAAACACAAGTCGGCGATCGCCCCCAACTCGACGCTGTCTTCGAGCGGCATCTTGCGGGTGAGAATGTTGAGAATTTCCAGACGTCCGTCTCGATCGGGAACGCGGAAGTGAACCTCGCGGTCAAACCGTCCAGGTCGGCGCAATGCTGGGTCAAGATGATCAGGACGATTCGTTGCGGCCACAACAATAACGCCTTTTGCAGCGGCAAAGCCATCCATGAGGCTGAGCAGTTGCGCAACCAGACGCTTTTCGACTTCCCCTTCAACCTTGCTGCGATCGGGCGCGAGGCTATCGATTTCGTCGATGAATACGAGGCAGGGCGCGGCCTTTGTCGCTTTTTCGAAAATACCGCGCAGACGACCTTCTGCTTCGCCATAGTATTTGCCCATGACTTCAGGGCCGACGATGGCGATGTAACTGACATCCAGCGCTTCGGCCAGGGCACGGGCGGTGAGGGTTTTTCCGGTGCCAGGAGGCCCAACGAGTAGAACGCCTCGGGTGGGTTCTAATCCCAGCTTCGCTAGAAGATCGGGACGTTTGAGGGGTATCTCAACCAGCTCTTTCAGCTCTTTCAAAACATCCGACAGTCCGCCTACGTCACTGAGAGAGGGGCGCTCGTCTTCGTTTTTAGGGGGCGGCGTGATGATGATATTTGGATCATCTGAGGCGGAGTCATTTCTATCACCTGCACGACTCGATGCTGGATCGCTCGGGCGATTGGTTGAGGGGCGACGGATTTTTTCTGTGCCGATGTTATCACTCGCGCTGGCGGGACGATCGCCCTGACGTGGAATGCTGCTGAGACGGCTCGACCGAAACTGAACGTCGGTTTTGAGTTCGCCTTTTTCTGCCTTTTCTTCGAGAGTTTTTGCTAGCTCAAGAAGTTGCTCGAAGCCCTTAAAAAAATCACTCATGAAACGTTTTTGCCAGATGAGGGGTGTGCAATTGGAAGATGCCCTACCTGTAGTCAGCCCACGAGACTAAGAGCCTTCACAGACCCTCAATGACTTGTTACCTAGTTGGGTTCAGTTTTGATGCTCAATCCACTTCAGTCCATCTCAATCTATGTTGAATGATTGTTGAATGATTGTTGAATGATTGGCACTGGGCAGTTGACATTCACTGATAAAACTTACTGAACCAAATCTAGATACTCGATCGGCTACGTTGCTTCTATTAAATGAGGACTGCTTTAAGTTTTTCAATCGCAGATTACCGTACCCGGACATGACCGCCGTGAACTTATGCCGCAACGAGTGCGTAGGCTGGGTTGAATGAAGTGAAACCCAACGATGTCAAAGGTTTTGTTGGGTTATCGACAGCATGACCCAACCTCCGGCTACACCTATAGAACTGGGATGATCCACTAGGCCAAGTTGAGTGGCGTGTATCGTCAGCCTGTCCATTCCTCTGTCACAACCCGGCGCAAAATTTCTGTGACTTCAGCCGCCATCCGAGCATCGAGATGCGTTGCTTCTCGATCGTAGTCGCCGCCAAAATCAACAGCAGACAGCAAGGAAAGGGCGATCGCCCGTTGCTTAGGGGGTTTCCCTTCGGACTTCGGACGCTTATCGACAAACTGGCAGAAGGCGACATAGACAATCTCGGCGCGATTGCGGATGGCGCTGCGTCCGTCCCCCAGTTTAGAAATGATGACGGGAGAGCGAATGACAGAACCCAAACCCAGACGGGCGATCGCCACATCTAAATAGCGGGCTTTGTCGGTGGCGAAGGCCCGAATCAGTCCTTCGAGAGTATCCCACTGGGCACCGGGTAGACGAGTTTTGGGGGTGAGGTGCTGATGCCAGCCCAGCGTGGCGATCGCCCGCGTCAGGTCGTAGACAGACACCGAGTTCCCGGAGCGGTGATCGGTGGGACTGCCAGACAAAATGACTTGCTGAGTTCGCGTGTCCCACAGCTCAGGGCTTGTCATAAACGCAGGTTCACCGTAGCGCCCTCGAAAACTAAGCTGACGATTGCCCGTGATGTCCTTGACCCACGAATCAAGCTGGAGCGGCGTTTGAAACTGCTTCAGCATGTAGGCTAGGGAGTTAGATGAAGCAATGCGAGATTCATACGTAAAAATGTCGCGGACGATGTCGTGAAATCCGTAACCCCCGACCTGTCCTCTCCGACGAATCTTGCACGTATCGAGGTCTACTGATGGATCAGCAATGTTGGCTTGGCAAGCGACATTGAGAACAGTGAGGGTTTTTGTAGTGCTCCAGCACTCGACATTCTTAAGCGCTTCCCGTCCTAGCCAGCGCGATCGCGCCCCCTCGTCGTCGTGGCTCAGTAGACAGATGCAGGCTTGTTTGATGTCTGAATGCAGAAAGCTCAGTCCCATTTCGTCGATCGTCGGAACTTTGCCGACTTCGGGAAATGGGGTGGCTTGCTTGAGGTCAGGGGCGACTAAATCTTGACCATTGGGAATTTCCTTGAGGCGATCGGGAAAAGCACCTATTTCATTGACATAGGGCGATCGCCCATAGCCCCGGTCGAGAAATGCAAGCCGATGAGCACTGAACCCAGCCTCTTGTGCGTAGTACTCTTGAAAAACCTGCTGACGGTTGCGGGCAGAGATCAGCTTGAAGTCAGCCAGGGTGGCTTTCATGAGGGCTTGAGCCAGCGTGCGATCCACGACCCGAGTTTGATGATGGGCCAGATTTGCCGCTTCGATAAACCGCAGCAGCGCCGTTTCAGTGCCGTTGCCATAGACGCCATCAATCCAGCGATCGCCTGGGTACAGTCCTAGCCGATTGAGTTCTACCTGAATCTGGCGAGTGAGAGCAGGGTGCGATCGCAAGTCTTCAAACGCAATCTCCGTATCATCCGGAAAATTCTCTAATCGCAGACTCCAGGCAATGAACTGAGAGGGCACGCCGGGCAGTTCCAGGGCCTGAGCAATAAATGCCGCCACTTCAGCCCGTGTTGCTTCATCGCGGGGGCGTAGTTTTCGGACATCGGGAACATTCACCACTAACTTGTTCAGCGTGCTCGTGGCGATCGCCCCTCGAAACATCAGTTCAATTTCGGCTGCGTCATCAAAATAAGTGGACAGAATTTGCTCGACTCGTTCTGCTATGCCAAGCTTCAAGCCACCGCTCAATACAGCTAACGCAGGCGATCGCGTCAGCAATTCGTCAGGATGGAAAGTGTTGTCAGGATATCCTGCAAAAAAGCCTCGCTCGACGGCCCAAGTGACGGGTTCAAAGGCCCAGTGAGATTCAGGCACATCCGAAAAATCGACAGCAGAGCGCACGGCTTCAAAGTTAGGAAACACGCCCTTGAGCAGAGCCGAAAACTCAGCGCGAGTAATGGGCTGATCGGGACGAAAGGTTTGGTCTGCATACCCTCGAATAAGGCCGCGTTCAGCGAGAGCCACAACGCAGTTTTTAGCCCAGTGACTCTCAAGATCTAGAAAAGGGCGATCGCTCATAGCAGATATCCACTTAAAGTATGAAGAAGCACACCCCAAAAAATAGTGGACTCCATCGAAAATTGGCAACTAGCGCGACTGCAACCGAAAGTCTTTACAAATAAGTTCACTGTTTGATACCTGCAATTTATAGCCCTAGCCGCTTGTATTCGAACAGAATTGTATCCGCAGATAACGCCGATGAACGCAGGCATTAGAACAGAGCATTGATACTGGAGTCAAGGAAAGATGCTAAGTGGGGCTATCTGCAATATCTGCGCTATCTGTGGATCAATGCTCTGACTCAATGGGCTTTCCTTCGATTGCAAATCCGTCCTAATATTCAGGACTACAGCCGTACCCATGATTTTTCAATTGATCTGAAATGATGCACGGATTTATTCCCCCAGAACGCTTTTTTCCCTACCTCACTTGGACAGACATTCGCGACATGCCCGACAAGGAAAATGTGGTGATTGTGCAGCCTGTTGGGGCCATTGAGCAGCATGGCCCTCACCTGCCCATTGTGGTGGATTCGGCGATCGCCACGGCCATTCTTGGTAAAGCGTTAGAAAAGCTAGAGCCTGAGATTCCAGCTTACGCGCTGCCTTGTCAGTGCTATGGCAAGTCGAATGAGCACTGGCATTTTCCGGGGACGATTACGCTGACGGCTCAAACGCTGATTACTGTGCTGATGGAAGTGGCGGAGAGTATTTACCGCGCGGGTTTTCGCAAGCTGGTCTTGCTCAATGCCCACGGCGGACAGCCTCAGATTATGGAAATTGTCGCCCGTGATTTGCACCAAGCCAAAGAAGACTTTTTGGTGTTTCCGCTGTTTAGCTGGCGGGCTCCCCATATTGGCAGCGAGTTGCTGTCCCAAAAGGAAAAGGAACTAGGCATCCATGCAGGCGATGCTGAAACGAGTGTGCTGCTCTCGCTCCTGCCCGATCAGGTGAAGATGGATCGAGCGGTGGCTGAGTATCCCCACGGGTTGCCCGAAGATAGCCTGCTGAGCATGGAAGGAAAGCTGCCGTTTGCCTGGACGACTCGCGACCTCAGCCGCAGTGGGGTTTTGGGGGACGCAACCGTAGCTACTAAGGAAAAGGGCGATCGCCTCATGGACTCCGTTTCTGATGGTTGGGTGAAAGTGTTGCGTGATGTCTATCGATTTCAGCAGCCCCAAGCCTGGAAATCTTGAGTAATACTAAAATCCAGCAATTGGTGATTTTCCCTTCTCCATCAATATCTGTCCTAACCTATCTGTGCATTGCTATACAAAACACGGTGAAAAAATTATAGGGATTGCATCAAATCCTCGAAGTCCTTAGCCTTTTTGGGATCGGGAATTTCCATGGCGATCGCCCGAATCAATTCTTGGTGATTGCCTGGTTTAATCTGCATCATTACATCGTCGAGGATAAATCCTGCCATTGGGCCAATACACTGAGCGAGTTCTTGCTGACATCGCTTGATAAATTCAGGATTTAGGCTGCTGATAGAGGAGGATTGAGACTCGCTTCTTAAAGCCTCTTGCATCACTGCCTCGAATGTTTTAGCCTGTCGGATATCGGGGATCTCTTGCACCAGCAACTGCACCATTCTCTCAGGACTGGCATTGGGATGGTTACCCTGTAGATCGACCAAGAGATAATTAGCCATAGGGCCAATACACTGGATGAGTGCTGTTCTACAGGTTTCCAAAAACTCTGCACTCAGAGAACTTGTTGCGGAGGCTGGAGGAATGTCTGAGACTGACTGACTAGACAGGGCTACTCGCTCCGCCGCACAAGCCTGAGACTGAATTTGAGTTTCGATTGGACGTAGGGTGATTTGGTGAATCAGGGGAGAGTCATGGATGGCACACAAAACTGCTGAGGCCGTAGAGTAACGATCGCTCGGCCTTTCGTTCAACATGCGGCTAATCAGTTGAGCAAAGGCATCACTCACTTCGACGTGCGATCGCCAGTTCCAGTCCAGCGAATTTGGATCGATTAATAAGTTAGGCTGGCGACCCGTGAGTAGCACCAATGCTGTGACGGCCAACGCATAGAGGTCACTCGATGGAAAGCACTGTCCCATCCGGATTTGTTCGGGTGGTGCATAGCCGAGTTTGCCGACAAACGATCGCTTAGATACCTCTTCACTACTCGGTGTCTGCTGAGTTGATTTTGTCAAGACATCCGACACCGTTTGCTTGACCAGACCGAAGTCAATCAGGACAGGTTTTGGCGAGTTGTCAGGTTGCATCACGTTGTCGGTTGAGATGTCGCGATGCACGATGCCCTGATTATGAAGATAGTCGAGCACTATCAGCAAGTCATAGAGCCACTGAATAACTTCGGTTTCAGAAAAAGGACAGCTTTGTTGTAGGCGCTTTTGCAACAGTCGTGAATAGCTGTATCCGTTGACATATTCCTGCACAATAAACAGGCGACGGGCATAGGTAAACCAAGCCAAAAATTTTGGAATTTGAGGATGTTTCAGTTGATAAAGAGCTTTTGCTTCTCGCTCAAACAGAATACGTGCCTTTTCCACAACATAGTTTGAGGTATTGAGTGGCATGAACTCTTTCAACACACAGAGATCGTCAAAACGATGAATATCTTTGGCTAGATAGGTTCGCCCAAAGCCTCCCTGTCCCAAAGATTTCTGAATCCGATAGCGATCGTGAATTAACTCTCCAGTAGAAATAGCATCCTGCTGGAATGGCGCTTTAGCGACAGGCAAGGAAGGCGTCCAATCTTCAGCCATGCGGGTGACTGAGAATCCGCTAGAGTCGGTTTGCTCGACTGAGGACTCCGAGGAATTGAAATTGGCAGAGTTGGAGGATAAGTCATTTTGGTTTGAGCGGCCTTCGCTGGAAACGCTGGTATTCTGTGCCGCGACGTTCTGTACAGCTTCTCCCTCATCAAGGCGATCGCATCCCGGCATCATGTGATAAGCCACGATGGGCTCTTGGATATTTTTGAGATGCAGCGCTCCCATATATAAGGCTTTCAGAGGGAGCTGTGACTTCACCACGTCATAGACCGTCTGGGATAAGCATATACCTCCAGGTTCCGCTTGGGTTTGCAGTCGTGCAGCGATGTTGACCCCGTTACCCATGACATCGGAGTCGCTCAAGAAAACATCACCTAAATGCACTCCAATACGGTGCATTAGCACTTCCTTGGGCTGTCGGTCGGCTGAAAGTTCGGCAAGCTGTTTCTGGATGGCGATCGCACAACTCATGGCATTGGCGGCGCTAGCAAAATACATCAGCAGCCCATCGCCCGTGGACTTGAGCACGTGACCTCCCTGAGGTTCACAGATTTGCGTCATCATCTGTAAATCTCGACGAATCAAGCCGAGGGTCAGCTCTTCATCTGTAGACATGCGAGCACTGAAGCCTACACCATCGGTAATAACGATTGCTGCTAGGGTGCGCTGTCCTTGGGGAATAGGATTGACAAACTCTGGTGGCATAAGGCATCTATGTTGGGGCCTTCAGAACTGTAGTCCAGCTTTCATGACTGCTCTTCATTAGAGAGTTCCACAAATGGTTCACGAACCATCGCGAGAGCGAAGATCAATGCCAGTAAATCCGGGCTGTTCGAATTGTCTGGACTGGTTGCACCCTGTTGAGAACTACACCATCAACAAGCGCGACTTCAGGGTTGACCACGAGCCTAGATCAAAGGAGTAGTCATCTAATCCTGAGTTGCTTTTTTGGGTTCATTTTAGGATGTATCTCCAAAGTGAACGTTGATGTTGAAGAAAAATTGAGTTTCTTCTCAATGGCGTTGCACAGCATGGAATGATGCGGAAAGATTCAACTCATGGATGACCTGCTGTAAGGGCATCGCATCGCGATGCCCTTACCAAAATCATTCTTCGAATGTGCAACGCCTTCTCAATCTTTACCTACCCTATTTTTATTAGGGTGAGTTCTTCTTTCGACTGTCTCACTCTACGGAATACTCAGGGTCTACAGCACTAGCTTAGCGTCCATGTCGATTGAGATAGAGACAGAGGGTCATGTAAAACTTCTGGCACTCTATAGCAGCAAAACACCAGAAATCTTAGGAATTGATCCGTTGTACTCGTGTTGTGCCAGCGGTTGTGGAAAGGCTAACCAGCGGCCTATTCGTCTTCAGAACTCTCTGTATCATCTTTAGTTGTCTCACCCGTTACCCGATATCGCACCGAATCTGCGTGAGAGGGCAAACCTTCAGCTGTGGCCAGTAAGTCAACTGCTCCTGCGACCTGGCTCAAGGCAGCAGGCGAGTATTGAATTAGACTGGAATGCTTCATGAAAGTTTCAACTCCCAGAGGAGACGCGTATCGAGCTGCTCCAGATGTGGGTAGAGTATGATTCGGCCCCGCTAGATAATCTCCAACTGCTTCTGGAGTGGAATATCCCAGGAAGATGGCTCCTGCGTGGCGAATATTTTCCAGTAGATCCCAGGGCTCTTCCACTTCGAGTTCCAAATGTTCTGGAGCAAACTCATTGGAGAGCTGCACTGCGGTCTCTAATGAATCGACGATGACCACTAATCCATAGTTGGCGATCGCTTTCTCAGTATCAAGGCTGCGAGGATGATTGACTAACTGTTTTTTCACCTCACTCACAACCTGACGCGCCAAGGCTGAATCAGGAGTCAGCAAGATGGCTGAAGCCATTGGGTCATGCTCAGCTTGTGCCAGTAGGTCAGATGCAACATGAACTGGATTTGCTTTAGAGTCGGCGATCACAAGGACTTCTGACGGGCCAGCAAGCGAATCGATACCAACTGTCCCGTACACCATCTTTTTAGCCAGGGTGACGTAGATATTGCCGGGGCCCGTAATTACGTCTACGCTTGGAATGCTCGCTGTTCCGTAGGCTAGAGCGGCGATCGCCTGAGAACCCCCAACGCGGTAAATTTCATGAACCCCTGCTTCTTGGGCTGCCACCAAAACGGCTGGATTCAGAGCCTTCTCTGCTCCCGGAGGCGTAACCATAACGATTTGAGGCACCTTTGCCACGCGAGCCGGAATGGCGTTCATGATAACCGTACTTGGGTAAGCTGCTCGTCCTCCAGGGACGTAAATTCCAGCGCGATCGACAGGCGTGTAGCGCTTGCCTAAAACAACATCGTTCTCTCCAAAATGCACCCAGCTTCGGGGAGTTCGCTGTCGATGGAAGGCTTCAACGTTACGACAGGCCGTCTGAATTGCTTTTAGAAGCTCTTTCGAAACTTGCTGATATGCAGCATCCAGCTCTGACCCGCTGACCCGCAGCTCGTCAGATTTGAGAATCTGATGGTCAAATTCTTCTGTGTAATGCAAAAGCGCCTGGTCGCCCTGACGCTTAACCGCCTGAAGCACTTCCCGAACAGTCGCCTCTTTGTTGACGACATGTTCGTTGTTTGTACGGCCGCAAATGCGACGCAGTTCGGCTCGTGCCTCAGCTAGCTGAGTAATTATTCGCAGCATCGCCACTTCAACTCAAAACATCAGTCAAACTTAGATCCCAATCCATTTCTGTCATCATGGCTCCAAAATCTAAATTCTAGAAACAGTGCGAAATCTTATCAACAACGACATTTGCATGCCTTTTACAGTCTAAACTTTTGTCGCTTAGGAAATATAAGCACGATCTTTGTGGAGTAGAAACTTCGTGGAAAAAGCTGTTTGGCAAAGGCACGTGTTGAGAAACATGCCTAATTGAACGGGCTGATCCCCGAGCAAGGGTCTCCAGTTACGTAACCACACCCATGTGCGTTTTGCCCTAACCATTCAGTCACTTGTAGTTCTGGGCCGAGAATCATGTCAAGCCAACCTAATCTAGCCGTGGATGTTACAGAACCTGTCTTTTCTTTAGTATTGTACCGATTTGATACTCTTACAGGCTAGCGTGTTGGAGCGATAAACGTGTGGTTTTCAAATTTCCCCCATCGCATCCCTCCCCGCGCCTTATCCCTCGCAAGATGCTTGAGGTTGCTAGAGGCATCGCCTTCCACCTCTATGTCGTTGGTCTATCAAAATCTACAGCTGCACAATCTACAACTGCATTTTGAAACTGCATTTTGATGAGGTGGCGAGCGAAACTCTATTGCAACGCTTGGAATTGCTCTAGCATTTCTCTTTTTTTTTTGATATGATTACAAATTCGTGGGAAGTTTTTAGGGAGATGCCGTGCCTAACATCAAATCAGCGATTAAACGGGTTCAAATTACCGAGCGAAACCGCCTCCAAAACAAGTCTTACAAATCCGCAGTTAGAACCTTGATGAAGCGCTGCATGGCTGCTGCTGATGCATATGCTGCAAGCCCGTCTCCTGAAGCGAAAGAAGAAGTTCAAGAACGTGTGTCGGTTGCTTACAGCAAGATCGACAAAGCGGTTAAACGGGGCGTTTTCCATAAGAACAGCGGTTCCCGCAAAAAAGCAAGACTCTCTCGCTACGTAAAACAGAGTGTGTCGCCCGAATCGTCTTCTGCTTGAAGCGTTGGCTTCTGACTTGATATTTCCCATCTTGTAAGAGTGACTGAAGCAGGTCTTGCTAAAGATTCGCCGAAGATTCGTAAGTTACGAAGAGTGCTAAATCTGAGAAAGCCGAATCTGTCTATGTTCGAGCATAATTTCACAGGGACTGACATCACCCTTTGATGTAAAGGCTCTGTTCTAGGGAGGTTGGTGCTAGAACTACTGTTATGCAGTTGATTGATACCCACGTTCATTTAAACTTCTCGACATTCCATTCAGATCTGGATCAAGTTGCCCAAGAGTGGCGTGATGCAGGAGTTGTTCGCTTGGTTCATTCTTGTGTTGAGCCGAGTGAGTTTGATTCCATCCGTGCGATCGCTAATCAATATCCGGAATTGTCTTTTGCAGTAGGTTTGCACCCACTCGATGTTGATGCTCAGTGGACTCCTGATGCAGAACAACGTATTTGTAAGCTCGCGCAATCAGACCCGCGAGTTGTGGCGATCGGTGAAACAGGTCTAGACTTCTTTAAAGCAGAAAACCATCAAGAACAGTTTGATGCTTTCTCTGCTCAACTCAGAGTAGCTAGAAGCCTAAATTTGCCTGTTATTGTTCATTGTCGAGACGCAGCTTCTCAAGCTATAGAGCTTCTCAATCAATTCTGGCAGTCCCATGGTTCGGTTCAGGGCGTCATGCACTGTTGGAGCGGAACCCCAGAAGAAACTCAGCGGTTCTTGGACTTAGGATTTTACATCAGCTTTAGTGGCATTGTGACGTTCAAGAATGCGCAACAAGTGCATGAGTCAGCTCAACTCGTTCCAGATGAACGCCTGCTTATTGAGACGGATTGTCCATTTCTAGCACCAGTTCCTCACAGAGGAAAAGGGCGCAACCAGCCTAGCTATGTTCGCCATGTAGCAGAACGACTTGCTGAGCTTCGGAACACGTCGGTAGATGCGATCGCATCAATAACCTGTTCTAATGCCTGCCGCCTATTCAAGCTCGATTTGGAGCTTGTTTCCAATGAATTTTAAGGAACTGACCCATCTTCTTCACAGGTACACAAGTCAGGTAGCACATTGCATACAATCTTCTGAGTTATTTCAGATTGCTCTTGCCACCGTTTTTGAGTCATAAATTTGAGTAACAAAAACGTGTTGTAAGCTATAGGCTTTTTGCCTCTGCATCCCGCGAAAACACAGATACGCTCGCACAGACGTGCTCACAGGTGACGGAAAAAGCTCTAAGTGACAAAAATCTTAGGAGTAGTGTTTATTCAAGCCTCTATTCAGACAAATGAAATGCATCAATTCTTAATATTTTCGGAGAATCCTCTTGCAGCAATGGTTCAAGAATCACATTTGGTTCTTCGGTCGAAGTAATAGGCTCAACAAGCCCCTCTTTTCTGATTTCTGACTTTTAGTTGACAGATCAAAAGTAGTATCGTAGTATTTGGCACGCCTAGAGGCGACCCATCCGAGGAGACGCATGACTAACCTGACTCAAACCTCCCCTGAGTTTACACTGCCTGACTTAGTTGAAATTCAAAGAGCAAGTTTTCGCTGGTTCTTAGAAGAAGGTTTAATCGAAGAGCTCGACAGTTTTTCGCCTATTACTGATTACACTGGCAAGCTAGAATTACATTTCTTGGGCAAGCACTACAGGCTCAAGCAACCTAAATATGATGTTGATGAGGCAAAGCGGAGAGACAGTACATATGCTGTTCAGATGTACGTTCCGACTCGACTTATCAATAAAGAGACAGGGGAAATTAAGGAGCAGGAAGTTTTTATCGGTGATCTGCCGTTAATGACTGATCGTGGAACCTTCATCATCAACGGCGCAGAACGGGTCATCGTTAACCAAATTGTCCGTAGTCCGGGCGTTTACTTCAAGGCGGAGATTGATAAAAATGGGCGTCGAACTTATAACGCTAGTCTCATTCCCAACCGAGGAGCATGGCTGAAGTTTGAGACAGACAAAAATGATCTGGTTTGGGTGCGGATTGACAAGACTCGGAAGCTATCGGCTCAGGTTCTCCTCAAAGCACTGGGACTATCTGATGGAGAAATTTTCGACGCACTTAGACATCCTGAATACTTCCAGAAGACGATCGAGAAAGAAGGTCAGTTTTCCGAGGAAGAAGCTCTCATGGAGCTTTATAGGAAACTACGTCCGGGTGAGCCTCCTACGGTATCTGGAGGTCAGCAGCTTTTAGATTCTCGCTTTTTTGACTCCAAGCGTTATGACTTAGGACGTGTGGGACGCTACAAGCTCAATCGTAAGCTACGCCTAAACGTGCCAGATACGCTTCGAGTTCTGACACCTCAAGATATTTTGTCCTCTGTTGACTATCTAATCAATCTTGAATTTGATATTGGTTCGGTGGATGATATTGACCACTTAGGCAATCGCAGAGTTCGCTCGGTCGGTGAGCTGCTTCAAAATCAAGTTCGAGTTGGTCTCAATCGTTTGGAGCGGATTATCCGAGAGCGTATGACCGTCTCGGATGCCGATGCTTTGACGCCTGCGTCTCTCGTCAATCCTAAGCCCCTTGTTGCAGCGATCAAAGAGTTCTTTGGTTCTTCTCAGCTCTCGCAGTTTATGGATCAGACCAATCCACTTGCGGAGTTAACTCACAAACGGCGTTTAAGCGCTTTAGGTCCGGGAGGTTTGACTCGAGAAAGAGCCGGTTTTGCGGTGCGAGATATTCACCCTTCTCACTATGGTCGGATTTGTCCGATTGAAACTCCTGAGGGTCCAAATGCTGGACTAATCGGTTCATTAGCCACTCATGCCCGTGTTAATTCATATGGGTTTATTGAGACACCTTACCGCCGAGTGAGCGACGGGCGTGTTCTCAAAGAGGAGGCGCCGGTTTACATGACAGCGGATGAGGAAGACGATCTCAGAGTTGCGCCGGGAGACGTTTCGACTGATGAGAATGGTTATATCCTGGGTGAAACTGTTCCGGTTCGATATAGACAAGACTTCACCACCACGTCACCTGCTGAAGTTGACTATGTCGCTGTTTCTCCGGTTCAAATTATTTCGGTTGCAACTTCCCTAATTCCTTTCCTCGAGCACGATGATGCTAACCGAGCATTGATGGGATCTAACATGCAGCGTCAAGCCGTGCCTTTGTTGCGGCCAGAGCGGCCTTTGGTTGGAACTGGTCTGGAAGCTCAGGCTGCTCGAGATTCAGGTATGGTTCTCGTCAGTCGAGTTGCAGGTCGGGTTAGCTACGTCGACGCGAATCGGGTTTGTATTCAGGACGAAGAAGGAACAGTTCATGAATACGTGCTGCAGAAGTATCAGCGCTCTAACCAAGACACGTGCCTCAATCAACGCCCAATTGTATTCCATGGTGACCAAATTGTTGCCGGTCAAGTGATTGCTGATGGTTCAGCTGCTGAGGGAGGTGAAATTGCTTTAGGGCAAAACGTCTTAATTACTTACATGCCTTGGGAAGGTTATAACTACGAAGACGCTATCCTGATCAGCGAACGCCTAGTTTATGACGACGTTTACACCTCTATTCACATTGAGAAGTATGAAATCGAGGCGCGTCAGACCAAATTGGGTCCCGAAGAAATTACCCGTGAAATTCCTAACGTCGGTGAAGATGCTTTAAGGCAACTCGACGAAGGAGGCATTATTCGTATTGGTGCTTGGGTTGAGGCGAGTGACATTCTCGTCGGTAAAGTAACTCCCAAGGGTGAATCCGATCAACCTCCTGAGGAAAAACTGCTCCGTGCTATTTTCGGAGAAAAAGCTCGGGATGTTCGTGATAACTCTCTGCGTGTCCCTAATGGAGAGAAAGGTCGAGTCGTTGATGTTCGAGTATTTACCCGCGAACAAGGCGATGAGTTACCTCCTGGGGCAAACATGGTTGTCCGAGTATATGTAGCCCAAAAACGTAAAATTCAGGTCGGCGACAAGATGGCAGGCCGCCATGGTAACAAGGGTATTATTTCCCGAATTTTACCGACTGAAGATATGCCTTATCTGCCAGACGGAACGCCTGTCGATATTGTCCTCAACCCTCTTGGCGTACCATCCAGAATGAACGTGGGTCAGGTGTTTGAATGCCTATTGGGTTGGGCGGGACAAATGTTAGATGTCCGCTTCAAAGTGACTCCATTCGACGAAATGCATGGTGAAGAGGCATCTCGTTTGTCTACCCATGAAAAACTTGAACAAGCAAAGGAGAGGGCTGGGCAAGACTGGGTCTTCAACTCTGCAGATCCTGGGAAAATCCAAGTCTATGACGGACGTACTGGAGAGGCATTTGATCGTCCAGTTACTGTCGGCAAGGCTTACATGCTAAAACTGGTTCACTTGGTGGATGACAAGATTCACGCTCGTTCCACTGGTCCTTACTCTTTGGTTACCCAACAGCCTCTCGGTGGCAAGGCTCAGCAAGGTGGTCAAAGATTTGGAGAAATGGAAGTTTGGGCTCTAGAAGCATTCGGTGCTGCATACACACTGCAAGAGTTGTTGACTGTGAAGTCAGATGATATGCAAGGGCGTAATGAAGCTTTGAACGCCATTGTTAAAGGTAAGCCTATTCCTCGCCCTGGAACACCGGAGTCCTTCAAGGTCTTGATGCGTGAGCTACAGTCCCTGTGCTTGGATATTGTGGCGCACAAGTTAGAGACAAACGAAGACGGTTCAAGTCGTGACATAGAAGTTGATTTGATGGCTGATGTCAGCTCTCGGCGCACTCCATCTCGACCGACTTATGAATCACTATCCCGCGAAGAAATGGAAGAGGTTGAAGAGTAGCAGAATACCTTGAGTCGGAATGCTTGATCGTAAGAGTGGGTTTAGATCGAGCATTCCGAATATATTTCTGATCGGCGTTTTAACTGATCAGGGATTAAGTATTCCGCGATTGAGCATCACAAAACAGGAAAATTTCGCAATGCCAAAGTTAGAACAGCGGTTTGATTACGTCAAAATTGGGCTCGCATCTCCCGATCGGATGCGTCAATGGGGTGAGCGAACCTTGCCGAATGGCATGGTTGTAGGAGAGGTCACTAAACCTGAGACGATCAATTACAGGACACTCAAGCCCGAAATGGATGGCTTGTTTTGTGAGCGAATTTTTGGGCCTGCGAAGGATTGGGAATGCCATTGCGGTAAATATAAGCGTGTTCGCCATCGGGGCATTGTTTGTGAGCGCTGTGGGGTTGAGGTCACTGAATCCCGCGTGCGTCGCCACCGTATGGGCTACATCAAGTTGGCAGCTCCGGTGACCCACGTATGGTATCTCAAGGGAATTCCTAGCTATATGGCGATTCTCTTGGATATGCCATTGCGCGATGTTGAGCAAATCGTTTATTTCAATGCTTATGTTGTTTTAGATCCAGGCAACGCTGATAACCTGAGCTACAAGCAGCTTTTAACAGAGGATCAATGGATTGAGATTGAGGATCAGCTTTACAGTGAAGATTCTAAGTTAACTGGCGTTGAAGTTGGTATTGGCGCAGAAGCTATTCAACGTTTGCTAGAAGATCTAAACCTTGAAGAAACAGCAGAGACTTTGCGAGAGGAAATCGCGGTTGCAAAGGGGCAAAAGCGCGCGAAACTGATCAAGCGTCTGCGGGTCATTGATAATTTTATTGCTACCCAGTCTCGTCCAGACTGGATGGTACTGAGTTACATTCCGGTCATCCCTCCTGATTTGCGACCGATGGTTCAGCTTGATGGTGGGCGATTTGCAACTTCTGACTTGAACGATCTCTATCGTCGAGTCATCAACCGAAACAACCGTTTGGCGAGACTTCAGGAAATTCTGGCTCCTGAAATTATCGTTCGTAATGAGAAGAGGATGCTGCAAGAGGCGGTAGATGCCTTAATTGACAATGGTCGTAGAGGACGTACTGTTGTTGGTGCTAACAATCGTCCATTGAAATCACTGTCGGACATTATCGAAGGAAAACAGGGACGTTTCCGTCAGAATCTCTTGGGTAAGCGCGTCGATTACTCAGGCCGTTCTGTCATCGTGGTTGGCCCCAAGCTGAAGATCCATCAGTGCGGGTTGCCTCGGGAAATGGCGATCGAGCTGTTTCAACCTTTTGTAATTCACCGACTCATTCGTCAAGGTTTAGTCAATAACATCAAGGCAGCAAAGAAGCTGATTCAGCGGAATGATCCAAGTATTTGGGATGTGTTGGAGGAGGTTATTGATGGTCACCCCGTCATGCTTAACCGAGCTCCAACGCTTCACCGGCTTGGCATTCAAGCGTTTGAGCCGATTTTGGTAGAAGGACGAGCAATTCAAATTCATCCTCTTGTCTGCCCAGCATTCAACGCTGATTTTGATGGCGATCAGATGGCTGTTCATGTACCTCTATCGCTGGAGGCTCAGGCTGAAGCTCGTTTGCTGATGCTTGCTTCTAACAATATTCTGTCGCCTGCAACGGGACGTCCTATTATTACGCCAAGCCAAGATATGGTGTTGGGCTGTTATTACTTAACGGTGGACAACCCTAATGCCAAGCGAGGCGAGGGGCAATATTTTGCGGGAATGGATGACGCTATTATGGCCTACGATCAAGGAACGATTGACCTTCATGCTCTTGTCTGGGTGCGCTTTGACGGCATGGTGGAGTCTGATGTGGATGATAACACTCCAGTTGAAGAGCATAACGACAATGGTGTCGTAACAAAGATTTATAAGTTCAGGCGTACTCGCGAAGATGCCGAAGGTAATCTAATCTCGCAATATGTTCGCACAACTCCTGGTCGCATCATTTACAACAAAACTATTTTTGATGCACTGATCAGTTAAGGCTAAAGAGTTTTGCTCAATTCAAAGCGTAGACAGAGCTTCTGGACTGGGCATTGAAACATGATATTCATCGCACGCAGACGCAATCGGTAGGGACAGGCAGCAGAACTATGTCAGATCAATTCGCAAATCAAAAGTCTGAACAGCCATTCATTTTTCGTAATCGAGTCACTGATAAGAAGCAGCTTCGCAAATTAGTGGCTTGGGCGTTCATCAATTATGGAACGGCTCGTACAGCTCAAATGGCAGATATGTTGAAAGACTTGGGCTTTCGCTACGCCACTCGTGCAGGTGTTTCTATTAGCGTGGATGATCTGGAAGTACCTCCCAGCAAGCGTCAACTCTTGGACGCTGCTGAAGAGCTAACTCGTGATACTGAGAGTCGCTATACCCGGGGTGAGATTACTGAAGTTGAGCGATTCCAGAAGGTCATTGATACGTGGAACAGTACGAGCGAAGAGCTGAAAGACGAGGTAATTCGTAATTTCGAGGCAACGAATACCTTGAATTCTGTCTACATGATGGCGTTTTCCGGGGCGCGAGGTAATATCTCGCAGGTTCGCCAGCTCGTGGGTATGCGGGGCTTGATGGCTGATCCTCAAGGTAAGATTATTGCTCTTCCTATTAAAACAAACTTCCGGGAAGGTCTAACTGTTACGGAGTACATTATTTCGTCGTATGGAGCGCGTAAGGGACTTGTTGATACAGCTCTGCGGACGGCTGACTCGGGATATCTGACCCGTCGCTTGGTTGATGTTTCCCAGGATGTCATTATCCGGGAGCTTGACTGTAATACAGAACGGGGCATTTATGTCACCAGTATGACGGATGGTGAGAAGGTCTTGATTCCTTTGCAGGATCGTTTGCTTGGTCGGGTACTGGCGAAGGATGTTGTTCATCCAAAGACTAAAGAGTTGGTTGCTGCTCGTAACCAAGACATATCGGAAGAGCTGGCGGAAGTTATTCAAGGTTCCGGTGTTGATGGAGTCGTTGTGCGATCGCCTCTAACTTGCGAAGCGAATCGAAGTGTCTGCCAAAAATGCTATGGCTGGAGCTTAGCTCATGCCAAAGGTGTTGATTTGGGTGAAGCTGTGGGTATTATTGCAGCTCAGTCAATCGGAGAACCTGGAACTCAGCTCACGATGAGAACATTCCACACGGGGGGTGTTTTTACAGGAGAGGTCGCTCAGCAGTTCCGTTCCCCATTCAATGGTACAGTTCGATTCCCTGGAGATAACAAAGCTCGAGTCCGTCCGTTCCGAACACGCCACGGTGACGACGCGTTGATTGCGGAAGGTAACATTCAAGTCACAGTTGAGGCCGCTACATCTTCAAAGAAAAAGCAGTTTAATGTCGCTCAGGGTTCTATCTTGTTCGTGCGAGATGGAGACTCGGTTACATCAGGTCAGATCCTGTCTGAAATGCAGGCTATGAGCCGTGCTCGGAAGATTACTGAACGAGCTACCAAGGATGTTGCGACTGATTTAGCTGGTGCTGTTCGCTTTGCGGATTTGGTTGCAGAAGAGAAAACTGATCGCCAAGGTAACACGACACGTAGTGCCCAACGTGGTGGTTTGATTTGGATTCTATCGGGCGAAGTCTACAATCTTTTACCTGGCGCAGAACCAGTCGTCAAAAACGGCGATCGCGTCGAACAGGGCAGTATCCTGGCTGAAACTCGACTCATCAGCGAGAATGGTGGTCTTGTTCGGATTCCTCAAGACACCGAGGGTAAGGGAAGTCGAGAAGTCGAAATTGTAACTGCATCAGTCATCCTTAATCAAGCTCGTGTTCTGGTTGAAAGCACGCAAGGGCGTGAGCAATACTTGATTGAGACTCAGAGCAACCAACGGTTCTCGCTGATTGCTACACCGGGGACGAAAGTAGTTACCAATCAGGTCGTTGCTGAGCTGATCGACGATCGATACCATACCCAAACAGGCGGAATTATCAAATATTCTGGCGTTGAGGTTGCCAAGCGAGGGAAGGCAAAACAAGGCTATGAAGTAACTAAAGGTGGAACTCTTCTTTGGATTCCTGAAGAAGCTCATGAAGTCAACAAAGATCTATCTCTACTCCTAGTTGAAGACGGCCAGTATGTCGAAGCGGGCACAGAAGTCGTCAAGGATATCTATTGTCAGAGTAGTGGTGTTGTTGAAGTCACTCAGAAAAACGACATTCTTCGAGAAATTGTAATCAAGCCGGGTGAGCTTCACATGGCTGACAATCCCGAAGAAGTGATGTCTAAGGACGGATCGATTGTCAATGCTGGTGAAGGTGTTACCGAAGATATCGTGGCTGCTGATCTGCGATATGTAGAATACGTGGATTCGCCTGAAGGCCCTGCTTTACTGCTGCGTCCAGTCACGGAATTTACTGTTCCTGACATGCCTTCTGTGCCTAGCCAAGATTCTGTCAGTGATGAAGAGAACCGAGCGATTCGACTTCGAGCTATTCAGCGTATTCCTTACAAGGATGGTGAGCGCGTCAAGTCGGCCAGTGGTCTTGAGCTGGTGAGAACTCAACTTGTTCTAGAAATTGACGAAGAATCTCCCCACTTGGGAGCAGATATTGAGCTTGTCGAAGACGAAAGTGACTCTGAAGTGTTACGCCTGCAAATGGTCATCTTGGAGACTCTTGTCATTCGACGTGACGTCGTGGCCGATCAAACTCAGGGCAGTACTCAAACACGACTTTTGGTCGAAGAAGGTGACCAAATCTCCCCTGGATCTGTGGTTGCCCGTACCGAAATTCAATGTAAGGAAGCCGGTGAAGTTCAGGGCATCTTAGAAGGAATTGAAGCGATTCGTCGAGTCTTGATTGTGCGCGAGGCGGATCAGTTTTCAGTGGATACGCAAGATCAGAAGCCCACGGTTGATGTTGGAGATCTAATCGTTTCTGGTGCTGAGATTGCTCCTGGAATTGTCCTCGAAGAATCGGGACAGGTTGTAGAGGTCATGGGTAGTTTAGTTAAGTTGCGTATTTCCAGGCCTTATCGGGTATCATCGGGTGCTGTGTTGCACATTGACGATGGTGACTTGGTACAGCGGGGTGACAACCTAGTTCTGCTGGTGTTTGAGCGTGCAAAGACTGGAGATATCATTCAAGGACTGCCAAGAATTGAAGAGCTGCTAGAAGCCCGTAAACCAAAAGAAGCCTGTATTCTTTCGGCTCGTCCAGGAACGGCACAAGTCGTTTACAGCGACGACGAGACTGTTGAGGTCAAGGTTGTCGAAGATGATGGAGTAACAATTGAGTACCCAATCGGAATGGGGCAAAACGTTATTGTTTCGGATGGGCAAGTTGTTCAAGCGGCAGAACCTCTGACCGATGGACCTGCAAATCCTCATGAGATTCTTGACATCTTTTTCCAACTGCATCGAGAAACGAAAGGGTTCAATGAAGCAGCTCTTATTAGTCTCCGAGAGGTTCAAACCTTCTTGGTGGATGAAGTCCAGTCTGTATATCAGTCTCAGGGCATCGACATCTCAGACAAGCATATCGAAGTGATTGTGCGGCAAATGACCTCCAAAGTTCGTATTGACGATGGGGGAGACACCACTATGTTGCCTGGAGAACTGGTTGAACTGTATCAAGTTGAGCAGGGCAACGAAGCAATGTCGATTACGGGTGGTGCACCTGCTGAATATACTCCGGTGCTGTTGGGAATCACGAAAGCTTCTCTCAACACGGATAGCTTTATTTCGGCAGCGAGTTTCCAAGAGACGACTCGTGTCTTGACGGAAGCTGCGATCGAAGGTAAATCTGATTGGCTGAGAGGATTGAAGGAAAACGTCATCATCGGTCGTTTGATTCCGGCAGGCACCGGCTTCAATGCTTACGAAGAGATGACGGCAAGTAGTTCTGATGCTGCTTACGACAGTAACGTTATCGAGGGAGACTTCGATATGCAGGATGTTGTACTAGATGACCACTCAGCTCGTACGTATGAGCTAGAAGGGGGTTTAGATGTTTTTCCGCCGTCTGAGATGGCAAAACGTCATGTCAGTGAAGATGATACTGAGCTAGTTGGCGGCTCGTCTGGCCTTGCAGGTTATGGCCAGCGTCCTGCTGGCAATGGAAGTGGGGATTCTAGTTCTTCGATCATTGATGATAGAAGTGAAGTGGGCGGTCTCGAGCTTGACTCAAACGAAGCTGGAGATGATGACTAGCGACGTGGCAACCAAAACTAGGCGTTTAGACCGTACCCTCGGAAAGGTCTAGGCTTGGTTGGCACATTGCTGATTTGTTGGTTTTTGTAAACGAGAGCGCTTAGGCGCTCTCGTTTTTTTGTGATCGCCAAACAGTACCCCATATAGTGCTACGCGCTGATGTAAAACCAATAGTTGATGGAGAAGCCACGCGGTACGCGGCTTCTCCATCAATATCTTGTCCTAACCTATCTGCGATTGCTATAGCAAGAACGAGTTTTGAATGACTCTAGCTGCCTATTTGGTTGGATAACGTGCCATGCAAATTTATCACTTCTGAAGGACAGAGATTAGCCCACCTTTTATGTAAGTTGTAAGCAGTTGATATCAAAACAAGACCTGAAACGGCGACTCGAAATTGTAGTTCAGGTTTGCAGATAGCTGGTTTATTATTCTATGTCTACTCCATCACCCCAGAAGCAATCAAACTCTGACGTTAGCAATCAGCCGTTGACCCCGGAAGAAGTGTCACCCGAGCAGCGCCAAGCCCATCATGATACGCTGATGAATGAGAACCCGACCGTAAACCCAGGCGATCGCGTTCAAGAAAAAAAGAGCTTGGAAGAAAAGTCGCAGCAAGTTGCGGTCAACACCGCTGATATTACGGGTGAGCGTGTGGTTGTTCCTACATACTTCGTTGTAGAAGAGGAAGATGGAAACCAGGAAGCATTGCATCACGTCAAAGATGCGGAAGAAATTTCTGATGTCATTCGTCAGGCGCGCACAGATGAAGATGGCGATCGCAAGTGGAGATAAGGCATCTAAAAGGTTGTGTCGCTGATGCAAAAGTCGGTTCGACAAGCATAGTGCCAATACAGTTCTAGCAGGGGTGAACAGTATGTTTACTCCTGCGAGCTTATTTTTAAGTTTTAACTCATCTAAACCTACTTTAGTGGTTGAACTTCCATCTCTTTTATTTTTGAGTTTTAGGAATTAAAGCCACTGTATTGCGACTCTTCAACTGGCTCTCTCAACCTACTTATGGAAGCAGAAACACGATCCCAATCTAATCAAGTAGAGAGAAAATTGACAAGGGAAAAGACCACAGAAACTCTCAAAAGTTTTCCAGCAGGCAACTCTCAACAGAACTTTCAAGAAGTCAAGTCTGTTAAGACTCCTATGGGCATAGCTAACTCTCTACCGACTGCAGCGGATAACCCACATCCTTGGCAATGGTGGAGTCGAGCTGTAGCTGTCCTGATTTGGATAAACTTGGCGATCGTCATATTCAACAAAACATACCCCGCGTTAGAAGGCTTGTATGCGAAGTATTTGCCCTTCGTCATAGATTATTACGAGCCCTTGTACAGGCAGGGTATCCAACGTATTGATAATTACTTTATTGTCTTTTTTGGTATTGATTTTTTGGTTAGAACGTTCGCCGCAAGTTATAGAAAAGACGAGCTGAATTGGGGCGATACCATGCTTCGTCGCTGGTACGATCTCTTTCTGATATTGCCATTTTGGCGCTGGTTGAGAATTGTTCCAGCTTTAGTGCGATCGCATCAGGCTCAGTTGTTTAATATGGGGAGGGTCTTGTCTCAGATTACTCATGAGCCAGCAGCTTATATATCCGATCGGGTGTCTGCTTTTCTTCTTGTACGAATCGTTAACCAAGCTAGCGAATCGGTTAAAAGTGGAGCTGCAGCCAAAATGTTGTTTCAACCTAAGGACTATATTCAGGTCAGCAATATTGATAAGGCAGATGCTATCTTCGATCGACTTTTGAAGCTCTCAATTTATAAAGTATTGCCTCGCGTACAGCCTGAACTGGAAACGGTGCTTCGCTACAACTTGGATAACGTATTTAAACAGTCGAGTGTTTATCAAGGCGTTTTGGATCTTCCGGGCGTTGACACACTGCCTAGTGACTTTGTTGAGCAACTTTCGACGTACTTGTCTCAGATGACTTATGACGTTCTATCCGCCTATTATTCTGATACTGAAGGTAAGTTACTCGTCGATCGCTTGACTCAAGATTTCAAAGATGCGCTGTTTAACGAGTTGCAAGAAGAATCAACTCGTCAGGAACTGCAAAATTTAGTTTCCGACCTGCTGGAAGAGATTAAGCTAAACTACATTCAGCAAACGGCAGAGTACGATCCGACGGAAACTCTCGAAGAAGCTGATCGACTTCAGCAGAAGTTTGAAGAGAAATCTACTTAGTTTGGGTAGAAACTGAAAGTTTTGGGTTGTCAACCCTACCTATTGCTCCCTTAAGAAGAGGAGCATTGCCTTCAAATTTCTCCTTCTGAGAGAGATTTAGGAGAATCTACAAGACTCCGGTGCGCCATCTGATACGTTGCAATGATCCTCTGAGGATATTGTCAACTTGAATTTTCCTGGTGTTGTCAAAGCTTGCTCTATTCGATCAGGCTGTTCGGCGATCGCACTTCGTCTTGCTGTCGAAACTTGAACTTTCGTTACGAACTGCAAGGGCAGTGTTCAACTCTGGCAATAAAACGTAATAGGATCAGTCGGTGAATGAAGTGTTTGATTCTATCTATGGTTAGGCGATCGCATGAATATTGCTGACAGCAAAACTAATGACAAGGTAATTGTTAAAGACTATTTCAACTCTAATGGGTTTGACCGCTGGCGGCGCATTTATGGCGATGGTGATGTCAACAAAGTGCAGCTCGATATTCGTAAAGGGCATCAGCAGACGGTTGACACTTTGTTGAGCTGGTTTAGAGATGACGCTAACCTCAGTGACCTATCCATCTGTGACGCTGGATGTGGCGTGGGCAGTCTCAGCATTCCCATGGCAGAAATGGGTGCGAAAGTCTTTGCTAGTGATATATCAGAAAAGATGGTGGGTGAAGCAAAAGAGCGATCGCAGGCCACGTTGGGGCAATCGACAAACCCAACGTTTGCCGTAAGAGACTTGGAAGAACTCGATGGCACCTACCATACAGTTGTTTGTCTGGATGTGCTAATTCACTATCCTCAAGACAAAGCTGCGGATATGATTTCTCATCTTAGCTGTTTGGCTGAATCGCGTCTGGTGCTCAGCTTTGCGCCTAAAACCCTAGCCTATACAGCGCTGAAGAAAATTGGGGACTTTTTCCCTGGCCCTAGCAAAGCGACACGCGCTTACCTGCACCGAGAATCAGACGTTGTGCGTATTTTAGAGTCCAATGGCTGGAAGATTCAGCGGAACGCCATGACCAAAACACGGTTCTATTTCTCTCGTATGTTGGAAGCGGTAAAAGAGTAGGTCTTACAATGCAAGTGTTTGCTTACGAGAGATCGAGATCTGGCGATCGCCTGTTGGTTGATCAACCGATTAATCAACAGGATTCTCATGTTTTATGAGTGATTGAAACTTTAGGTCTTGCTTTTGAACGGTTGAAGATGTTTCGACAGTAACCTAAATCTTTTCATTCCTTGCTATGGAAGAAGCCTGGGCGATTGCCTGATTTTTAATTTCGGAGTATTTTCAAACATTTCATTGCAATGCTGTAAGAAAATGTAACGGAAACTCTCGTTAAATCAGTCTAATCTGGCAAACTAGGGGAAGTGCTTCTCCTGCAATATTTGATTAGTGATTAGTGTTTTTGTAGGATAACTTGCGTATATGGACTCGTAAGATATCTTGCATACTCTTCTACATCGAACTTCTCGCGTTCTGCTTTCAGGCAGATAGGTGAAGTATTGGGTCTGGGTTGAGGTTTTACAGCCTGCTCGTTTTTACTGCTATATCCGGCCCACTGTATATGGCTGATCGGTATCTCCCTGCTGGAGTTTCTTGCTCCGGGTTTATAGATTTAGATGTTGAAAAAGTGTTCAAGTAGTTAGGACTTTTTAGTATGAGCTGCAATCTAGCAACTAAGCTGCGGGAAGGGACAAAAAAATCTCATTCCATGGCTGAGAACATGGGGTTTGTAAAGTGTTTTCTCAAGGGAGTTGTTGAGAAAAACTCTTACCGCAAGTTGGTATCTGATTTCTACTTTGTTTACTCGGCTATGGAAGAGGAGATGGAGCGTCACAAGCACCATCCTATTGTTTCTAACATCTACTTTCCGGAGCTAAATCGTAAAGCTACTCTTGAGCAAGATTTACAGTATTACTTTGGTAACAATTGGCGCAGCGAAGTTGCCCCAACAGAATCTGCTAAGACTTATGTGCAGCGTATTCGCGACATATCGAACAACGAGCCTGAGCTACTTGTTGCTCATTCCTACACTCGCTACTTAGGCGACTTGTCAGGAGGACAAATTCTCAAGAATATTGCCAAGAGAGCGATGAATCTTGGCGAAGGTGAAGGGACTGCTTTTTACGAGTTTGAAGAGATTTCGGACGAGAAAGCGTTCAAAGCTGAATATCGTCAAGCGATGGATGACCTCGACATCAGCGATGAAATGGCAGACAAAATCGTAGATGAAGCGAATGCAGCTTTCGGCATGAATATGAAGCTCTTCCAAGAGCTGGAAGGTAACTTGATTAAAGCTATCGGTCAGATGTTGTTCAACACGTTGACCCGCCGCCGTTCTCGTGGCAGCACCGAGCTGGCCACGGCTGATTGATAACACATTAGCTGTAGCTCAGGCAAAACGATACAACTGCAAAGAGCGATCGCCCTTGAAGCGATCGCTCTTTGCTTTGGGGCTGATCGTTTGTATTTTGTGGGTTGCAGACTAAATGCGCTATGGGTTTCATAATGCGGTTGAAGAATTGGCGATCGCACCATCCTGCGACAGGTTAGGTTAGCTGTTTCCCGACGTCCATCTACTCTAAGCCGATCATTCTCTTCATCAAGAGTGATACGATAATGCTCTGAATCGTCCGTGTGTTGCCTCACGCATATACTCTCTACAAGCAGTAAGCTTTAGCGTCATGCAAGCTTCACTTTGACAGACGTGACTTGTGAATACACTGCTCTAGTTTTCATATCGTTGCAACCTCACCTTTTCTGGATCACATGTTGCTAAACGTATTTCGTTAAACAGTAGAAGATGCAATTTTCGAAAATACTCATTGCAAACCGTGGAGAAATTGCCCTTCGCATTCTCCGTACCTGCGAAGAGATGGGAATTTCAACGGTCGCGGTGCATTCAACGATTGATCGCAATGCGCTTCATGTGCAGCTAGCAGATGAGGCTGTTTGCATTGGCGAGCCCTCTAGCAGCAAAAGCTATCTCAACATTCCCAATATTATTTCTGCAGCTTTAACTCACAATGCGACAGCGATTCATCCTGGATATGGATTTTTAGCAGAAAATTCTCGGTTTGCCGAAATTTGTGCAGATCATCAGATTGCCTTCATTGGCCCTACCCCAGAAGCAATGCAGTCGATGGGCGATAAGTCTACTGCACGGGAAACGATGAAGCGCATTGGAGTTCCTACGGTTCCGGGAAGCGAGGGACTGCTGGAGGACGACAAAGAAGCGTTAAAGCTGGCTCGCGAAATCGGTTATCCGGTCATGATCAAGGCGACTGCTGGTGGTGGCGGACGAGGCATGCGTCTGGTGAAAGGCGATGAGGATTTGGTTCGCATGTTTCTTGCAGCCAAAGGAGAGGCCGAAGCCGCTTTTGGTAACCCTGGGCTGTACTTAGAAAAATTTATCGAGCGTCCTCGCCATATCGAGTTTCAGATTTTTGCCGACTGCCACGGCAATGTGATTCATCTAGGGGAGCGGGATTGTTCGATTCAACGTCGCCACCAGAAACTTTTGGAAGAGGCTCCTAGCCCTGCTCTCACTCCAGAGCTACGCGAGAAGATGGGCAGTGCGGCGGTCAACGTTGCCCAATCCATCAACTATGTCGGAGCTGGCACGGTTGAGTTCTTACTTGATAAGTCTGGAAATTTCTATTTCATGGAAATGAACACCCGTATTCAGGTAGAGCATCCTGTAACGGAGATGGTAACGGGCTTAGACCTGATTGCGGAGCAAATTCGAACGGCTCAAGGCGATAAACTATCTGTCACTCAAGAGCAAGTTGTTTTGAGAGGACATACGATCGAGTGTCGGATCAATGCTGAAGATCCTGATCAGGGATTTCGTCCACATCCTGGACGAATTAGCGGCTACTTGCCCCCTGGGGGCCCTGGCGTTCGTATGGACTCTCACGTTTACACTGACTACGACATCCCCCCGTACTACGATTCTCTGATCGGAAAGCTAATCGTGTGGGGGAGCGATCGCCCTACAGCGATTCGTCGCATGCAGCGAGCGTTGCGAGAATGCGCCATTACGGGTTTACCTACTACGATTGGCTTTCATCAGAAAATCCTAGAAAGTGCAGCATTCCAGTCAGGCGAGGTCTACACAGATTTTGTAGAACAGCTGATGAGCAAGAAAAGTTGATTGCTGAGAGGGCTTTCGAGACAATGACTTACTCTGATCGAATCCTTATATGCGGTTCATCATGGTGAGAATGCCTTGTTGTCCGAGAAGAATTTCTCTGGCAAGACTGAGTATTCCAACCCAAACGATCGGGGTAATATCGACACCGCCCAAGGGAGGAATCACTTTACGAAGAGGAATGAGGAAAGGCTCAGTTGGCCAAGCGACTAGGTTGAAAGGAAGCTTGTTGAGGTTGGCCTGAGGATACCAAGTCAGGACGATCCGCAGGATGAACAGCAAAATCATCAGAGCCAAGAACAGCCCTAAAGAGAGATTGGTGATTCTGAGAGGCGACATCGCTAGAGTGAACGCGGTCATGAAGATATATCTAAAGAAAATAAATGTGTAGAGTCGAAATATTACATTTTGCAATATTCCTCTAACCTAATCCTATCGCTGAAATCCTCAAGTTGGAAGGATTAAACTCTGTCGATTTCATTAAATGAAGGGCGATCGCACTTAGGCATCGGCACTTCTCAAGATTGGGCATCTCAGAGTAATATTAAAGATACGCAAAGTTATTTAAACGGTTTCAAGAACATGACACCCTCTCTAGCTAACTTCCTATACAGCCTGCTCGCTGGCGCAGTGATTGTTGTTATTCCGGTCATTGTTGGCTTAGTGTTCGTCAGCCAGAAAGACAAAGTCACCCGTCGCGGTTAGGTCTCGCCTAGGGCTTATTTCTAAATATTGGTACATCCGCATCGAACTTTCAGAGATTCGATGCGGATGTACTGACTGACAAATTGGCGAATCAATGAACAGTGGAGTAGGGAATTTCCTGCTTCACTGTTTTTCGCTTTTTTATGT
>CAKZMO010000068.1 GCA_937128595.1 uncultured cyanobacterium | reverse complement strand
TCTTAAGGAGAATATCCTTAATGCTAGGCTAAAAAAGAATTGAGCCATGCATGGCTAAGAACGTTCGTTCCAAATAAGTAGCAGCTCTCTTTCACAGCTGTAGTCGGTTCATCTGTAATTAGTTTAGTCTTGGTTCTTGCCTGTGTGTTTTCTATTGCTGTCTATAGCTTCATGCTCCCAATGAGTGTCCATCTGCACCATATCTTTGCTCCTAGTGCGCCTTTGTCAGTTTCTGGGCTCACGAGCCACATTCAGGATTTGCTAGAGCAGGATGACCAGCTTCGGCATGTATGGGTCATGGGAGAAGTATCTAGTGCAAGTTGTTATCGCAGCGGTATTTTCTTCACACTCCAAGATCCGGATGCCGATGCGGCCGTGAACTGTGTGGTGTGGCGGAATCAGATTGAACAGCTAACCGTACAGCCAGAACCAGGAGAGCAGCTTATTATTTTGGGTCGAATCCGAATCCATCGGAAACGAGGGGCATGTCAGCTCAACGTGTGGCAAGCGCTGCCCGCTGGAGAAGGACTCCGAGCGCTGCGCTATCGGCAGCTGCGGCAGCGTCTCGAAGCTGAAGGGTTGTTCGACCCCAGCCGCAAAAAGCCCTTGCCACAGCATCCCCAAACCATTGCTGTGGTGACCTCTCCTCAGGCCGCAGCTTGGGGAGACATTCAAAGAACGCTCAAACGTCGGTATCCAGGGTTAACGGTGTTGTTTTCGCCAGCCCTGGTGCAAGGGGACCAGGCTCCAGCATCTATTGTAAAAGCAATTCGTCGAGTCGTTGCTGATGGTCGAGCTGAAGCACTGCTGGTCTCTCGGGGAGGGGGCGCGACGGAAGATATGGATTGCTTTAACCACGAATCTGTCGTGAAAGCGATCGCCAACTGTCCGATTCCAGTCGTGGCAGGGATTGGTCATCAGCGCGATGAATCATTATCCGACCTAGCTGCTGATGTATTCGCCCACACCCCCACCGCAGCGGCTGAGCAGGCAGTCCCCAAACTCATTCATCTAGCCAGTGCTCACGACGATCGCCATAGACGGCTGTTCGACGCACTGGATACTCACATTCGTGTCCGTGAAGGGTCTTTACACCGCTTGAGGGAAAGACTGCAACGGCTCCATATCGACCAAACCATTCACCATGAGCGACAAAAAATAAGCTGGCTCCGTCAACGCTTGGTTTCCGTGATGAGTAAGCGTTTACGCTATGCATCTCAGCATCACCAGCTTTTGCAGCAAAAACTCAGCACGCTCAATCCTGAAAATGTTCTAAGACGAGGATACACGGTCATGAAATTTGGAAATGGAGATATTGTGCGATCGCCATACGATCTTTCTGTCGGACAACAAGCCCAAGTCACTTTTGCATCAGGAGACGTGCGAGTCACCATCGATTCCATAGAAGACACTGTGAAGTCAAACGACGGAAATACACCACCGTCTAAGTTAGGATCAAACTGAAATAAGAGTGATGGAATTAGCCCATCATCCTCCAAAGCTCTTTAAATTCAGAGCGTGGTCGAAACCTACAATCCAAACAACTGATTCGTATTGTGGACGAACCCGTTGATCAAATCTTTATTAAAGCAACCTCATGGAAGAATTATTTCTCAATCGCTCAGATGCTCAAGAGCCAATGCCAGCGGTAGAGAATGCGGAGCCGCTGGCAGCATCATTCTCGCCTAAGAAGCCAGAAGACTGGAGCTACGAAGAAACCGTAACGACGATTGAAACTATTATTTCTCAGATTGAAACAGGTGAGCTGCCCATCGCTGATGTATTTAACCAGTTCGAAACGGCTGTTAACCACCTGCAACAGTGCGAATCTTTTCTTGAGCATCACGAACAAAAAGTGAATGTCTTGATCGAAACGCTCAACGATGGAGGCAACGGTCGTTAAACCAAAGCTACGGTGGTAAAAACAAATGCAGTTACCAACTGAGCAAAAGATAGACGGGCTAAGTTTCTTCAAGAACACACGACATGGATCGAGTTCCGTCTATGCCTCAGATTCTTGAGCTTCAGGCTCTGGTTCAGAGGATTCCGGAGAATCAGAATCTGAGTCGGCAGCTTCCGCTTGAGCCGCTCTCTCTTCTCTCTTTTTCCGATCAGCCTTCTTGATGTCTTCTAAAACAGCCTGAGCCTGAACAAGCTTTTCTAAGTTGCTGCGGTAAGCTTCTAAATCTTTCTCAAGTTTCTCAGGGGAGAATTTAAGAGTGGAGCTTAATTTCTGCAATAGTTCAGTGACAGCTTTTGTGTCCTTTGCAAATTCCGGATCTACAAATTCCACAAGCGTATAGAGACCAATCGTAAACAAACGACTGTACTTGAAGGTGTCGCTATGGGCGATCGCCTCGATCTGAGATTTAAGAAAGCTATCAGGAGCTTCAGAAGGCGATTCTAAAGTCTTTTCCAGCGTTTCCCGAGAAATGTTTTCTGCTTCAGATTGTAGCTGCTCTGCATCGTGTCGATAGCGACCTGAGTCTGAATCGATCGCTCGGCAAAGAGCATCAAAGATAGATTCTTTGTCACGATCAGGACGATACCCTTTCATGAAGCGGTTGAACGACGTTACAACGCCCAGCGCATAGATGGGGTCATAACGAAAATCGATATTAACGGATAAGAGATGCATCTCGACCATTAGCTCCTCAACAACCCTGCGGTAAATGGAGGCAATGGGACGAGTATGGAACGTGTAAAACGCTCTTTTAGTATCTGAGACGGTACGAACGTTGCTCACTATGAATTCATCTAATGAACGTAATTCCATTGTCTCGTGTTGGTGCGAGTTTGCCAAGTTGAATCAAGCAAACACCCGACATTTGCCTTTAGTGAGTCGGACTACCCAAAGGGGTTTCAAAGCTTTCATCCTCGCTGTCAAATATTTCAAATACTGAGTCCATCATCGTCACCTCGAACACCAGTCTTGCTTCGGGATGGACACTACAGATTCTAAAGCTGCCATTCATCTTGTCAGCATCTCGCATTCCAGCGACGAGAGACGTCAGACCTGAACTATCAATAAAGTTGACCTCGCTGAGGTTCACCACGATGTGGGGACTCGTCTGAGAGATACACTCTTGCAGCTTTAACCGGAACTGCCACGCAGTCGTAATGTCTAGCCGACCCGTTGGCCGCAAAACCACAACGGTTCGTTCATCTGGGGTGGTGCGTATCTCTTGATCCATCACTAGCTCAGATTTAAAAATACATAGAGGAAAAGAAGCCGAACTACTACGTGAGCCGAACCTCTCTATTGATTATGATCGTAGCTCAAGCTCTTAAAAGAGTGCCCACAGAGAAGTTTTTCATTGCACAACCTGCCACAGCTTTCGCCATAACGGGATAGAAGTTCATGAAGACATGCTGTTAATCTTTTCAACAGCTAATATCTTTAATCAGGTCAGCTTGCAATATTGACCTCATTCAAACTCGACTACATCGACAACGTTGCCGAAAGCCATAGAGAATTCCATGACCATTTTGGGGCAACGGTCATGGTTCAAGCTTTAGCAACTTTTGTATCTCGTGACTGAGAGGTTTCAGGCAGATGTTCTCAGAGCCTTTTCTAAGCTGATTTCTAAGCTGACGATTCTATCCAGTCTGCCCATTCTTGAGGCTTTAAAAACACGTCGTAGAGCTTTGATTCGTGAGTGTCTGGCTCCGGCTCAAAGCAATATTCCCAGCGAACAAGAGGAGGAAGTGACATCAGGATCGATTCTGTACGACCATTCGTCTGCAATCCAAAAATGGTTCCTCGGTCGTAGACCAGATTGAATTCGACGTAGCGACCTCGACGATAGAGCTGAAAATCCCGTTGGCGATCGCCGTATTCTGTATCTCGCCGCCGTTCAATAATGGGGACATAGGATGGCAAAAATGCGTCGCCGCAGTCTTGCACAAAGGCAAAGATGTCTTCCCATGAACGGGTTGGCAACTCACCGATTTGGTTGCTGTACTGAGCTGCTGGCCCCTCTTCAGCAGGGCCTCGATAGAGCTGACCTCGACCATCTTGATAGTCAAAGAAGATACCGCCGACGCCCCGAGTCTCTTGGCGATGCTTCAGATAAAAATATTCGTCACACCACTTCTTAAACGTGGGGTAGTAATCGGAATGATGCGCATCACAGGTCTGCTTGAGCGTGCGGTGGAAGTGAGCCGCATCTTCCTCAAACGGATAGTAGGGAGTGAGATCGATGCCCCCTCCAAACCACCACACCGGGCCAGCCTCAAAATATCGATAGTTGAGGTGAACCGTCGGGATGTATGGATTGCGCGGGTGCAGCACCATAGAGGTACCCGTTGCGTAGAAGCGATGCCCCGCTGCTTCAGGACGCTGAGCAAGGATGGACGGAGGTAAGCGATCGCCCCAAATTTCTGAAAAGTTGACCCCGCCCTGCTCCAGCAGGTTGCCCTGTTTCACAACCCGAGAGCGACCACCCCCCCCTTCTGGGCGTTCCCAGCTATCTTCGAGAAACTGATGCTCACTATCTAGCTCTTCTAGCCTTTGGCAAATGCTGTCTTGAATGCGCTTCATAAACGCACTCACTCTAGCCTGCGAATCGGCAGGCGGAATGTTAGCACCTGCGGTAGCCTGCACGGATTCTGAGGAGACGGTGTCTTGAGTCGATGAATGAGCCATAATCTCAACTATCAAGGGGTTGTATGCTCATCGCCTGGGGCGATCGCACATCGGATGATGAATTTCGGTTCCTAGCCTATCTCGGAATTGGAGTGTCGACGCTGTTCTGCTACCGAATGTAACGAAATCACTTCGTCAAAATCGATTTGAAGCAATGTGGCGACCATTAGTTCGCACCTTTCGCACCTATAGAGCGATCGCCACGCCCCTATTGACTCCTCAACTCTGAGTCAAAGTTCGCTCCTCACGACGGAGCCACTGAGCCAAAAATTGGGTCAGCCATTGACTCGTTTTAGACGCATGTTTGTCGTGGTACTGAAAGTGATGATCACGGACTTGTGCCCCTGGATGCACCAAATGATCGGCGGCATCGGACGTCCATTTGGTAATCATCGACAGCGTAATTTCGGGATGAAACTGAAACCCGTAGGCGCAACTTCCGTACTGAAACGCTTGGTTCGGAAAAGCTTCTCCGGTCGCTAAAAGTTGGGCATCGGCTGGCAGCTCGAATCCTTCTTTGTGCCAGTGGTACACATAAGCCAAAGAGTCAAACAGAGAATTTCCTTCATCTGTTGCATAGATCGGGTAATATCCAACTTCGACTTTTGATTGGGGATGAGGAGTGACCGAAGCGCCTAGCGATCGAGCCAGAAGCTGTGCTCCTAGACAAATACCCAAAAAAGGCTTGTCCGCTTCTAGGACAGTCGGAATCCAGTCTAGCTCTGCCTTAATAAACTCTAGGGAATCATCGTCATTCGCACTCATCGGCCCACCAAAGATAACCACCCCTTCGTGTTCATCCATCGTGTCTGGCAAGCGATCGCCCTCGGCAGGGCATCGAATATCGAGATCGTAGCCCCACCCCGAAAGAATTCGCCCCACTTCCCCAGGAGTGGAATGGAGTTTATGCGTCACGATCAAAATTGAACTGTTCTCACTGGAACTAGAGAAAGATTGAACAGAACGCTTATACGCAGGAGAAACAGACGACTGAGGGAAGGGGTTGAAAGATTTGGAATCAGCACCAGCAGAAGAGTGAGACATGCGTAGGTTCATTACAAAATCGGTAGAGCGCCGTGAGAGTTGAATTTAATTCGGTGATGACGTTCGCTTGTGACGCTTTCTCGTCGAAAAGTAGCGAGGATTGAGCGACCGCAACCGTTCTCGTAGAGTAGCGATATCGGGTTCTTGTCTGCCGTATCGCCACTGCACATAAGCGCGAGAAATTTCCTCTACAGCCGCCGCATCTTTGGGCAAAGTTTTATGAAGCGCCGCCGCATACTCTAAGGGAGTCTGAGCCGCTGGCTTTCGCAACCCTTGATTGGACAGAGTGAGGAGCATCTGTTGATACAGAGACTCCATTGCAGGAAGGCGTTTGAGCCGGAACTGAAAGACGAGCGATCGCACACCATTGAGCACAATCCACAGCCCGAAAACAGCAGCTGTGATTAAGCTTAACCCGACTAAAATGCCGACCCATCCTCGATTAAAAAGGGAGGAGAGAAACGTGACGACGCGAGTTGCGCCATCCGCCAACAAGTCAAAGACGCCGCTGATTACCCCCCGGAGTGGAGAGGGTAGCCAGCCTGCAACCCAATTCCACAGCTGACGCAACACCCCGAACGTTTCATAGTCTTCAACGGTTGGTGGAACCAGCTCGTGACCTGGAATGGGATCAAAGGAAAACCAGCCATATCCAGGGAAAAATACTTCTGTCATCGCATGGGCATCCACGTTTTCTACTACGTAAAACCCGGTGAAGGGGTTAAACTCTCCCGGCGCAAATCCGACAACCAAACGAGAAGGAATGCCAAGGGATCGCAACATTAAGGTCAATACTGTAGGAAAGTGGTCGGGATATCCGCCGCCGTATTGAAACAGAAAAGCCTCGACCAGATCCTCATCTTTGTTCAGAAAAGGAAGTCCGGGCTGAACGGTATAGTTTTGCTTGAGATACTGCGCCAAATACAGACTGATCTCATAGGGGTTGCTAGGACGAGGCTCAGCTTTCGAGAGAATCTCTTCAGCCAGTTCTTGAAGCCTAGGTTCAAGATCCTCTGGAATTTGAAGATAGTGATCGGTAATAGCGCCGGTATATCGAGTTGAAGCTTCACCCAACAGAGTGCGATCGCGGTAGGGAACCTTCGACACAACGGTATAGGTAACTCCATCAACCAGTTCAACTGGCGCTCGAATACTGCCTTCAGGATCAACCGCAACCTGCTGAGTTGGAAAATAGAGGCGATCGGCTGAATACAGCGCTGGAATTAAGTTAGGCAGATTAGAGGTAATTGTGTAGGTCTGAATGACTTCCCGCGCTCGGCCTCGACTAAACAACCAGGGCAACCGAAACATATACGTCCAGCGAGGCCGCTCAATGATTTCTACGTCATCGTCATCGTTGCGAGAGATTTCCCAACCCTGACTGATGTAGCGATCAAAGGCGAGTACGCGCCAAAATCCTTCTGACTGCGATCGCACACGCATCACAACCTGGGGTGTCATGTCACCTCGCAGATTCAGGTTCATGCGACTGTTGAACCCGTAATAGGAGGTCTGATCCACTTCCCCAGGAGCACCGTTGAAGGTTTCTCCATCCCCTGCGTCGGTGCCAAAACCCGTCTCGGAACCTTCACCGCCATTGATGTAGCCTGGATTGTTGATGTTACTAGGTTCAAACTGACCGTCAAATTCAATGGGCGTGCTGACAGGAAAGCTGCGAATTTGATAGCCCTGAAACCGAGGCAGTGCAGCAAAAATCAGCATTCCCACGGCTAAAGCGGCTAGCATCATCAGACCAATTCGCTTTAGCGGCAGCAGCGAGAGAGACGCCTGGAACCGAGAGCGAATCGGCAATCCAATCCGTGACCGATAGTCGAGCGCCAAAGCCGGCAAGGCGATCGCAAAAAACACCAGCAGCAACGGCCCAAAAGACAGCGTTTGACTCAGAGTTCCGGCGACTCCAATCAAGATCATTCCAATCATCATGGAATATCCCAAATCTTTTCGGCGCGGCATGTCAAAGCTATGAAATACCTGCAGTTGAATCAACAACTGCGCTAGAGCCAAGCGCGTATCTTGCCGCTCCATTAAAAGCTGAACAAAAAAGACTGCCAGCGACATCAGCATGGCGATCGCAATGCAAAACTTGGTGGCAGTGTTTCGTTGTCGCAGCCGGAAGAAACTCCAGATACCGCCAATAGCACTTGTTGGCACAGCCCAAAGACTCGTCAAGCTCAAGCCTGTAACGTTCGCAGAGGCAACATCTGTCGCGATAATTCCAACAGAAACCATCGCTTGAACAAAAACTCGCAAAGCAATGGAGTCTTCAACAACGTAAGTGACGTCTCCTGCAAATGACCGCCATAGCCAATCTAATCCACTGGGCTTGCTCGGGTTTCGGAGCGATCGCCCTGACGATTCAGACGGGTCACCAGAAGTGCGATCGTGCGTTTGAGGAGAACTATCAACAGCCATAGTGCTTCGTGTCGTTTAACATCATTTTCACTACACCCGAACCATAACCAGAACAGTTTGAATATTCGTTTCTAAATATCGAGAATCCAGCGCTCCCGCAGATAAACAGCATCTCTGCTTTGGCTTCGTCACATGCACCTGCGATGCTGCCCCTCTAAAAAACTTGTGCGTTCACAAGCAGAGCAGTTGTCAAACTCCTATATCGTATCTATCACCAAACAGAGTTGGGGAAATTAAAGCACGGCATTGGCGGCAAGGCAGCATTGCGCGATTTTAACTAAGTTAAGCAAAACGAGGCCAAAAAAATTCCCCTACAAGCGGGTGTAGGGGAATCAAAGTGATTAATTTTCGATACTTGCATTCACAGATGCAAAATGAGTCGTAAACCCATAATTGCAAGCGAAACAGAAGAATATAGCGTCAGCAATCGTCTTCAACGCTCAAATGATTGAACTCTGCTCTTCATCAGAGCGCTTGTCGAGAAACCAGTTTCTCAAAATCAGCCTGGGTCTGATGAAGCAGCTCTTGACGGCTATCGGTCGATTGACTCAACGTCGGAACTAGGTTGCGAGCCTGTAACGTCATATGAAGCTGAAGATGAGCTACATACTCACTAAAATCTTCACGAATTAGGTCGGTATCGGATGTTTGTAGTGAATTTGAAATCAAGACGTTTTCCTCTCTAGGCTCGGAACAGCAAATATTCTAGGACAGAACTGAATCAATGCTTCGATGTAAATGAACGTATCACATCGAAATTCTGGCTTCCCAAAAGTCGAAACGAACTGTAATCTTTTCGGCGTTTTAGTTGCGAAATGTAAATATGCCCCATCGAAAATTATCGACAAATCCACCTCAAGAGCTTTTTTCAAAAAGCTTCATCGAATGTTTAGCCAAGAACTTTTTTTGTCTATTGATCCGCTTTATGTTCAGGTTTTGCGCAGTATCAGCTCCTTTAATTCCTTTTGTAAACCTACGATCAGAAAACTATTGAGCTACTGACATAGAACAAGGTGCCTTTGAATTGGTAGAGTTCGATACCGATCGTCTGAATAGGTTCGCGTACAACAAGCATGAGTTCTCAATTGACTTGCTTGATCGCTAAGTAGGTCGTCTTATTTAATCAGCCCTATCAGGAATGGCATGTCAGTGCTTTCAGCGATCCAGGACGACGTTTAATTGGGGCTACCTACTTATGTCCTATCAGGAGTGATATTGTGACCGGAACCTTGCCAAAGAGAGACACTCTCACCGATTTAGAACAACATGTTCAACAAGAGGGTCGAGACGAATACGTTAAACAAGTACGGGGCAAGATTAACGATTTAGAAATCAAATACATTTACTATCAGTTCATCTCTGTCACTGGACGAGTCGTCGGTAAGGGAGTCCCGGCTGATCACTGGGAAAGCATCGCCGAACGGGGTTTTCAGCTCGTATACGGGGCTACGGCTAACCTGTATGTCGATCGCCACAATAACTACATCGGCTATGGGCCAGAAGCCTCAGAGCTGGTCGCGATTCCTGATCCTGAAACATTCTGCCAACTTCCGTGGGAGCCACGAGTCGCAAGAGTCTATTGCACGTGCTTCCGCAACCGAGAAGAACCCGAACAGCCAGGAGCCGTGCTGACCTCAGACTGTCGCGGCAATTTGAGACGCATCCATGCCCAGTTTCAATCCGAACACAATGGCCTACATCTGCGTCATGGGGCGGAACCCGAAATGATGTGGTTAAAGAAGGGGGCAGATGGTTTGCCCGATGGGGGAAAAACGAAGCCAAACTGCTATCACATCGATCAGTTTGAAGAACTGCGTCCTGTCGTTCTGAGGGTAATTGAATATTCTCAAGCTATGGGTCTAGATATGATCCAAGGCGATCATGAAGACGCACCAGGGCAACTCGAACTGAATTTTATGTTTGACGACGCTCTGAAGACGTGCGATCGCCTTACAACCTATCGTCAGATCTGTGCTCAAGTCGGTCGGGAGTTTGGACTAATTGCCTGTTTCATGTCGAAGCCGTTTATGGGCGTTTCAGCCAACGGGTGTCACCATAACTTGTCACTTTGGTATGGCGGAGAGGAGCAGATCAAAGACTTCGATTTAGACAGTTTGCCAGGGTTAGATGCTAATTTTAGCTATCGCAAAGGCGGCGAGAACACCTTCATGCCTGACCCCAGCCTTTCCGAAACAAAACCTGGCCCAACTGGACTTAACGCAATCGGTGGAGTGATCGAGCATCTGGGAGCGTTGACAGCTATTGGGTGCTCCACAGTCAATTCCTATCGTCGCTTGTGGGACACAGGACTGTGGGCACCTGTCTATGCCGATTGGGGCTTTCAAAACCGGACTTGTGGGCTACGGGTGTCTGCTCCAGGTCGCTTTGAGTATCGGGCTGTTGATTCGATGGTGAATCCTTATCTGATGGCTGCCGGCATTCTCAAAGCCTTCGATGATGGCATCAAGCGCGATCTCGACCCCGGAGAGCCGGAAACTCGGAATCTGTACGAAGCGATGGAAGCTGGGAAAAAAGTGAAAAAACTTCCTATGTCTCTGGGTGAAGCACTTGAACGCCTTGACCAAGATGAAGTGATTAAGTCTGCGATGCCTGGAGATATGTACCGCGTTTTCACTTGGTACAAGCGAGACGAATGGGAGCGTTTTCTCGCTACAACAAGTAATTGGGACGTTGAAAACTATATCGACTGCTTGCCCTAAAGCACGAGGTCTCGATAAAGGGACTCGCCCAATAAAAAATGAGGGTAGCAAGTGAGACTTGCTACCCCTTCAGGTTTTGGTGACCTTACCAACCTGAAACGCGATGCTTCAATACTTCGCGTTTAAACTAAAATCTCTACACACTAGCTGCAGCTTCTGGTTCAGCTATCGGCTCATTTCGGAGGGTGAGATAGCGAATGATATCTTCAGTCAATCGCATGTCCCGCTCCATGATGGCGATCGCCGCTCCAGGAGCCTCGTAGTTCATCTGAATGTAGACTCCCTCACGATAGTCGTTGATCTCATAGGCCAAACGACGCTTGCCTCGGTGCTGAGTCTGAATATCTTGAGCCCCTTGTTCTTGCAACATGGACTGATATTTGTTGATAATCTGATCTGTTTGCTCTTCGCCTAAATCAGGCCGAAGGATGTACATTGTTTCGTAAGTATTCATCGATTCTCTAACTCCCTTATGGTCTTTGGCCTCCTTGCCAGAACAGGTCTTAGGCCAACTAGATATCGCAATGATGCCGTGTGGCCTCACGGATAAGTCTGGCGGAAGCAAGGATCTACTATCGTAACTTAGTTAGGATTGAAGACAAATATTTTTTTCGGCGAACTCGCTTTTTTAAGCCGATCCCTATCAGCACCTGGAATGCAGCAATCGAGCATGATACGCTGATGGATCAAAGAAGTATGCCACATTGAGCGAGTCTATCCAACGAAATCCCCGTGAATTCAGAACTACACGAATTTCTCAAAGCCTACATTGCTGCCGTTCATAAACGGTTGTTTCAGGCTTTAGAACACGACGAAAAGTCCAAGACTGAAGCGGACATGGCATTTTTCGACGGAGCTATTTTCTGTTATCAGGACACCCTCAAAATTCTCAAAGAACAGCTTCAGACTCTTGAGCATGACACAGCCCCCTTCGAACCCATCGTAATTGACGCCGAAAAACGGCGTTCACCGATTCCAGCACAAGATCCCTCTTCAGATCCTGAAATATTGTAGAGGGAGCGATCGCCCTTTTCCTTATCCGTTTCTGAGACTTTGTCGATCGAGTTTTCGTGCTGTTACTAACGTTGAGAGCTGCTATGTTTGATTTTCTCAATCCTCTTCTGAATCGTCATCCTGAGCAGATGACTGCAAACGTAGAAATTTACACGTGGCAGACCTGTCCGTACTGTATTCGGGCAAAACTGCTTTTGTGGTGGAAAGGTGTTGATTTCACTGAATACAAAATTGATGGTGATGCCGATGCACGAGCCAAAATGGCAGAACGAGCAAACGGTCGTCGCAGTGTCCCTCAAATTTTCATCAACCATCAGCACGTAGGCGGCTGCGATGATGTTCACGAGTTGAACAGTGAAGGGAAACTTGATCCGTTGCTGATGCAGCCTGCTCCGTCTTAGTCGCAATAGAGTCGGAGGCTGCTGGGCAAGTCTCCTTTGCTTCAGATTCGAATTTGTGCGGTCTGTGATTTGTATGGTCTGTGTATGCTGCCTTCTAAGCCGATTGCTGCCATCAACCATCCTGACTATCAGCGGCATCGGTACTGGATGCGACGGGCGATCGCTCTTTCGGCGCAAGCAGGAGCCGCAGATGAAGTCCCGGTTGGGGCGGTGGTCGTAGATGCCGACAATAAGCTGGTCTCTGAAGGCGAAAATCGCCGAGAGCGAGACCATGACCCAACAGCCCATGCCGAAATTGTGGCATTGCGACTAGCTGGGCGATCGCTCGCAAGCTGGCGACTTAATCAATGCACATTGTATGTAACCCTTGAACCCTGCCCGATGTGTGCAGGAGCAATCATTCAAGCCAGATTAGGTACTCTTGTTTACGGCGCAGCAGATCCCAAAGCAGGAGCCATTAACACTGTCCTCAACCTTCCAGATAGCGCATGTTCTAATCACCGCCTGCAGGTGACTGGCGGAATACTTGAGCAATGCTGTCAGCAACAGCTTCGAGATTGGTTCGAGGCCCATCGAATCTAACCCAGGCTAATCTTGCTCAGATGGTATGTGTGACGAGATACAATGCTTCCTTGTCATCGAAATCTCGATCTGAAAACTTTTACTTAATAGCAACATATAGCGATACTAAATCGCTTGTGAACTGCTAAGCGAGAGGAGGGGCGGGTGCAGCCCGCCCCCCCTCTCGCAAATCATTGGAGTTTGCTATACGACATTTGCAATCAGACAACGTCATCAGTTGATGAGATCGCTTTAGTTCAAAAGCCCTCAGTTCATTGTCAACATGATGTCTGACATAAGTAGTTCTACTCTTTGAAAGAGGCCACGTTGTTGTTTCTGCTGTAGTCTCTCTGTAAGGAATCAAGAATGATGCAACATGCCAGACTCGAAAGTGTCAACCTTGTTGTTAATCCTTAAAGCGGAAGACGTTTAGATAAACATACAGACAGAAGCATCCCACATTTACAAGTTTACCGATGTTTGTAGTGGGGCATCTTGCCCGCGCTGGCAACCCTCTCCATCAGGAGAAATGGGACGCTCGCACTGCAAAGACAAAACAGAGATGCATCCCATACCTCCACTCATTAAGTTTGAGCCACACATTTTTAGTTCGATGAATTGAATTGGCTTAAGATCTGATGAGAAGTGCTTTACTAATCACTCTTCTGCATTGTTCATCCCATGGTTTCGATCAATCCTGCATCCATGTCACTGACCCCCCTTGCCAGCTCTGCTAACCACGAAACTTCGATCACGACGAAAGTATCGCCTTGGCTGTCGCCCATTGCCTATCCTCTGGGCTGCCGTGTCGTCTTACCGACCTACTTCAGAACAATCGAGGTGTCTGGACAAGAGAACTTGCCAACTGAAGGCTCCGTTATCCTAGCTCCAACCCATCGTGCCCGTTGGGATGCATTGATTGTTCCCTACGCAACGGGTCGAGGAGTTACAGGTCGAGATCTACGCTTCATGGTCTCCGCTAACGAAATGAATGGACTTCAGGGGTGGTTTATTCGTCGGTTGGGCGGCTTTCCGGTTGATCCTCAACAGCCTGCGATCGCCAGTCTCCGTTATGGTTTAGATGTTCTGAGACAGCAGGAAATGATGGTGATCTTTCCAGAGGGGGGAATTTTCCGAGATGGAAAGCTCCATCCTCTGAAGCCGGGACTCGCTCGTTTAGCTCTCCAAGCTGAACAAAGTCAACCGGGCTTGAACGTGAAAATTGTGCCGATTTACGTTGACTACAACGAAGCGGTTCCTTCTTGGAACTGTGACGTTACGGTTCGAATTGGTAAACCCCTTCACTCTAATCACTACACAACACAGATTTCATCAAACCAGCAATCTCATTCTCACAAGCGAGATACAGTCAAGCAAAGCGCGCGGAAACTAACGGATGATTTAACTGCAGCGCTTCAAGACTTAGGGGCAGAACCGAGTACCCAGCTAGTCACTGAGGCGATCGCCATCTGAGGCGAATAGTGTTGAGTCAATCGGCCTCACTCTGTTCAGCTTTTTTTGAAAAAACAAGCGTGACAGGATCACTGCCACGCTTGGTAATAACGACGTTCAAGCTAGACGAGACTTATTGTCCAAGATGCATCTACACAAGATGCATCTGTTCGTTGGATGCGAATCGTCTCCGGTAGAAAGCTAGTAGCAACCCTTCTGCTCTAGTGATTTCCACGACCAGAGTATTCATAGATGTCGTCAACATAGCGTTCATTGAGCTTGTTACCTAAGCCGTCGTAGAACTCTTCCTCGAATCGTTCAGTGAGTTTGTTACCTAAGCCGTCGTAGAACTCTTCCTCGAATCGTTCGGTGAGTTTGTTGCCTAAGCCATCGTAGAACTCTTCCTCGAATCGTTCGGTGAGTTTGTTGCCTAAGCCATCGTAGA
>CAKZMO010000067.1 GCA_937128595.1 uncultured cyanobacterium | reverse complement strand
CTAGCGGGTCTGCCCTCAACCTCGGCGACATCAGCGGCACCGTGACCAACACGCTGAATCAGCTTTCCGGTTCTCCCGAACAGCAGGAGCTTAAAGCCTATCTGACTGAACTGCTGGAGGCGATTCAATCAGACCCTGCACTTTCTAACGACGACAAGTTAGATGCGAAAGAAGCCGTGAATGCGATCGGTGAGGCGGCTCAGGCTGAAGAACCAGAGGCTCAGAAATCGGCTATTTCTAAAGCTAGTCGCACCCTCAACCGCATGGCAAAAGCGATCCCCGACGCTACAAAATTCGTGCGATCGGTGAACAAGCTGGTTCCTCTGATTGCCGGGTTGTTTGCCCTTTGATGCCCGTGATGCGGTGTGAAGGAGATGATGATAGATAGGTGCGTTGCGGCTGCGTCTAACGGCACCCTACTGGCGCGACACAGTTAATTTGGTAGGTTGGGTTAAGCGATAGCGAACCCAACGAAAAGTTTGGTGTTGTTGGGTTTCGTGACCTCAACCCAACCTACTATTCCACCTTTTTAGCCATGTCGATCCAGTACCAAACGTGATCAGTTCGAGGATGAGTAAAAAGGGCGTAGCCCGTATCTCCCAATTAGACTAGACCGAATGAGACGACGCTCGAAACACATCGACGGCTTCTCGCGCTTGAGCCAAAAACTTGCGCCACTGGTTAACCGGATACTGTCGTTTGACATAGTAGAGCACCATATTCCCCAGACCTTCGGTGCAGACTCTTTGCTGATTGTTGTAAAACGAGATCACTCGATAATCAAACACTTGACGAACACGATCTTCGTCTGACCCCTTGAGTAGATAAGCCTTAGAAAACTCAGGTTCATTCTCAAAGTCGATATCTCGGTGGCCAAACAGATGCCCCACCTTGTGCAAAAAGTTTTCTGGCGTTAGTTGAAACGCCGGTAGGCGGAGATTTTCAGCCTGAATAAAGGCAACCGTATGCCGATGAGTATTAGATTTTTTACCGCTGCCTGTGCGGTAGCTGTAGTCAAACAGGTAAATAGTTGCGCCGTTCATTCTACCCGTCACAACATTTTCCACGTTCTGCGATCGCCCCTGAGAAAAGAGAGCAAACTTCCACGCCACAGCCGGAACGAACGTCTTGCCTGAACCTAAAAACTCAAAACCTAGCTGTGGGGCGATCGCCCGAATCGCTTTGGTGCGTTGATGAGATAGATAAAAGCCTCCACCAATTGCCCCCCCCAAAAGCACGACAGCTAAGATGAAAATCCAATGGTCTTCCATGTGCGATCGCCTCTGTTACTCCGTCACTTTAAGTTCGATGTTCTTGTAGAGATCATCAAAGGCGATCGCCAGGATTCCTTAATTTCTTTACACAAAGCCTCTGAAGCGGTGTCATGCGTGCGGCTTCACAACCCAAGACTCCGACGACAAGCCCACCCTTCTCCACCAGATTCCAACCAACATTCCGCTTGCCCTAATCTTCCTCCGTGGCGTAGGCGCAACTCGTAGCCTGACGCCGTTGGCTGATAGCGCACACCAGAGCTGCCACATTGCTGGAGTTGTTCTAATTCGGCCTGGGTGATCACGGCTGGAGCTAAAGAGTCCAGAGTTTCTGGGAAACGATTGGAGTCTTGCTGATACTGTTCAAGAGCCTGAAACACAGGTTCAACACAGGCAAAGGCGCGTGATGCCTCACCCCCCTCTCCGGGACGAGTGCAACTGGTCAATCCTGCGATCGCCAGTGTCCAGAGTCCAACCCTGAAGAAAAACTTCTGCCTATCCATCATGATGCAGTTCGATTGAAGAAGTTAGCCTTAACTTATGGCAGTAGAGAAGAGAAATATGCGGAGGGCGATCGCATGTTTAAAAATCGCGCCAATCATCACTGCCAATGGTGTCACGAAACCAGTACCAATCTCCGTTAAGGGGATGCAGGGTAGAGGAGCGATCGGGCTCATAGCCGCCTCCAAACGGAGTACCTTTCTGTTGAGGTCGATAGGCAAATCCGTAGAATTCTCGTTCGGATGTATATAGCGGCTCCTTCAGGCGGAAATAAGCGCTGCCATCTGCGCGATAGGCTAGGGTGTCGATATGATAGGACTTGATGGTTAACTCAACAGCCAGGACTCGTGTAGCAATCGCCCCGTCTTTGTTCACAGTCTCTTCTGGCAAGCGCTCAACCAGTTCTGGATAAAATTCTGCCAACAGCGCAGGCGAGGCCACTTGCTCAAACTGAGGCTGACTGTAGGCAAACGCCCACTTTAACGGCATCTCAGCATTGAGTAGAGCGATCGCCAACGTAATCGCAGCCAAATCGATGAGAAACACCCACTTCACTCTAAAAATGCGGCTTGGGGAACGGGGAAGTGAAACGGGTTTTGATGTGTTCTTTTGTGCGCTCCTTTCCATCATCGAGCCAAGCCATGCACAGACGCCAATCAACACCAGCACTGAAACAGCGATGCCAATCGGTTGAACCAAGGAGCTAAGCCCGACATTTAATCCAACGAAGATGAGGAGAAAAAAGCTAAGAAAGAAATGGGCAAGGCGTCCGGGTATGATGCTGAGCCAGAGCAACAGCCCGACGATGCCGAGTGGCATCAGAGCGATCGCCCAAATGAAGAGACGACTGATGACAACGACTAAGCGAGGGCGAGGAATCGAATAATCCATAAGTCAACGGACGAACCGACACCAGAAGAGTGCCCGATATCGCAAGAGGGGCGATCGCTCTAAAATCCACAGCTCACTTCAATAGTTCGCTTCAAAATTGGTGACAGACAACAATTTGAGAGAGGGCAGTCGTCGCTTAAATGAATACGCTGGGATTAGGTCTTCTAATTAAACAATCGTCGCCATGCCTCATGCGCGTTTCCGCTTCTATGGCAATCTCAATGATTTCTTACCTGCCCACCGTCAGCGAATAGAATTTCCAAAACTCATCAAAGAACGAGGCTCGATTAAGGATGCCATCGAAGCGTTGGGTGTGCCTCATCCTGAAATCGACCTCATTTTGGTCAATGGAGAATCCGTTGGTTTTGACTATTTGGTCGAAACGGGCGATCGCATTAGCGTTTATCCTCAGTTTGCCCAACTGGATATTGCCGCAGTTTCCCAAGTCCAGCCTCCACCTCTGGCACAGGCTCGTTTTGTGTTGGATGTGCATCTGGGAAAGCTGGCAACTTATCTGCGATTGCTGGGTTTTGATGCGCTCTACCGCAATGACTACGACGATGAAGAACTCGCCCAAATCTCTAGCCAGGAGCAGCGAGTTTTGCTGACTCAAGATCGTGGTTTGCTGAAGCGTAGTCTGGTGACATACGGTTATGGAGTGCGATCGCCCCATCCCGATGAGCAAATTTTGGAAATTGTTGAGCGGTTCGACCTAACAGATCAGATTACTCCGTTTCAGCGCTGTCCCCGCTGCAATGGTGATTTGATGAGGGTTGCAAAGACTGATATTGCGGATCAGATTCCTCTCTATACGCGGCTGTATTATGACGAGTTTGCTCAGTGTCAAAACTGCGACCAGATTTACTGGAAGGGTGCTCACTATCAACGCATTCGATCGCTGATTGATCGGGTGAAGAGTGAGTTTGATGAGAATGAATAAAGAAGAGTGGCGATCGCCCTCCTTCCCACATCACCAACACTAAATCAGCTAACTCCTTTCGGATTCAATAACTGATTTGCCGTGAGACTTAGCTCCAAAAACTGTGGCGACTTCACCACTTCATCACCCTCAAACCCCTCTACCTCATACCATCCATCAATCAGCGTGAGAACCGACACCTTCGCTTTCCCAGGGTCAACGATCCAATATTCTAAAATTCCCCGTGCCGCATATTCAGACCGCTTGTAGCGATAATCGCGATCTTCGTTGACCTTTCCGGGCGACACCGCTTCTACTACGAGCAACGGTGCGGGCATTTCTGGGGAAATAGTGTTGCGAGGCTTCCGATTGAGGGCAACAGCTAATTCCTCTCCAAGCACCACTAAATCGGGGATGCGGACTCGACCTGCAACCACAATTTCTGTGTTGTTTCGCACCCAATAAAACGGCACAATTTTAGCAAACTGCACAATGAGAAATATTGCAATTACAGCATTTTGAGAACTTTCAGGGGGCATTTCAATTATTTCCCCATCAACGAACTCACAGCGGTTTTCCGATTCATCGGGCGATATCTCAGCCGTTACCTCAAAGTAGTCTGCTAGGGATAGCTTGGTTGAAATCATGGCGTCTATGCCCCAAGGTGAGCCGTTGGTTTTATTGTAGTGGGTTGCACTGGAATACTTGTAGGGGGGCGATACGGACTACGCTCAAGCAGGTCAATGCCCACCTGACCTCCACATCACCGCAGTTCTCAAAAACTCAGATATCCTGGATTTAGCACAGAGGGAGTTGCCATGAGTGCCTATACCATCGACCTAAGCCCCGTTACGACTCTCACGTTTGACCAGTTTGAGC
>CAKZMO010000066.1 GCA_937128595.1 uncultured cyanobacterium | reverse complement strand
CGAGCCGCCCGATATTATCGAGGATGCGTTCCATCACCTGTTCCGTCTCCAGTGTGCTTGTCAGAATCGTAATCGTTTCGCGCAGCGTTTCGGCAAGCACACGCTGCTCTTCAACAGCTTCTTTTGCTTGTTTCTGTTCGGTGATATCATGCCCGATCCCCTGGTACTCGACGATCTCACCCTGCTTGTTGAAAATCGCCCGGTCTTTCCATTCAAACCAGCGAACACTACCATCCGACATGATGGACTGGTGAACAGAAGTGGAAACGGGATTTTCGCGAGATAGCGTTTGTATATGGTGTTTGACCAGATTGTGGTTCCCAACTGGAATGAAGTCTAGAATCGAGATACCGAGAATGTCGTTCCGTTCGATCCCATAATGGCTGCAATATGCCCTATTCGCGAACGTAAGCCGCAGGTTTTTATCGTAGCGGAAGACCGGATCAATCTGATCCTCAATGAGATGACGGTAGCGGGATTCGCTAGTCTGTAGCTCAAGCTCAGCGAGCCTACGTTCGGTGATATTTTCATGGGCGATGACAATACGCTTCGGGCCGCCCCCTGCGAAGCGTGTCACGCGCATTGCAAACCAGCGCTGTTCCGTTGGTGAATGACCGGGATATTCCAGCGAAAACGTCTCCATCTTCCCGTCAAACACCTGATGAACACCTTCCAGCACTGATTTCGAAATTTCCCCGAATTCAGTGTTTGGATTAACGGATCGCAAGATATCCAGGTAATTTACCCCCTCGCAAGTCTTCTCAATTGAGCCACCATTTCCAGTAGCAAAGTGTCGCCAGGCGTCATTCACTGCCAGGATCGTGCCTTCTTCATCAAGAATGGCGATGTGGGCTGAGAGGGCATCAACAGTCGCACGCGCAAAACGCTCAGATTCACGCAGGGCATGTTCAAGTTCTTTGAGTTCTGTTATGTCATGGCCCATCCCAATCAATCCCGTTATGTTGCCATCGGTGTCAACCAACGGAACCTTTGTGGTCTGTAGCCAGTTCTGGCTACCATCGGTATGGATGGTTACTTCTTCTTTGTTACGTATCATTTCGCCAGTTTCGATTACATGCCGGTCATCAGCCAGATATTGCAAAGCCATATCATTAGCATGAACGTCATAATTGGTTTTACCAATTAATGCGTCAGCTGAGCTGACTCCGACCAGCTCAGCATTGGCAGAGTTACTCAGAGTAAATTGCGCTTCGGTGTCTTTGGCATAAATATAGTCGGGCAGGTTGTCGATGAGGGTTCGCAGGAAGGTGCGCTCTTTCTCAATCGTTTTATGCGCTGCTGTGCGCTCAGAAACATTAACTAGCGTACCTATGGTTGAAGGGATACCATCCTCAACAATTCGTGCGCCGAGTGCCTCACCATAAATCGTCGTACCATCTTTACGCAAACACCGTAATTCATAGTGTGCCGTATCGGTCTCGTGTTCAAGCCTTCTGCGAATGTTCTCTCTTACCAATTCACGATCATCAGGATGTACGATAGTTTCACTGCATATACCAATCAGTTCATCAGAGGTATAACCCAACATACTTGCCAGCGCCGGGTTGACGTAAGAAAAGCATCCATTTTGGATAATATAGACACCAGCGGGTGTGTTTTCCGTTAATGACCGGAAACGTGCCTCACTCTGCTGCAACGCACGTTCGGTAAGATTGCGTTCAATCGCATAACAGATGGCACGGGTCAGTAGCGCGGTTTCAATCTGATCTTTGACAAGATAATCCTGTGCGCCTTTGTTCACGGCCTGAAGCCCAACCACATCATCATTCAGTCCCGTCAGTACGATGACTGGCAAAGTCGAATCGAACCCAAGCACTGTTTCGACAGTCTGTAGGCCCTTGCTATCTGGCAACGACAGGTCACATAGGACAACATCGAATACGATGTTATCCAGGCAGGCTCTGGCATCTGCAAGTGTTCTGGCTACAGTGACGGTAAAGTCCGGATGTGGTGACTCGTCCAACATGATTTCAATCAAGCGGGCATCGCCTGGATTATCTTCTATGAGCAGGACGTTGATGTGCGGATAGTTCATGAGCCGTAATTCCATACTTACTTGGACGGTAGCTTTACAATTGAAAACCAGAATCCCTCGATGGTCTGAACCACCTCGATGAACTGATCAAAATCAGCAGGTTTGGTGATGTAACAGTTGGCATGGAGATCATAGCTCTTGAGTATGTCCTCCTCGGCGCTGGAGGTTGTCAAAATCACCACCGGAATCCGTTTGAGCATGTTGTTGGCTTTGATCTCTGCCAGGACTTCGCGCCCATCCTTTCTGGGCATGTTCAAATCCAACAGGATGACGTCCGGGGTCGGCGTGTCAGCATGTTCGTCTTCATGTAGCAGAAAACGCAGTGCTTCTACGCCGTCTGGCGCAACATGCAGATTATTGGCGATTTTGTTTTCTTTCAGCGCGAGTTGTGTCAGGCGCACGTCGCCTGGATTGTCTTCTACTAACAGGATTTCCACAGGTCTAATCTCCATCGTAATTGTCTCCACATACCTTCGATATCGTAAAATAGAATGTTGCACCCTCACCTGGCTCGGATTCGACCCACATGCTGCCACCATGCCGCACAATGATCTTCTTGCACATGGCTAAGCCAATGCCTGTCCCCGAAGTCTCAATGTCCGTGTGCAGACGTTCAAAAATAACGAAGGCGCGATCAAAAAACTGCGGGGCAATGCCAATACCGTTATCGCGTACATAGATTTGCCATTCGTTCGCATTTTCAACAGCCCCAACATGGATACAGGACAGCCCCTCGCCCCTGAACTTAATGGCGTTGGATATCAGATTCTGAAATATTTGTGTTAGCTGACCTGAATCAGCCACGATGGTCGGCAGTGGATCGTGTGTTATCGTTGCCTTTGATTCTTCTATTATGAAGTGCAAATCGTGCAAACTATCTTTCAGGCACTGCTCTAGATCTGTCGAGGCAAACGGCTCTCCACGTGTCCCGACCCGCGAGTACACTAGCAGGTCGTTGATCAGTCGCTTCATACGGACAGCACCATCCACAGCATAGTGAATGAATTCATCGGCTTCTTCATCAAGCTGACCTTTGTATTGCCGTTGAAGAATCTGTAGATAACTGGTAATCATCCGTAGCGGTTCTTGCAGATCATGCGAGGCGACATACGCGAATTGCTCCAATTCTTCATTGGAACGCATCAGTTCAGTGGATATTGCTTCGAGCTTCATGTGGGCCAGTACTTGCTCGGTGATGTCCATGAACGATCCTCTCAACGTCTTGGGATTACCGGCGTCATCGAAACTGATTTCACCTCGTGAACGTACATATCGTACCTCACCATCCGGTCGCACGATGCGTTTTTCGATGCTGTACGGCTCACGATTTTTAATTGATTCCTGAACGGCTTCGTTGGCACTTTCACGGTCATCTGGATGAATAATCTGGAACCCTAACTCAGCCGTCGGCTCCACCGAACCGGGTTCCAAACCACAAATCCGGTAAAACTCATTCGACCAGGTGCTATCCCCGGTCGGGATGTCCATTTCCCAGCTTCCTAGATGGGCATTTTCTTCTGCAACCTGCAACATTTCATGGCTACGTTGCAATGCAGCTTGTGCACGTTTGCGTTCTTCAATTTCTCTTACCAGTTCGTCTCGCGATATGGTTGTCATCTTGTGATTTCCCACAATCCAGTCATTAGATTTTCGTTATTCCGTGAACCGTCTGATTTCTGGCACAAGCTCCTCGAGCAAATTATCTGTGTCAACATAACTATCTACAGATGCTACCGCAGCAACTTTCTCGCGGTCATTTTCTGGCAGTGAGCCAATCAAGATAATGATCGTTTCGGGTAATTTCTGCCGTATATACGCCAGATCAGCTTGTAGACTGCGCCGCAATCCTAGCAAAATGACCGTTCGATCATCTGTTGCATATAATGGACTTGCTTCGACATGCTCTACAATGTCTATCAGATCAATAGCAACTTGTGACCGCAAGAATGAAACGATTACAATGCGTAACGCGTTATCATCGTTTATCAATAGGACACGGGCATATTGATTCTTACCATTCACATTGGATGCCCACCTGTAATTTTCTCTTATCGTTCGATCCATGTCTTTCAACTATCATTGGATCGATATCCTATTATTCGGTTGTTTCAAGTTGCTAATATGATGTCACATATGAGGAGGAAAATATATGCGTACTAACCGCATATATTTCCATGAATATGGAGTGAAGACTACGTAGAATCCGCCCCTGTTAATTGTCGAGCGAAATCAATCCATGTTTTATTGCAATACGTACCAG
>CAKZMO010000065.1 GCA_937128595.1 uncultured cyanobacterium | reverse complement strand
CGTAGAACTCTTCCTCGAATCGTTCGGTGAGTTTGTTGCCTAAGCCATCGTAGAATTCCTCTTCGAATCTCTCGGTAAGCTTGTTACCTAAGCCATCGTAGAATTCCTCTTCGAATCTTTCGGTCAGCTTGTTCTCTTGATACGAAGAGGTTGGTTGAGCTTCCTCAAGGGCAGCAGCAGGGGATGCGATCGCCGCCACAGAGAGTAAAGAAAGTAGAGATAAAGTGCGTTTCATATGTCACTCCTTTTGCTATCGAACTTGCCAGAAACAAAAGGATTGAAGTGTATCTTATTTCTGGCACGTCACTTTTGACTTACCTATATAGTGACCAACGCAGCTGAAACACGACTGAAAACGCAATGAGGAAGGAATAAATAAAAGGTGAGATTTTCCTGAGATTTCAGTATCTCAAGATACATTTTGAGGGTGTTTTTGAAAGAGTCTTTCTCAACTTTGACTCATCCATGAACCCGAAAGAGGGGCAACAACGCGACGTGTAGAGGTGCAGCTCCAACCTATTTGAGAGCCGTTAGCTTGATGCGGGGGTCAACCGCTTTGAGCAGTAAATCCGCGAGCAAGTTACCCATAATCAAAAGCACGGCACCCATCATCAGACTTGCCATTACCAGATACAAGTCCTGAGATTGAACGGCTTGTAAGATTAAGCGTCCCAAGCCGGGCCAGTTGAAAAAGTTTTCTGTGATAAACGCTCCACCTAGCAGATTTGCAAATTCGAATCCCAAAAGCGTAACGAGCGGATTCATTGCATTGCGGAGGGCATGCACATAAATCACGCGATTCTCCGGAAGTCCCTTGGCTCGTGCGGTTTGAATATAATCCTGACGCAAAACATCTAGCAATTCACCTCGGGTGATGCGCTGTAAGCCTGCATATCCGGTCAAGCTAAGCGCTAGAGTTGGCAGAATCATGTGCCAAAGAACATCAAGAACTTTACCGATTGGATTGAGATCTGCATAGCCAATGCTGGTCATGCCGCCAATGGGAAAGAGGGGCGCGACAGACTGGGCAAAAAACAGCAGCAATAACCCTGTGATGAGCGTCGGAACACCCTGCCCTAAATAGCTAAATACCCGCAAAAAACGATCTAGAAATCGATTTTGCTTGACTGCGCCAATGATGCCTAGAGGAATGGCGATCGCCCATGTCACGATGATGGACGACACGGATAGCAGCAGGGTGGCGGGAATCCGTTCAATCAGCAAAGAAGTCACCGAACGCCCATAGATAAAGCTTTCGCCGAAATCTCCTTGACTAACAATCTGCCAGAGCCATCGACCGTACTGCTCGATGGGAGAGCGGTCTAACCCAAACTGGTTGGCATAATCTTGAATTGTTTGCGGGTCATAGCGAGGATTGGCTCTCAGGATATCCAGATAATCCCCTGGCGCAAGCTGAATAATGGTAAAACTCAAAGCCGAAGCCAAAAGCAACGTCAAAGCGGCCTGTAGGAGACGCTTCACGATATAGCTAAAGGTGTCTCCCGTGAGCCATTGCACGAAACGACTCCAAATTGGCTGCGTAGGCTTCTTAGCTGACCGAAGGTCGTCTATAGTCATCCGTTGCGAAGAGGGAAACGATTTTCAATGAAGTCTCTGGAGGCAGAACTGGCAAACGTTTGTTTACTGGAGGTCTGTAAGCGTGAACTCAAAAAGGAGGGTTGAAAAGTATTCAGGTGGCAAGCTGGAGCTTTTGGATTCTCCTACATCCCCTTTAAACAGTGGGACTTTAAAGACGTAACATTTACAACTTTTTGAATATCTTCTGAAAAGCTCTGAGTCGAACAAGGCTCCTCCGCTCACCCACTAATAAATCACCAGTGATTCAATTGGCACGTCTGGAAGTTTTTGTCGGCCTCCTAGGTCTGACAGTTCGATGATAAAGCCAAATCCAACTAGATTGCAGCTTGCTCGCTCCACCAATTGAGCCGTAGCCGCAGCCGTGCCCCCAGTTGCAATGAGATCATCGACAATTAGGACATTGCTGGACTCTGGGAAAGCATCCTGATGAATCTCCAGACTGTCGCTTCCGTACTCTAGGTCATATTCTACAGAGTGAACTTCGGCTGGAAGTTTGCCCGGTTTCCTCACCGGGACAAAGCCAGAACCTAAACGATAGGCAAGCGGTGTACCGAAGATAAATCCGCGAGACTCCATGCCCACGACGTAATCGATAGACTGATTGGAAAACTTTTCTGCCAGTTTGTCAATTGTGAACTTCAACCCGTCCGGATCTCGGAGCAATGTTGTGATGTCCCGAAAAAGGATGCCGTCCTGAGGAAAGTCAGGAATATCTCGAATGAGCGATCGCAAATCCATCTCGATTGAGGTTTTCTCCAATAGATGATGCTAAACAACTATTCCAAAAAGGATTGAGTCTCGACTGATGTGCCCGTAATATGACCCTTCTCGGAAACCAATGCCGTGGAAATCTTATCATTCTTGCGGGAAGAAGACTGCTAAGAACACACAATTCAGAAATAGCCTGAATTGTGAAGCCAACCCCAAAAGCTGATCTTGAGGTGAACCTAAATGAGAGGCATGGTGTCGCGATCGCTCATTCGTAATTTTGTCACACCGCTTTCATTCTCAGTATCTGCAACAACAGCAATACTTTCAGGAGATTTTCAGATTCAGGGGCAATGGCTCCTTTATGATGATTGAGCAATGCTCGTTAGACGCAGCGATCGCCATCACTGTCTATCTGATAACCCACGAAATGAATCAGCCTTTGGACATTCCTGTGAACTCCGCGAAGGATCATCCAGTCGAGCTGAACCCTCGCAGCATCGTGACCCTCATTGTTTTCACTCGTTATCCAACACCGGGCGAAACCAAAACTCGACTCATTCCGGCCTTGGGCGCAGAGGGAGCCGCTACCCTTCAGCGACAGATGACTGAACATACCTTGAAAACTGCTCAAACCCTTGTCGAAGAAGCTCCTAATACACAGGTGGACATTCGATTCTCTGGCAGCTCCAAACGCCAGATGCAGCAGTGGTTAGGCCATCAGTGGACTTACAACGCTCAGGGAAAAGGAGACTTAGGCGATCGCCTCGTCCGTGCCTTTCAATCCGCTTTTGAGCAAGGGGCAGAGAGTGCGATCGCCATTGGCATCGATTGTCCCGGCATTACATCGCCCCTTCTTCACACCGCTCTCCGTGAGCTGCACACTCACGATCTGGTGTTGGGGCCTGCCACCGATGGCGGCTATTATCTAATTGGGCTTTCCAAGGTTACTCCCGGCCTCTTCCAGTCGATCGAGTGGGGAACGGATCGGGTTTTGCAGCAGACCCTGACTCATGCCTCTCGCCTCAATCTCAAGACAACCCAGCTCGCCCCTCTAGCGGATGTCGATCGTCCTGCAGATCTAGGAATTTGGGAGGCTGTTGCTAACCCCTCTACGGCTCAATCTTCAAAATCAGCAACTTCGGAGATAAAACAAAGTTCATCTGAGCCAAGCCACTCTGAATCGAACTCGACCCAGTCAACTTTCTTGTCAGTCATTGTGCCTGTCCTGAATGAAGTTGAACAAGTAGACAGACTTCTGCATCACGTCCAGGAAACGCAAACTTTCATTTCAGAATCTCTAGACAAGATTGAATTCATCGTAGTGGATGGAGGAAGCCACGATTCCACTCTGGATAAGCTTCGTGATGCCTCCCTGAAAGTCCTTCAATCTTCTCCTGGAAAAGCGACTCAAATGAACACTGGAGCACGTGTTGCCAAAGGAGAGGTGTTGCTGTTTCTCCATGCAGACACTCAACTGCCGCGAGATTTCATGCAATGTATTCACAACACCCTTGGCCAACCGTCCACCGTAGCCGGAGCATTTTCACTCCTTATTGACGGTTCGCACTGGGGGTTACGCGTTGTGGAATGGGGAATTCATTGGCGTTCTCGCCTATTTGGGCTGCCTTACGGTGATCAGGGGCTTTTTCTCAGAAAAAAGACATTCGAACAAATCGGAGGGTTTCCCGACCTGCCAATTATGGAAGACTACGAAATTGTTCAGCGCTTGAAAAAACACGGGCATGTGGCGATCGCCCCTAGCTCTGTCACCACTTCTAGCCGTCGATGGCAACAGCTTGGCATCTTGAAAACAACCTTACTCAATCAAGTAATCCTGATTGGATATCATGTTGGAATTTCACCACAGAGGCTCAACAATTGGTATCGAAGGAAAGCGCCAAAATTCGAATAATGCTGCTTGACTGAAACTATATTCATAGCGTATCTCATTTACAGCGTATCTCTAGAAGTGTGCCTCAACATTTCATCGTCTCCGCCAGTCTGGCACTTGATAAAAGAAAAAGCACTCTGAGGCAGCAAGATACGCCACCTCAGAATGCTTTATGAAGGTCTAGTTTCTCTATTAACGAGCTTAGTTGAGAGTGTACTTATACTCTGCTTTTAGAAGTTTCAGAATGACCTGAGATTCATAGCTAATGATGCCTGGTATCTGATGAAGCTTGGAAAAGAATGTAAGCATTTCGTCGTGAACGCCGTAGTACACGTCGGCAAAAATGTTATATCGACCTGCCACAACGGCGACAAACCGAACCTCTTGCATTGCAGAAAGTGTTTCGGCAACGGTGTCGATGTAGCTACTTTCAACAATGAGCCATACCGCAAAAATATGAGGAGTTCCCAATTTTTCAGGGTTAGGCCACGCTTGAATGCGAATGACACCAGACTGCAAAAGTCGCTGAACCCGATAGCGGGCTGTCGCTTCCGGAATGCTTAATCGCTTCGCAATCTCGGTGAATGCCATGCGACCATCGTCTCTCAATAAAGAAACGATATCTTGATCGATCTGATCAAGTGTTGATTGTGAAGAAACCTTCGTTACTAATTCTGTCATGCTTAATCCAGGGAAACACAAATTGGAAATGATACAACTCCATTTCTGAGAAAGTTTAGCTTGTTTATTCCGAAACTCACTCAGAAAAAGCACATAAAAGATGCACCGCGCTTGGACATCCAGTACGCAAACGCCCCATAAACCAATTTAATCTATCACTCAAGTTGACAATCTTCGAAAGATGATATCGAATATTTGTTGGCCTCAGAGCCTCTAGCACTATTGCAACTAGTATCTTCTATTGTGGCGTATCATTCGTTTTTGATCTTCAGAGTGAAAAGTTTGCAGATCTTTAGATTTAACCTTTATCAGATGCCGATAATCTCATACGCCATAGGTATAGAGCTAACGGTATCGATTTGAATCGTAAACTGCATCATCCGCAAGCAACATTCTTTTGTTGGCTCATCCTAAAGAAAGATTTGTTCTTGATGACCATCGAACTATCACAAGTCAGCTAGATCAAGATACGTAATAAGACAAGCTAGACTAACCGTTCAGATTACTGCCGTAGGGCGATCGCTCTGTCGTTTTAAATATACATTCTGCCTGTTTTGATCTCAGGTCGAACTAGCATGTCGACACTCTGTAAACGGGGTGTTTTTTGCATTAGCCTTTTCTCTCTTAACATTGTTTCGATAGAGAAACGGCGTTCAGAAGATAGCTCGTCTTCAAGTTTACAGCTTGATAATGCGACGAAATTATAATGTCATATGTTCGTTTGCTGTAAATCTTTTGGAGTACTTCAAATCCGTATATCAAAGAAATTTGTCACAAATTTTAAACATCATTTTTTGAAAAACAACAAGCTTGAAGAGGCTCAAAAGCAAGCCCTACAAAGCTCTCAGGTTGCCAGCTTCACTATACGTGCATAGCTAACATTAGGCTTTTCTGTAACAGAAAACGATGAATAATAAAGAATAAAGACCTTTATTATCTGCTCTCTTCTACTCCGATAGAATCAGGACATACAGGGCTACATTTGCTCTCTAGACAAGAGAAGCACAGCACTGTGTAAAGCCTTATTGTAAGCCTGACAACGCAGGGGAATTCATCCAACTGCTATCCAGCAAAAGCCACAAACCACCGAATTACCTCTGCACGAAGGTTTAGCTTTGAAATATTTCAAAACTAGGAGAAACCTATGGCTATCTTGAATCATGTCCAATCGGTGCTTCAATTCGTTTTTGAAGGGGCGGCTAGAATCTTTACACCAGACAAAGATATTTATCCCGCTACGGGACTACTGCCGTTTGAAGGCGATCCCTACGACAAGCGAAATCAAAGTGGCTGACGAAAGTCGATATTGATATAGCAATGCGCAGATAGGTCAGAACAGATATTGATGGAGAAGCCGCGCGGTGCGCGGCTTCTCCATCAACTATTGGTT
>CAKZMO010000064.1 GCA_937128595.1 uncultured cyanobacterium | reverse complement strand
GTAATCTCCTTCCAAATCTTGACTTATGGGAAAACATACTCAAACAATCGTGTCAGCTCAGGATGGCATGAAGTTCAGAGAATGATAGGGTCAAGATGGTTCATCTCATTTAGTGTTCCCAAGCCATGATCCTATCCACAACTTCAGCCCTAGAAGGGAAAGAAATCACGAGCTATCTCGGCGTCGTTACTGCCGAGGTCGTGTACGGCAGCAATGCCCTACGAGACTTTTTTGCAGGTATTCGTGACATGATTGGAGGCCGCACCGGAGCCTATGAGCGGGTATTTGAGCGGGGTCAGAAAGACGCCTTAGACGAGCTGGAAAAGCGAGCCAGAAAGCTCGGAGCTGACGCGGTCGTCGGCATCAAGATAGACACCGGAACGATTAATATTGACGAAACGGGCGTACTGCTTCTGATCACAGCCTCAGGAACAGCGATAACTTTTGGATGAAAACGATTAGCGCTTTCCTTTCATGACTCGGCAGCATTGAAAGCCATTTGCCAAAACGCCTGTTCGAGTCGAGCGATTTGGGCGAAGGCGTCTTCAGCCTGTTGCTGCACGGTACTGGATGCGTTTGCTAATGCAGCATCTGCCTGCTGAGCCAGGAGATCGACATACGCTGTGAAGTCTGGGTTGCCCCACCGGTTGGCAAATTCGTCGTAAGGTGCAGGGATGGTACCAGGTTGCTGCCATCCCTGGTTGTAGGCTAGTTCTATAGACCAGAGGGCGATCGCCTGCACTGGGTAGGGTGTAGAAGCGATACTGTGCATGAAGTCACAGTATTCCAAGCAGGTTGATTGTCGCTGAGTCTTGAGGTCCAAGCTGCGTTCGGTAGCTTTGGCCTGAAACCAGTTCAGCTCATCTTTGATGGCAACCATGCCCGCCAACAGGATATCGAGATGTTCAGCGGGTGCCACGCGAACCACTTGAGCCTGCATTCGTGTAAATTCCACCACAAAAAGGTAGTCTTGCACGAGCCAGGTGTTGAACTGTTCGGGCTTGATTGTTCCTGCTGCGCATTGGTCGAGAAATGGATGATGGGTGGCATTGTGCCAGAGCTGGCTGTGGCGATCGAGAAGCTGTTGACAGGTCAAAGCCATAATTTTTTGGTAGGACGTTCAGTAAGACATTGTAAGGTGCGGCTGCACACCGACTTGAAGGAACATTCAGATTAGCGGTCTCAGAAACGACTCAGATCGTTTCGAGTTCGCAGGTATAGTCATCGAACCATTTCACAACCAGTTGGCTGAGGGTGCCATCGGCTTCAAGCTCTGCCAAAATGCTATTTACTCTGCTCACAAGTCTAGAGTTGCGAGGAAAGGCGATCGCCACTCCGGCAGGTTCTTCATTGGGCAGAGTCAGCGTATAGAAATCAGTTTGAGAAATGTCGTGTTGGTTCGCAATGATTTGATCCATCACCACGGCGTCCAATCGGCGCAATTGCAGCTTTTGTAGACCTTCACTTGCTTTCTGAAACGGCACAACATCGAGTTGGGTTTGGGTTTTCACCCAGAGTTCATGAACGGTTCCCGGCTTTACTCCCACTCGGTAGTCCTGAAGTTTGACAGGCTCGTCGATTCGTGTGTCCTGCCGAGAAACGATGGTACTTTGGGCTTCGTAGTAAACCTTTGAAAACTGCGCCACGCGCCGTCGCTCCTTGGTGGGGGTGATGGCTGCGATCGCAAACTCAACCTCAGCCGTCCGTAGTTTTGGAAAGATGCCGCTGAATGGCATTTCTTCGAACTGCACATTGGCACCCAACTGAGTGGCGATCGCTTTCATGACATCAACGTCAAATCCTTGGATCGCTTGCTGACCATCAACCACATCGACGAACTCGTAGGGGCAATAGTCAGCCGATGTTGCTACAGTCAACGTGTTTTGCTGATAGTGAACGTAGTTGAGTGTTGAAGTCCCGATGACAATTAACAGAGACGCTGTAATTAACCCTAAAAACCAACCCCACCGCATTAGAGAGGCTCCTTACGAATTTCGCATTCAACTTCACCGCACCCCATGATAATCGGCGGTAGAGATGATTGGCGATGCAGACAAGTTCTGTTTCAGGCTTTATCTGTTGCAGGCATTATATGAGGGCGATCGCCATCGCAGGCACGACTGCTATCTTCGGGCTACTCGATGATGATGAGGGTGATTCTAGTGAGAACTGAAGCGGAAGGGCGATCGCCCGCACTCTCAGCACTGGCGATCGCCTTTCTATTTT
>CAKZMO010000063.1 GCA_937128595.1 uncultured cyanobacterium | reverse complement strand
TATTACCTAGACCGTCATAGAACTCATCTTCGAATCGATCGCTCAGCTTATTACCTAGACCGTCATAGAACTCATCTTCGAATCGATCGCTCAGCTTATTACCGAGGCCATCATAGAGTTCGTCTTCAAATCGCTCAGAGAGCTTATTGCCTAGACCATCATAGAATTCGTCTTCAAACCGCTCAGAGAGCTTATTGCCGAGGCCATCATAAAATTCATCCGCATGGCGACCTTCGAGAGCGGCGGCGGGAGTGGCGATCGCAGCAGTAGCAGCGGTAACGAGTAATGCAGTGAAGATGCGTTTCATAATGTCAGACTCCTTTCGATTTCCTTTAGTGATTGGGGCGGTGTGTGGTTTGCCCCTTGCTTGATTTCTATAGTGCAGGTCGAGTCTGAACCTGCTCTGACCTGAACCTGAGAGGAGTCTAAGAGTTCGATTGGAAAAGATGAGTGAGCGGAGGCCAAGACAAAGCCCTCCTACACAACCGTGTTGAAGAGGGCTAAAACAGAAGTAACCTCATATCTAGTCCATATGAGGCTGTTTATTCTAGAAAAGGTGTTAGCTGTTTAAGAGAATTATCTCAGTGAGAGCGATCGCCGCAATCACTGAGGCAGCCTTCACCTTACACTTTCGCTCTAGCAGGACGACCAAGCTGAGCGTACAGGGCAGAGTTAGTGTGATAAGTAAGATAGCCATCTTATATAACCTCCTTATGTTGTTGGAGTAATTGAAACATCGCCGCCGAAACAGCATGTGCTCAATCACTTGCCAAAGGATAGCGATCTTGCCTCCACGGATTCTAGACTTGCGTAGACTAGCCTAATTTTTCTGTTGAATCTAGATAGCTGTTCAAAGTAGTTTAGGAGGGCGATCGCCCCTTCCCAAAAACTCTCGCTCTACTCCGCTGTCAAACTCTCTGACCCAACAAATTGCAACCCACGCAGGCGAGGCTATTATACGCCTGAAAAACCCGTGTCAAGGGCTTCGCAAGTGGCGGATGTGGTTGCTTCGCATTGTTGATTTGGGTCGCTCTCGCTCCCATTCGCCACCCTTGATCGACTATAAAGGGCGCTGGTGGAGCATAGAATTACAGCCTTTCGTTATTCTATGCCTAATTTCAGACCTGTTGATAGGAAGGGAATTGAGCCATTGGTAATGAGCGTTAATTGCTGATCCAAGTGAGTTGGATCAGTCAACTATTATAGTATTTTTGTGCTATAGTTCATTCAAATTACTCTAAGGGTGTCAAGTTATGAGCCATGGCACGTTGAACCCAAGAACGCTACGTGATGCTTGGGTGCTATATGAAGAGCATTTACTTCAGCAAAACGCCAGACAGATTCGGTCATTGGTGAAGACAGCTCTCTTTCGCTATACATTGCCAGGTTATGGTCTGCCTGCAGCAGCAGATGATGCTGGGAAACTGGCTTTTATGGCGAAGATTTCGCTCACAAGTTTTGTCGATGCGTTAAATATTCAGCAACAATACTTCGATGACATTCAAGAACCGAAATACCGACAGCGCACCAATCGACATCGACTCAAACAAATGCTGGATTGGTGCAGTGCTCAGCCCTGGTGGTCAGCAGCCACAGAACAAACCCCGGGTTCTTATTGTCCGAGGCGACGTCAGAACTTAGGCAATGCTCATCATGTCAAAACTTCAAAACGAAGGAATGTCAGTCGATATAGCCTACAAAATCTGAAACCTGAGAAGGAACCAAATCTCTCGGCTGAAGAAAAGCTGGCGATGTCCTTTGAGCTCGAACGTATCGAGCGCGAACTTCAGCAATTGTGTAAGTTTCTGACGGGAGCGAACGTTTACAAGCGGCAAGGTAAAGCAATGCGCCCGCCCACTTGGAATAAAACGCTAGCGCTGATCAAGCTAATCTATGGGTGGCTGTATTTTTATGAAAAAATTCCACTTCAGTCCTTAAGCTTAAAACTTTTAGACGATACAAGTTTGGCCTATGACTATGCAGAATGGCTGCGGGTCGAGAGGGGCAATTCGCCGAAGTCGGAGGTACAAGGTGCAGTCGCTTTTCTTAACGTCGCGAAATTCAATCATCACAAGCAGTCTGACCAGAGCCTCTGTGAGCGTTTGTCTAAGACCTACTACGATATTGACATCATCACTGAGCTTCGACGATTAGTTCGAGATATTAACGTTCGGGTCAAAAGTGCTCCTGTGTCAACTGCAGACGAGTCAAAGAAATGGCTAAAGTGGCCCGAGTATTTAGCTTGTGTGGAATTCTTGAGAAAAGACTGCAATCCATTCACTTCAGATGGCGATTCAAGGACTCCGCGAGCCATTGCTCGTAGTTATGAGCGGTATTTGCTTGCAGCTCTACTAGGGTATGTTCCACCGGATCGGCAGCGAACATTTAGGGAGTTGGTACTTGGACGGTCGTTGGTGAAAGGGAGGATAGAGCAGCAAGTCTTCTTTCCCGATCCACAGGGAGAGTGGTTCATCTCGCTAGAGGCCGATGACTACAAAACAGGGGAAACATATGGCCAGCATCGCCTGAAAATCCCTGAAGTAATTTATCCGATTTTAGAAGAATGGCTAGAGAAGTGGCGAGGCGTACTGAATCCAAAGCACGAGTACGTTTTCACTCAGCTCAATGGCAATCCGTTGACTTCAGAATCTCTCTACCAACTGTTTCGACACGCAATCTACCGGGCGAGTGTCAATCTTTTTGGTGAAGGAAAAGCGCCTAATCCTCACTTAATCCGAGACATGCTCGTGACGTATTGTTATGAAATTGGAGCTTCAGAAGCGCAAATGGATGGTCTGGCTCTGGCGATGAAGCATAGTCGAAAGACTCAACGAGAGCGGTATGACCGCCGCAGCCAACAACAAAAGATGCAGCCGGCGCTCGATTTGATGGAGACATTTACTCCTTCTGAGTGAGATCCATGGAGTGACTTCAGTTAATCTATCGTTAACCGGAGTTTAATTAACTTGCCGCTACGTTAATTCTGTGAAATTGCTGATCTTTTCTCAGCTCATCGGCGATGAAGTTGAGTTGAGCCGCTACGTCCAGAGGTCCTCTAGCCGCTGCCAACTGTGAGTAGAAAAACTGCCACGCACCAGGGCGTAGTTCTTCCATTGCATCCACCAACTTCTCGACCACTGCCGTTGAGGGGTTGGCTTTGCCTTTCCGAAAATCTGAAATCACGGCTCCAGTCACACCCGAAGCACGGCTCAGCTCCGTTCCTTTGATCGAAAAATTTTTGAGTGTTAGGTCAAACACTTGAGAAGAAATTAGCTGAAGACTAACTTTTTTAGTCATGGACTAACCTTTTTAGCCAAATCATGGTGTAGAATTAGCTCTTAACTAAGCCAAGCCTACTGTACTGGAGCCACCATGGCAAAAGCTGAACGACCCCGCCACATCTCTAAATTCTATACTCTCACAAACCAAGAGTGGGCGCGTGCCTGCACAGAACTGAAACCCGCAGAACTTAAGGTGTTGTATTACTTGAGAACCCTTGACCCCTTTGGCGTTGGTTTACCTGAGCGTAGCTCGTATCGCCCGCTCAATCTCGGAGTGAGGGAACTGGCTGCGGCCCTCAACTGCAATCCAGGGACGGTGAGCCGTGCTCTTAAAGCCCTTGATAAGAAAGGTTGGATTGATCCAGATGTGTATGGGCTCAGGCTTCACGCTTTAGAAAGCATAGAATTTCAAGTCCGCGATCGCCTCAATGCTCAACTGCATGGACTCCCCGAGGTCAAAACCCCAGCAGGTCGCATTGACCTGCTGACTTCAACTGAAATCATTGAGGTGAAACGAATCGGCGACTGGAAGTCGGGTTTAGGTCAAATCCTTGTCTATTCTGCTTTCTACCCCGAACACCAAAAGCGACTGCATCTCTTTGGTCGCGGTCGGGAGCAAGAACAAATCCCTAACATCGCAGCATCATGCCTATCATTTGATGTCCAGGTCACATTCGAGGTTGTTTCGGAGGTGGCGGCATGAAGTTCTACAAACTCACAGAGACCGACCTACCCCGCATTTTTGAGATGACTGAATCAGAACTAAAGGTTTACTGCTGGCTCAACGTCCACCTACCCTTCGGCGACAGCAAGGCTATTGAAATCGACACGGCTCATCTGGCCGAAAAAATCGGCATTAGCCGACGCAGCGTCCAGCGAGCGCTCAAGTCGCTAGATGCAAATGGCCTGTTTGATATCGAAATTACCAAAGCAAAGATCAAACGACGAACGACA
>CAKZMO010000062.1 GCA_937128595.1 uncultured cyanobacterium | reverse complement strand
CTCCTCCCCTCGTTGCCTTTACAACTTTTGCGATGGGATCAGTTTTGGTTCTTCCACTGGCGCTGTTTTCGACGCCACAACTTTTGCAAAATTTAGTTCAGCCCAATGTATGGGCGATCGCACTAGGATTGGGAGTGCTGTCAACGGTGGTTCCGACTCTCTGTTGCAGCTATGCCGCTAAGCATCTCTATCCTATTCTGACTACGGCGTTGAACTTGATGACACCTATCTTTGCGGCGATTGCTGCCGCAATCTCTCTGGGTGAATATTGGTCTTGGTGGAATATGGTTGGTGCTGCCTTGATTCCTACTGGTATTCTTACGCTGTCGTTCCCTCAACCTCAGGTGAAGCCTCAATCATGTGGCGATCGCTCTTTACGGCAAATTAGCTGGACTTACGCTATCAAAGGAGCAGTTGGACTATGGACGAAATACTCTAGGGTTTGATGTTGCGTTAATCGATTTCGTCACAGAATCTTGGGGTTGTGAAACGTGCGATCGCATTCTTTCTATGGGTTCATTGGAGCATGTCAGACCCGATGAACTGATCGGACTGTATCAAAAAATGTATGACGCTCTTGTTCCTGGAGGGTGGGCGGTTCATCAGTTCTTTTCCTTAGAGCGGGAGCCTTATCCTGTTTCGATGGTTGTGGGTTAGCTCTTTTTTCCAGGAACTCTTTTAGCCTTGCATCATAGTCATATTGAGGCGGCAGAAAAAGCAGGGTTTACAGTCGTTCACGATTCAGTTCATGACTATAAGCCAACATTGCGAGCGTGGTATGACCAATTGGCAAGCAATACGAAAAAAGCTCTGCATCTCGTTGGCCTCAAAACCTATAACCGCTACATGGCGTTTTTTTCTGCCTGGTGATTTTTTCAGCAAGGAGAGTCGCAACTTCATCGAGTTGCAATGGAGAAACCATCAGAAATTTCCAAGCAACTCCCAACCGATGTGGGCGTGACCTTAGCGACTCCAACACTTGAGCGTAGAAAATAGTCTTGAATGCAGCTAAAGATCAAGATGTAGCGGCGAGAATCTGATCGATGAGTTCCACTACGCCGTCTCCGCGACTGGCCTGAGTGACCCGATCGACTTGGGCTTTGAGGCTCGGTAGAGCATTCTCAACAGCGACGGAGCAGCCGCAGAGTTTGAGGAAATCAGCGTCATTTTCTGCATCGCCAACACCCACGACCTCCTCAGGCGAAACATCTAACTCTGCTAGGGCAGCATAGAGTCCCGATTCTTTGCTAACGCCTTTGGGCAACACCATCACGGCTCGTTTGTTCATGATGATGTGTAGATCGAGGTTTAGCTCGCGAATCAGGTCGCGAACGGTGTCGTCGTGGGGCATCCAGGTTGCGACAATGACGCGGCCAATGCCGAGCCATTCCAACCCTTGATTGCTGACGAGTGAACTAAATTCACCTGCGACTGATTGGGGATGATTGCTTTGAAGAATGCGATCGCGCAGTTGATCGATAAATTTCTCGGGAGGCGGGGCGGTCAGTAATTTCTCAGTGCGATCGCTCGGCCAGTAAAGCATGGCACCGTTCTCAGGCACCACTAAATCAAACAGGTCGAGGGCTGAGAAGGTGTCCAGCAAGTCGTCAAACTGTCGCCCCGTAATCAAAACAAGCTGCCGCCCCGAGTCTTTCCATCGCTGGAGGGCAGCTAAGGTTGCGTCAGTGACCGCACCATCGGTGGCTAATGTCCCGTCGTAGTCAGCAGCGAGTACGCGATATCGAGTCATGGTGCTGTTGGAGAAGAAGGTTCTAGTTACGGCACTGGGCAGGAGGGATAGAGATAAAATCACCCCGCACCCAGCCATAGGCACGGCTAGAGGGAAATCCGACCTGATACCAGGTGAAGCCCTGACCGTCTTGTGCCGACATCCAAGTGTTTGGATTGCCGTTTCGATTCAGAATATCAACCCAATCGTTTGTAATGCCATAGTGTTGCGCAGAAAAGTTAGTCCCAGGGCCTTCACGAATATTGATGCGTGAACCTGAGTCTTGGGAGGTCAGGTAAGTCGAGCAGTAAGAGACATCGATTTGGCTCGAATAACCTAAGCCAGCACCAGCGCTGCGGGCGATCGCCTCAGTGGCAACAGCAACGCTACTGAGAACTGCTGCCGCAATTCCGAGAGACCCATGAATCAGCCGTTTTGACGTGAACAGACGGGAAGTCATAACTGCAATCTCCAAAAAATGAGGGTGAATGCTTGGGGGGAATCCTTCAGGTCGTTTCTCCAGTGAGAAATCGATGAGCGCACAGAAGCGATTCGCTTTGCTTTGCGCTTTGGGTGACTACACTCGCAGATTTCACAATACGCACAGCATTCACAATTTGTTGTTCATTCACGTCTTTCCCAAAGTGAGAAGCAGCCACTGCCTCACAAAAGAACCCCCTACCCAGAGGGTAAGGGGTCAAAAAAATCTGAATCCACCGCAACGCCGTCTTGCCTCAGTTTTCGACCTGGGGTTCCCAGGTGGGATCCATGTCGCTGATTTTAAGTTTCCGGGTTTCGCACTTGCGTGCGCCCGGTATACTGCCACCAGCGCGCTCGGTTCCCTTATTCGAAAAGCATAGATCGTAAAACGTTGTTGGCAGTCACCAACGCCGCAGTGAATCTTTGTTCATTTTAACGAGTCAGGGTGGGTAGATCGCAAGGGTATATGGCTCGGAAATCACGAAATCTTTGCATTGAATACCCGCTTGACAAGATTTCATATTGGTCTTGGGCATCTTCTATGACGGCACTGTAAGCGATCGGCCGTTATCTTTTGCCTTGAGCTGCAAGAGAAAAGGAATTGCCTGTTTCTGCCATTGGGATACGGATGAATAGGCTGAGGCCGACGAACCAAAGCAAGTTTCGAGCATAGACGTGTGAATGATGCCGGGGTTGAGGGCGATCGCCCCTAATCCAGCAGGCAACTCTTGTGCAAGCGCCTGAGTCAGTCCTTCGACGGCCCATTTTGAGGCGCAGTAGGGCGCGACTTGGGGCGAAGTCGAGCGTCCCCAACCCGAGCTAAAGTTCACCACAATACCTTCACCAGCGGCAATCATGGCTGGCAAGAAGCTGCGAATCACGTTGGCAGTACCTTTGATGTTGACATCGATGAGAGTGTCGAATTCATCGATCGGCACATTCCAGAGGTTCTCTGGAGAATTGATGATACCTGCGTTGTTGAGCAGGAGATGGGGAACGCCTACTGATTTGACCACATCATCCGCCCAATCTTGAACCTGTTGAGCGTTTGCCACATTCACCTGAGCAAAGTGATGGGGTGAGGGATAGGCTTTCTGGAGATGGGCGATCGCATCTGGCGATCGCGCGCAGCCCGCCACAGTATGACCTTCATCGATAAATCCTTCGGCCATGGCACGACCCAGTCCCTGAGAGACGCCTGTGATGACAATGCGTTGACTCACGTTTACTCCTTCTTCTGATCAAACTCTGCACACGATTATGAGCGTCGCATCTCTAGGATGTCGAACGTTTGGGAGCATTGCCACCTACAAGACGATAGAGATTCGTCACGATGGGAGTCATCAGAAAGCGGTTGACAGTGACCAACCTGGAGAGGTAGTTTGCTGACGGTCTCCTGCCTATTGATGGCGAATTTGATAGGCGAATACGGCTTCAAATACCGATCGTGTTCTGAGAGCAAGGCAGCATTAGTGACAGCAAGACCGTGCATCGTATTGGCTGAATAGGAGTTAGTTGCTCCCATCTTGGTCTCGTAGAAGCTGAAGCACTTTTTGACGGGCAAACTCGCTGTTATTGCGATACAGCACTGCGCGATCGCGCGCGGTATCGAACTGTTCGCTATCCGGTGGCACGATCGCCATCAGGGCTGAGGCTCGCTGCCATTGCTCCGCAATTTGTGACCATTCTTCAGGGTTTGAAGCAGTTTCTCCCGCAGTCGAGGCTTCTTCTGCCAGCCGCACGGCCTCAGCGAAAGGATCTTCGACTTCGGTGGGTGTGAGTCCTGGTTCATCGGTTGGTGTAGATGAATCAGTTGGCGGGCTTGTGCTGGTGTCTGAACCTGCAACATTTGGATTAGTGCCATCTTCAGCGCTCGTGCTCTCCTCAGTGGAACCAGGGTTGGTCTCAGGATTGGTACTAGGCAGTTCTCCAGCAATGGGCGGATCGGATGGAGATTCGGCTTCGGAACCTTCTGTCACCACGGGTGGCACAGGCTCTGGAAACGACGTAGAAAAGACGCGGCTGAACACAGCCCATCCCACCAGTCCGATGAGGGCGATCGCTCCGACCCCAGCCGTTATCTTTTGCGAAAGCGACAAACTTTCTAGGGTTTGATTCAATCTGGCTCGACCCGATGGCATGGTGGCAGCTTGGGTCGTCGAAGCCGTTTCTTCTTCGTAGTGCTGAGATGGCGAGGCAGGCGGCCTCGACATGCCGGTGAAGGCATGAGACTCATCAGGTTCTTCTAAATAGGGGGACGTTGATTCAGAATTTTGTCGATGTGAGGTAGCCGCTGATTGCTCAAGATCATCTTCCTCTACACTGTCAGCACTGTTTGGAGTGGGAGAGCCCCAGCCGTTGCTTTGCTCATAGATTGAGCGCAGATCAGTATCTGAGTCAGTTTCTGGCGTCTCAGATATGTATCCGTTGACAGCACTGTTGTCCGTACTGTCGGGAAAATAATCGGACTCTTGGTATCCATTGAGATCTGAATGCTCTGTGAGCGATTCTTCAGGAGACTCCTGGGGTAGGTCATAGGCCTCTGTTGAGTCGGAGGCTGAGCTAGACGAGGGAGATGGGGAATCTGGTTCTTGAAATTGCCAGCCTGTTTGAGGAGTGAGAGGATACAGCGACCCAGATTGAGCGGTTTTTCTCTCTAACGTAGAGGCTTGATGGTTGGCGCTGGGTTCATGGTTCGGCTCAATCGAAGAGAAAGGTCTTAACGCCGTCTCTGCTTCCGGTTCTTCTGTTGCCTTAGACTTGGCGTAGTAGCGAGAGTAATAGCCGTAATTTCCGTAATCATTAGTGGTGTAGGGCTTAATGCCGTTGGCAACGACACCTAGTATCGAAGCCGGAGACATCTGAACTTCGTCTAGCGCCCGTGAAACAGCGGCTCGTTCAGTCTTGCCTAGCCCGACAATCATCACAATGCCGTCGGTGTAAGCTGCAACTAAGTTACTATCGGCAAAGCCAATGATGGGAGGCATGTCATAGATCACCAAATCATAAGCGGCTTTGAGCTGCTCCATGACGGTTTGCATACGACGGGAGGAGAGTAGCTTCACTGGGTCGGGGTGGAGCGGCCCTGCGGTGAGCACATGTAAGTTTGCTTCCAAGGGCGATTGCTGCACCACGTCTTGAATTCGGAGAGACTCGGTAATCAGCGTGCTCAATCCGCGCATGTTGGAGAGCTGCATGCGGTTGTGATGTTTGGGCGATCGCAAGTCGGCATCGACCACCAAGACACGCTGTCCCATGATGGCAGCAGCCCGAGCTAGGTTGAGGGAGCAGGTGGTTTTTCCCTCGCCGGGGATCGCAGAACTAATCGCCAGGGAGCGAATGGGTTCGTCAGTGCCCAAAAAACGAATGTTGGTGTAGAGAGAGCGGACTCCCTCGAAGAACATAGAAGACTGATAAACATTCTGTTTACGTTTGTCTGGAAGTGTTGTTCCACTTGGGTCAGACGACCCAGTTACCAACGTGTCGTCCAAATCCGGATGGAAGGTAATGATGCCCAGGAGGGGGAGTTGAGTCGCCTCTTTCAGCTCATCAGGTGAGTGATAGACCTGGTCTAATTTTTCGGCTAGCAGTGCAGCAACGCCTCCTGCCAGCAAACCTGCAACCGCTCCTAATATTAGGTTGCGAGGAATATTCGGCGAGATCGGAATACGCGACGTGGACGGTTCGGCGATCGTCTGCCAAGGCACAGACTTCTGAGCCGCGTCGATTTGAAGGGTTTCGCGAGTGTTGAGGAAGCGGTTGAGACTTTCGGTCGCAATCTCCAGTTCTCGCTGCATATCGGTATATTCCCGAGCCAGAGAGGGCACTAGGGCAAATTCTTGTTTTAGGTTTTGCTCGACCTCGGCAAGGGTCTGGCTGCGAGCCTGAAGCATTTGCACGTCGTTGGCGGCATCAATCAGCTGTCGTCCTAAATCAAGGGCGGTGGGGGTGAGATTGCCATCGACTTGGGGACTCGCCCCTGCGGTAAAGCGATCGCCCAACACATTCCTAGCTTCTGCTGCTAACAACGGTTCCAAATTGGCACGACGCTCTTGTATGACTTGGATTTGAGGACTGTTGGGCTGATACTTTGCTGACTCCACTGCAATTTCAGCTTCCAGCTCCTGCATCTGATTGAGCAGAGACTGATAGCGGGGCGACTCACTCAGGGCTGCCGCTGCTAGGGCTTCCTCAGGAGAGACGCGAAGTTGTCCCTGGAGGCTACGGAAGAGCGATCGCGCCTGGGACAGTTCGCTCTGAAGCTGCTGCCGCTGGCCTTCGACTTCGCTCAACAGGGCAGATAGATCCTGACCTCGATTGGTCGGATCGAGCAGATTGTACTGCTGGCGAAACCGTTCGAGCCTGACTTGTAGCTCATTGACTCGATCGCGCAATTCAGGCAGCTGGTCATCGACAAACTGAATCCCCTGCTTCAAGCTTTCCTGACGCTGCTCAAAGCTGTATTCCAAATAATATTGAGCCGTTGTCTCCAGAACGGTTTGAATGAGCTGAGGATCGGTGCCACGATAGCTGACTTCTAAGACTTTTGTTTCTCGCAAACGACCGATACTAAGTCCTTGAGCAAGTTGCGATACAGAAAATTCTGGAAAATCTTCTTGAACTTCGCGACTGATTGGCTCCAGCAACACCGGACTGAGCAATACTTCGATTTGCGTGTCATAGTCTACGGTGTCTCGAAGTTGAGCTGCTTCTTCTAAGAGCAGTTGCTGCGAGGCATCACTGTCATCAACAGATTCAATTAAGACTCGAAATCGCCCTTGGTAAGTAGGAGTGCGGGTCAAAGTCCAGACCCAGATCACAGAAGCGACCGCGATCGCCACACCACCGATGAGCAGACCGCGACGACGCAGGACTTGAAGCAATCCGGCTAGATCGAGATCATCGGTGTCGTTACGGTTCCACGAGGGATCAGGTAAAGGTCTCACCGGAACATAATTTCCGTAAGGTAGCGGTGGCTGATTGGTGCGGGTTGGCATCTTACCCCCTGAGAGATGAACATCAGGAACAAGCCATACTCCTTCCTCAGTAAGCGTTGGAGACTTTTCCTCAGTAGGATAGCTCCGTCCTCTCTCCCAGAGGTTCTTAACATCATCAGGCACCGAATCTAAGCAGTTGCGATGATGCTTGATGTTTAAGATGAGGTGGGTCAGGCAGGACAGAACCGAAACTGGCTCTCATACCTTATTCATGAAGAAAGAGGCAAAACAGTAAGGTTGTGCAGGTTGAAACAGAATTTCTGAACTTTCAGAAAAATCGAGGTTTAGGGCGTCAGTTGAACCATCGATTCTTCTTTCAGTGCTCAAAGGTTCGAAAACTATTCAACTCCTGTGACTCAAGCGGTTCGACGTTTGTAGTGCCCCAAAAATTACGGCTTCAGAATACTGTGCCATCGCTTTCAATTTGAATCGGGGGTGACCCATCAGAGCGGCGATCGCGCGCAATTGCACGACCTGCGCTCCAGGTTCCACCTTGCAACACCCGTGCGAGGGGTAGGTCTGAAGCCGATAGATTGAGGCTATCTCGTACCAGCGGTGCTACCCGATCGAGCAAGCTCACCGTCAAGGCTCTCCATTCCACAATCACGCTAGAGCCTGGAGGATGCTGCTGTTGGGTGACGGCTTTATGCTTTGGACGCAGCACGCCTAAGTCCAAGAACAAACCGCCATTGCGATATTCAGGTAATCCGGTGAGGCGGTCTAGTTCCACCACGGTTAAGCTGGCCTGTTGCAGCGGTTCGAGCAAGGAATAGGTGAGCCACTGAGACAGCTTGTGGAAAGGGACGAGGTTGCTTCCTACGGATGACTGAGGCAGGGCTGGATGAGGCCAAACATCTCCTAAGTTGACTCCGCCAACTGCCACTCGTCCCGGCCAGATGGGGCTAAACCCATCGAGTACTGCGGCCAAAATCGACTCCGCTTTCAAAATGCGCTGGGTCGAAGGGTTAGAGTTCGTCGAAGGAATGGCCTGTTGTTCTAGGGCATCTGCCAAATTGCCAGGACGAGCCGGGTCGGTGCCAAATAGATGGGGCGATCGCTCTAGAGCCTCACCAAGCGTTTGCAGCAGATGCAGACGCCCTTCTAATCCCACGAGTGGATTGCTAGCTGTGACCTGAAAGCCTGCGGCGAGTTGGTTTAAGGAAAAGTCTCGCAAGGCTTTGGCATCGACGCGCAAAGGCTGGTTGGGATCGCTAGAAAATGCGCCGCTGCAAAACAGATGAAAGCTGGCGATCGCCAAGCCTTCTGACCGTCCCCAAACTTGTCCGGTTTGGGCTTCGTGATAGCGCCAAGTCTGCCCAGCCCCGGCGTCTAAAAGCACACTCACCACGGCTAGATCGATGGACGCTCGCACGGATTCTCTCTTGTCGAGCGATCGCATCTGGGTGTAAAAATTATCAAGCCGAAATGGGTCACCTACTTCGAAATGACGCCATCGGCTATGGAATGGAATCTTGAGGTCTGGATATGTTTTGAGGGTGATGTCGCTGACATATTGAGCCACCCGTGGAAGCTGATCCAGGTTTACTTCAAAATGCTCAAGCTGACCGTCAAGGGCAAGCTCAAAAAGCTGCGTACATCGATCGCGAATAGCTTGGGGCGACTTTAAATAGGCGATCGCCCGTTGAATAGCATGAACTGAGTTTTCAGGGTTCACAGACATGGGAAGCGTTGTCCAGAATCATTCATTCTGGGTTGAATTTCCCTTACTTTAACCCCAGCGTGACGTGGTTATATAGCGAGACACAGGTCACCGGAACGGCAACCACAAGACCCAACAAAATAACAGACTGAATATCCATAAAATGCACCAAAAGCTCAAAATGAAATCAACGAGCGATCGCTTATTCGAGAGTGATTTGGGCGATCCTCCGATGCTTCTTCAAGCATGCTGAGATAACTAGAACCCATAAACAGAAAAACCACTGAGAGAGAAACAGAGACGCTTCTGCTTCAGCAATTGATAATCAGTGTATGTCCTAGCGATAAGTAATAATGCTCATTCTTAACAAAAGATAAAATTTCTCTGGAGTTCCCATTCTCTATGGATGTGCCCGAATCTGCAATTGTAAAAGGGACGTTTACATGTTTTGCGAATGTAACAATAGCTCTTTACAAATCAAGGAGCAGCAAGATTGAGTCGGTGGAGAGGACTATGTTAGCGCGATCGCAGGGGAGCATTAACGACTTTGTCGATACGATCGAGAGCGTCTTGTAGATGAGCCAGAGTCAACACATCGAGGTCATCGTCATGGCGGCGGAGAGTTTTTGACAGGGTCTCTCCGAGCTGGCGGAGTTGGTAGCTGGCAAGCACCCGAGCATCTTCGGGCGCGTCCAAGGTTTCGAAGGCAATTACGGCATCCATAAAGTTTGTTGCCTCATCCAGTGCGTCGATGTTGCGCAGCGCCATGTTGCTCATGATCTTGAGGTGCTGTCGTTGCAGGCCTCGACGCAGGCTAGAAATTTCGTTCGGTTCATCGGCCAGTACTTCTGACCAAATATCGGTTGTAAGCGTTTCAAATAATTCTGGCAGTGAAAGCACCTGGTCGGCGGTGTAGCTCAGCTCAGCATCTCTCATGCGGCTAAGCCGCTCTGATGAGAGCAATTGTGTCAGGGTAAGGCTTTGCAGCCATAAAATGCTGTCATAGACCGGATAGTCGAGCCTCACCATTGCTGGGTCGCTGCCCCAGTGCCACCAGCGAGAAGGAGCCAGTCGGCTGATGAGCTGGGGAGGGAAGTTGAACGCATCAGGTGCAAAAACGTAGTCGCTCAATACTTGAAGAGCCTGACGCTGGTCTTCGAGAGGCACGATTTCAAAGGGCTGTCGTCCTCCCGGATCGCCTCGGCGATCGCGGTTAAACACTTGGCCTCCGACATGGCGCATGACTTTGAAGACTTGGCCAAAGAAGTAGTCATAGACGACATCAAAGCGATCGCGCAACTCACTGTAGCTCTCTCCTGGCAGAGGGTAGCGGCTGGGCAGTTTCTCCCACACGGCTTTGGCATTGTCCATTTGCCACTGGGCGTATTGGAGAGGATCGCTGCTCAAATCCCACAGGTTGGCACTGGGATTGAGGGGATCGTAGGCATCTTCATCGGTTGCGTAGGTGATGCCCAACTCGGGGGCACGACGAGCGATCGCCTCCAGTTCTGACCGCTCCTGAATGGGAAGAACCGCATCTGTAGGCGTATAGCCGTAGGCGATCGCCCAAGTGTCATATTCTCCGATCGCTACCGAAAAATAGTCTCCCTGCTCAGTGCCTGCTGGAGCCAAATTGACCGGAGCGTAGTCCATCACCGATCCCGTTAATCCGCGAGCCTGAGTAATCGTGCGATCGTTGAGCTCTTCAGGGGCGAGCATGGTACTAGCTCGGAAGTTGTGGCGTAGTCCTAGTGCATGACCGACCTCGTGAGCAGTGAGGTGAATCAGAAATTGCTGGACGAGCTTGTCCATCTCGTCTCCGCTCGGAAGCGTGTTGCCCAGAGTTGTGAGGGTCAAGGCACCCATAGCTCCGTGACTAGATAGACCCATTCCATAACAGCCATCTTCGTTGCTCATCCGAGCTGCAATCGATTGCCATCGGGCTGTGTTGGCTCCCGACTGTCTCTGATTCTGGTGCTCAGTCCAGCGCAAGTAAGGTTCGCTCAGTGCCGGATTGCAGAACTGAGGATTCAAAAGCTGGGAGTTGGGGAGAGATGAGCTTGCTCCAGACTGACTATTTTGCTGAGCTAAAAAGCCCGATGTGTCTCGCATAAAGCGAACGAAGCCAGCATCGATCACTACATCTGCATCCAAAATCTGCCCCGTCAGTGGATTGACTCTCGGAATGCCCACCGCTCCAAACGGATAGAGAGAGGTTGTCCAGCGAATCGTGTTGTATCGAATATCTGCCGGATCCCAGTCTGCATCATCAGGCATTTGGCGAACTTCCAAGGCATTCTCAAAGCCTGCGGCTTCGAAGGCGTCATTCCACAATAGGACGCCCTCTTGGATCGCCGCCCGATACTCTTCTGGAACTGTGTTTTCAATCCAAAACACAATCGGTTCCCGAGGGGGCGAAGGCGTCAGATCTGGCTGTTGTTTTTCCAAACCCCAGCGCCAGATATAGCGAACAAAAGGCTGGACTTGAGTGGTTTGGGACAAATTTTGATAGGCGTTAATAAAGTAGCCAACCCGCTCATCGGCCAACCGGGGCTGATATCCAGTATGGTCTGGCAGTTTTGAGAAGCTGTAGTGGACTCCTAGGTTAAACGCCCTTTGATCAGGAATGCTACTGAGAGAGAAGGGAACGTTTGAACCTGAAAAATTGTAGATGGTGTTGAGTTCTAAGTTTTGAGGGAAGGCTTTTGCGTCTTGAATGTAGGACGAGTCTGCATTTAAGCTGTAGCTGCCGCCAAAAATAAACGTCACAATAGACGACAAGTTTGCCAAATCTTGCCGCTGGAGTACCATCTCGCTCAAATCAATGAGGACGGCTCCAGTCTCTGAGTCTGTCGCGGCAATGGGCATGCTGGCGATCGCCGAATCGCTGAACGAGCGGTCAATTGAGCGCTGCTGGGGATCATTGAGCTGAGTGCGAAAGTAGATGTTGGGAATGACCAGTTGAACAGAGTCCCGCACCCGCTGAAACTGGAATGCGAGGTCTCCTAATGACCAGCCTCGATAAAAAATTTCTCCCAACCCCGATGACAGCGTCATGAGACAGAGGTAGTTTTGGTTGAACTGTTCTGGTTGTAGGGAGAGGTACAGTGTTTCTGTGCTGCGATGGCGATAGAGCGTGAACAATCCTGACATAGCCTCTGACTGCTGCACCAGGCTGTTGAAGGAGACTGTATTAGTAGATGCAGTAGAGGCATAGCGACGGTTCGCTGTCGATCTAGCGGGTAAATCGACAGTGCTTGTAGTTGAGACGTTTGGAGCGAGTATCTGAGTGTCAGCTTCAGCAGATTTCGATTGTTCCGAAGTTTGTCCTTCATTTTCTCCAGCCGTATCGGGTATTTCGTACCGCTGATTTGAAAAATAGTGCAGAGTTTGTCCCCACACCGGAATAGCTGGGCGGGCGATCGCCACACCAATCGCTAGCACAAATCCCAAGGCTAGGGGCAACCAAAATTTCCATCGTGTCATCTGGTTCACACTGTGAGGCCATCGCTTCTGACAGGATAACCGACTGCTTAATGATTCTGGAAAATGTAAAGACGAAGGTCAGCGTTCTTTATGAGAGCGCTGACCTTTGGTTTTATGGTGCCAATTTATGCTGCTAACGGAGGGTTTTTGCCGTGATTGCCAGAATATTAGTGAGCTTTGGAGGCGCTGCTCTGCAGTTCTAGAGCTTGATAAAAGGGGCGATCGCCTCCTTGGTAACCCAGCCACGGGCAATCAGGATTTCGGCAAGTCCCATGCTGGATGTTTGCAAGTCATAGGTGGCGACTTGGAGCTGGATTTCAGAAATCAGCTTGGCTTCGATCAGCTTCTGTCCAAGAGTAGTCGTGTCGAGAGAACTAGCAACAGATGCTGCCTTAGAGCCCGAGTGAGACGATGGCGACTTTTTGGGGCGATCGCCTGAATTAGCTTGTCCTCCCTGACGGAGCGAGGAAGAAATTAGGGGCTTAGGTCGTGGTTTTTTCAGGTTTAGCTGGGTATCGGGTGAAATTGTTAATGAAGGAATTGATTCATCAGGACGGTAAATCAGAGAATCTGTGGCCTGAGCCGTTTCTCGTAACCGTTCGACGAGTTTTTTTCCTTTTTTGACACGAGCGTCACCACCTGGAAATACATACACGACGGTGCCGCCTGTTTCGCCAATAATTTGTACCGCAGATTCAGGATTGTGAGACGACACGGAACTCGACTGATCAGACATGACTGGGTCTACCTTTTGGGTCAACGATATTCAGAAAAGAGTCATGTGTAGTGACGGATAGCTACACGATTCAATCTGCAGCCCAACGAGGAAAATATCCGGTGCTTTTCTGTAAAAGTATCGTATTTAACAAATGAAGAAATGATGTCTCTTGTGAGCCGAGGCAAAAAGGACTACATTCCTGCAACGTTGCAACTGTGAATATAGGGGAATTGAGGCGCTGATGTGACTCTATAGACTGATTAGAGAGTCGAGTTGAGGTGAAGCGATGTGGGACGAGCAGCCAGTCAAATCTTCATGCGGATGCGGTCTTCTTACGTAAAATCAACAGCTATTTAATGTATATTTTAATCGATTTGCGTCGCTATACTACTGAGATTGATGATGGGGTGAGGCTTGGTTGTGCTGAACGTGCTTTGCGTGTTGTAACCAGAATGCTCTGGATGAGAAGCGACTAAGATTGGAGAGGTTGTCTATTGATGCTGTCATGAGCTTGAGCTTTCGATTTGCGATCGCCAGCGACCCTCACATCGCTTTGCCGAGCACGGTTCCTGATCCCAATCCTCGTTTTCACCGCACAGAATTCAGTATTCCGATTTTTGAAGCGGCACTTGCACACCTTGCCCAGCTTGATCTGGACTTCTTGCTGATGCCAGGAGATTTGACTCAGGACGGAGAACCCGAAAACCATCAGTGGTTATCGGCTCAGCTCTCAGCACTGCCCTATCCGGTGTATGTGGTGCCGGGAAACCACGACCTCCCTCTACACATCGGGAGCGATCGCGCCATTGCAGCCCACGAGTTTTCAGACTATTACGCAAAATCGAGCTTTTCGGCGCAGGCTAAGCAAATTCAAAAGGACGTTGGGTTAGCTCAGGCAACCATGCCACCTCTCTACTACACCCACGAAGTGATGCCCGGAGTTCGGGTGATTGGACTCAACTCGGTGTTTTTTGATGCGCAAGGACAGCAGACATACTCTGGACGCATTGATGATGCCCAGTTGCAGTGGTTGAAGCAAGTTCTGAAGCAGTCTCGTCAGGCGGTGCTAGAGGACTCTGATGCTCAGCCCGAATATGTCATGGTGATGGTTCACCACAATGTGATTGAGCACTTGCCTGGACAGGGGCGTAGTTCTTTGGGTAAGCGCTACATGCTGGAAAACGCTGCGGAATTGTTGGCTATTCTCAAAGAATTTGAGGTTGGGCTGATTTTTACGGGGCATCTCCATGTGCAAGATATTGCTCAGATGCCCGTTAGCCAGATCCCCATGCCTGTTGGCCAAAACGTGGACGTGGAAGACGAGGGCGATCGCCTTCTCTCGCCTTCGCACATGACTGAAATTACAACAGGATCACTGGTCAGCTACCCTCACCCCTACCGAATTTTGCAAGGTTGGCAAGATGAGTCCGGGCAGCACCTCAACGTTGAAACCCGTCACATTCAAGCGGTTGAAGTATGCGAGGACTTGCAGCATCAGTCGCGAGAACGCATTGCTGAGCGATCGCATCCTTTTATGATGAAGCTATTGACCGATCCGCCCTTGAGCTTGCCTGAAGCTGAAGCTGAAACACTTGTTCCTCATCTGCGATACTTTTGGGCTGACATCTGCGGCGGCGATGCCCAATTTGACTTTCCTCAGTTTCCTCCGGCAGTGCGACGCTACTTTTCTCATTTCAGCGCGGACTCTTTGATTGACAACAAAGCAACGCTCACCCTGAAATCGTCAGTGTCCAAGTAGTTTCCTGAGTGCAGACTCGATAGAGTCATAAGAGGATGTTTGAAAAGTATTAGACGCCACGCTGGAACAAGACTAATTCCCCTTAAATTTTCCTTTGAAAAGAGGGACTTGGAACGTAGTTTTCCCGTTGAAAAGGGGAGCAAGAAGAGATCTGAAGGAGCATTGACGACTTCTCAAACATCCTCTAAGGAATCAAGAATGATTGTTACCCTCCACTGGGAGCATTCCAAATTTGCAAATTTATCAAATTTATTAATGTATGTAGTGTGAGTTATCTTGCCCGCGTTGGCAACGCCTCTCCATCAGGAGAAACGGGACGCTCCGATACATAAAAAACTGGGATTCACCTTCTCTACTCTTCTACTTCTTTACCCTCCTATGACCTCTGATCTTTCCCCCAACCTCAATCCTGCTCAGCGCAACTACAACGGGGTTATTGTTCTACTGTTGATCAACTTGGTCGTTTATATTCTCGACCATCCGCTTCAGTTGCCCCTCAACTTCCTATATCTCAACCACGCCAATCCAGCGCCATACCAGTTCATTACTTCAATGTTTTGCCATGCGAACTGGGCGCACCTGTCGAGCAACCTGTTTATGCTCTACATCTTTGGGCGTTTGATTGAAGAGGAAGAAGGCATTCTCGGCGTGGTTAGTAGCTACCTGATTACAGGACTGGTAGCGAATGTGTTGAGCTGGCTGCTGCAACCTGGCTCCATCGTTTCTTTGGGGGCATCGGGTGCGGTCTTCGGTCTCTTTGCGGTCAGTTTGTTGATCAAGTTGAGCTGGGAGTGGCGACGCATCATTGAAGTATTGGTGTTGGGGCAGTTTGTTGTCAGTCAGGTGTTAGGCGAAATTCAGCAACTGGGCTATGCCGATGGCATCAATCGGATTGCTCATATTGGCGGAGCGTTGGCAGGTGTGGTGCTAATTGTGGTGCTACGGCGCGTGGTGGGCAGCAGTAAGCCTTCGGAGTCTTAGCTTAAATTTTGCGTTGTACTGTTCATCATGGCTGACTTATATCATTCTGCCGTTTATGACCGCACGATTCCTATTGGCAGCTATTGGGAAACGACGGTTCCTCGGCCTGACTGTCCTCGTTTAGAGCGATCGCACACTTGTGATGTGGCGGTGATTGGGGCGGGACTGACGGGACTTTCGGCTGCGCTGCACCTGACTCAGAGAGGTATTGATGTTGCGGTTGTGGATGCGGGCTATCCAGCTTGGGGAGCCTCCGGGCGCAATGGTGGGTTCTGTTGCGAAGGGGCTGCGAGTCGCTCTGGGGAAAGTCTGGTGCGGCAGTTTGGTTTGGAGGAAACTCGTCAGTTTTATCAAGAGCAGCGTCAGGCGATCGCCCTGGTGAGAAATCTTGCAGAGTCTGAGTCGATTGATATTCAACCTCAGGGGACTGGGGAACTGTTGGTGGCTCATCAGCCCTCTCGGCAGCGAACTTTGGCAACTCAGGCTGAATTTTTGCAGCAAGTAGCGCTCTATCCCTGCAAGGTTTTGGATCAGGAAGAACTGACTGCCTACGGCTTTCGAAATACTGAAGCTGTTGCCGGACTTCATATTGATGTGGGCTTTGGTCTCAACCCGTTGAAATACAGTATGGGACTGGTTCAATCCTTGATTCGGCGTGGGTGTAATGTGTATAGCTACAGCCCTGTGCAGACTTGGGAACGCCACGATGGATGGCATCACTTACACACTCCGGGGGGGACGCTTCGTGCTAAACGGGTGCTTGTGGCGACGAATGGGTACACGAGCGATCGCCTTCATGCTGCCTTTTCAGGAGGTTTACTTCCTGTCTTGTCTAGCATCGTCACGACTCGACCTCTAACTCGTTCAGAACGTGAAGCTCAGGGTTGGACGACCGAAAATCCCGTCTACGATACCCGCAATCATCTGCTGTATTATCGGCTCTTGTCAGACGGGCGCTGCTTGTTTGGGGCACGGGGCGGCACCTGGGGTAGTCCTGCAGATGGCGATCGCTGTCGTCGCTGGATAGAACAGCGATTTCGAGCGCTCTTCCCGGCCTGGGCTGAGGTTGAGATGACTCATTCGTGGAGTGGTCTGGTTTGTATTTCGGCCAATCTGACGCCTCAACTGGGACAGCTTCCCCAAGACGAATCGGTTTTTTACGCGCTGGCCTATCACGGCAACGGCGTGGCAACGGCGACCTGGAGTGGCCGCACCATTGCTCACTGGATGACGGGAGAGGGCGATCCATCACAGATTTCCGCTATTTTTCGACAGCCCCTCAAGTCGTTTCCATTACCCCAAGCCCGGATCTGGGAATTGCGTGCGGTATCGCTCGGTTATCGAGTGCTGGATGCTTTGCCTTAGGCGATTGCTGGAAATAGAATGACCGCTCGGCGGTGCGTTGCGTTGCTTTAGCGTAGCCATGCCTGAAAGGTTATAGAGTGCTACGCGCTGATATAAAACCAATAGTTGATGGAGAAGCCGCACACCGCGCGGCTTCTCCATCAATATCTGTCCTAACCT
>CAKZMO010000061.1 GCA_937128595.1 uncultured cyanobacterium | reverse complement strand
GGCTGATTCTCCTGGTAGTAAACTTTAATAGAACTCCCTTCAGGAATGTTTTGGAAGTGGTCGCCCTTCACTTGTCCACGCCAGGTTCTGCCTTGTTCGTCCTGAAATTCATAGGTGAAAATTTTTCGGGTATGGCGTCTGCCGTAGGAGTCAGAATAGGATTGAATCTGCGTTGAAATGATAGTTCCTCGCGTCACTCGATTCATGGAGCTTTTCTGAATGAGCGGCAGTACAAACACGAAAAATAAACCCAGCAAAACAACAATAATGAAAAGTTCCATACGTCATAAACTCAGCGCTATCTCAAACTTAAAAACAACATAGTGATCCAGGCGCTGATGCCGACTTCTGCGGTTCGCAACCAAAACTGAAAGGTGCGGCACTCCCAAATGACCAGAGCATCTTCAGGACGGAGGAGCAAAGAAGCAAACAGCGGCTTGAGGCAGAGCGATCGCCCACAATGCAGCAGAAAGCAGGCGTCATAAAACAAGACAATAACCTCCGCAGCAAGAACCTGAACAGGCTTCAGCAGTCGTCGCGGCGAGCCCCACATCTGCTGCGCCACACCGCTGCCAATGCTGACCCCTACGAAGATGAAAGGCCACAGCAGCCATAGCAACCGACTGGTGTCAACGCTCACTACTACAGCCACTAGCAATAGCAGCAGCACCATGCCAAACCGAGACGGGCAGTCGTAATACAGTTCCGTCCAGTAGCGCTGCTTCAGATAAATGTCACCCCGACACCAGCGGATTAACCGCTGTAGCAACTGTCCTAGAGTGTTCCAGGTTTGTGTGGAGTGATAGACGACCGCTTCTGGACAGGTGTCCATGAGATAGCCCTGCCGGTAGAAACGATAGCCCAGGTCGGCGTCTTCGCCACCAATAGGCTGGGGGCTGTGCTCGTCGAAGCCGCCCACCTGCTCAAAAACAGATTTGCGGCAGGAGAGGTTATTGGTTGGCCCCCAAACCACCTGAAGTTGATGGTGGGCAATGCCGAAGGCGTCTAAATAAGGCGTTAGCTCCACAACGTGCCACAGCCAGTTTTGAGGGCCTTCAAACTCGGTTTTCCCGACGATCGCCACGGTATTCTTATTGGATCGGTAGCCCTGAACATGAGCCTGGAGCAAGTCTGACTCAGCCCGACAGTCAGAGTCTACAAACAGCACGACAGGATACTGCCCATGCTTGACGCCCACATTCCGCTTCTGCGCCACCGACCCATGATGCCAAATGTAATGGGCTCCATAGCGCTGGCAGGCGGATTCAATCTGTTGAGCATCCGGATCAGGACTGTCATCAATCACCCAGATTTCTGTTGCTGCTTCGCATCGGCTCTGGCTTTCGTGCAGTGACGCCAGCAGCGTTTCACACAGAGACGTGCGCCGAAAGGTGGGAATCACAACTGATAGTCCTTCAACGGTCTGAGAAGGCGTTTGGGGCTGGGCGTCGAGGTCTGGATCAGGATTGTAGCAAAACGTCATGGGAGCGATAGAGATCGTAGGTTGCACGAGCAGCGCGAGATACGGCGATCGCAGACGGACAGCTAGGCTGCCAGCCGAGGGCCTTGATGGCACTCAGATCACAGCGCAAGTCAGGCACATCACCCCGCCAGCCGCGCTTGCCCCCCGTAAAGCAGTAGCGGGGAGAAGAGTCTACGACTTCAGCCGCGACGAGAGCTGCCACCTCGGCGGCGGAGATGCAGTCGTCATTACCGACATTAAACACTTGGCAGCGGCTATTTCCCCGATGTTGCCAAGCGGTGAGAATGCCGCGAACGGCGTCGTCCACATGCAGATAGTTGCGCTGCTGCCGTCCATCCCCCAAAATTTCTAGCTCATCCGGGTTTTGCATCAGCTTCCGCACAAAGTCGAGCACAATGCCGTAGCTCATGCGGGGGCCAATAATATTGCCAAATCGAAGGAGGGTGGAGCGAATGCCGTGGAGGTGGCTGTGGGCGCTAATAATGCCTTCTGCCGCCAGCTTGGCTGCTCCATAGAGAGAAATGGGCAGCAGCGGCCCTTGAGACTCGTGCAGCACTCTCCCTGGCGGTTCGCCGTAGACCAGTTGGCTGGAGGCAAACACAATATGACCCACCTGCTGCTCTGCCATGGCGTAGAGCAAATTCCAGGTGGCCTCGATGCCGGAGTGGAGGTCAATGTCGCGATCGCACAAACTCTGGCGGCTGTTGGCATTGGCGGCAAAGTGAAAAACCGTATCGATGCCGTTCAGGCTTTCCACCAGTTGAGGGTAGTGGTCAGGCTTTGCCAAATCGGCCTGTATCCAGCAGCAGCGAGGGTGCGATCGCAGCGCCTCATGCCAGGATTGCGAACCGTGTAAGCGAAGATCGTAGAGCGTCACAGTATGTCCCTCTTGGAGCAACTGCGACGCAAGATGACCTCCAATAAATCCGAGCCCTCCAGTAATTAGCACGGATTGAGCAAGACAAGCCATAAAGCAGGTGTGAAGAGCCAGTACGACGATTTGAACCAACGAATACGTGTATCCTAATCTAGAACGTCATTTATATCACCAAGGCTTATCGTCTCTTCATAAAAAAGTAGTTAGGATTTTTGAGCACCAGCTCATAGTTGGGCTGGCGCTGCACCTGGCGCACCACGTCACACACCTCCCAGTCTGAACCGTCAGCGGAATCATCAAACAAAATGAAGCCCCCCGGCACAAGATGGCGATCGCAGTTCAAAAAGTCTTGGTAGGTTTGCTTATAGGAATGATCGCCATCAATGTAGACAAAGCTAATGGGGCCACCAAGTTGGAGCGATCGCCCCAAGACATCGGTGGTTCGCTGCTGCTGCCGCCACGCGACAAAAAAATCGTTAGACGCTAGCTCAACCGTATACGGCAGATCAAAGCCGCTAAAACACTCAACATTGCGCCGATAGCTTTCCTTGATAAATTGACGAAATGATTCTCTAGATAAGGGCTGAGGTTGAGGCAGGTCAAGCCGCAGCACCTCAGACATTTCCTGAAACCGCCACGGATCAGTAGTAATCAGCCGATTGGAGCGGCCATAGCGAGCTTTGTAGTAGGTGAGCAGGTTGGCAGAAAATCCGCAAAATGTGCCAATTTCGAGCAGCGGTGAATCATCTGCTAAATTACGCATCGCAAAATCGAAGCAGTACAGATTTCCCGGATCCAAAAATCCAGCATTCCCATAGGAAAGCCAAGTCGTATATTCATCAGAAATATCGATAACGCGCTGTCGCTGCCAGGTACTCCAAACCGCTCTCAAAAAAGATGCCAGCATCATCACCTCTGTGATTGCATCGTCAGGTGGGCTCCGAGGTTTAGCGTAGCGTCTTCGCTTGATGACTAGGCCAGTTGTGCCCCAGCCAATTCAAAAACCAAAGGAATCTATGCTAGAGCAGATAAAGCTGGATAAGGAATTGAGTCCCGACACGGCAAATATTTAGAGAGTCACTGACTCAGCGGCGGCCGACTTTTTATCAGCCAAGCAGCCCTTAATTCCTCGTTTCTGACGGAGTTAATCCGAGATTAGCGGGACAAGCTCTTGGCTCCGCGCCCATTAGCCTTGAGCGGAATCGGCGTGTTCTGGTGTTGCCAGAGCCTCCACAGCATCGCTCAACAGAAGGCCAAAGCGAGCAGCGCGACTTATTGCAGACGCAGCGGGCATTTGTAACAGTCAAATCGTTGGCGAATCAGGCCAAAGTCACCTTCGTCGGCATCAGCCCCATTGCCCGGAATTCGCCTCTACATGAGAATGGCTTCATCAATGATGGAGAATTGACCCCGAACTCATCGACTTGGGCGCGATTGGTGAACTTGCGGATTGAGCCTTCGATGCCCAAGACAATTTGTTACAAAAAGGCGCTATAGCAATGCGTAGATAGGTTAGGACAGATATTGATGGAGAAGCCGCGCGGTGCGCGGCTTCTCCATCAACGATTGGTTTTATATCAGCGCGTAGCACCATAAAACCAAGTTCACTGTCAAAAACCTATCCGCTTTTACCGATGACACAGTTAAATTGGACGACCGTAACAGGAGTAGTCAAGCCAGGGTATGGAGTTGCTTCAGGCCAGGGAGAAGACAGTCCTTACGAGAAAGGGACTTTGGCAATCCAGCAACCTTACTTTCAGAAACTGGGGCTAGACCTTAGCGATTTTTACTTAGGCACAATCAACGTCTCAATTGCCCCATATACCTTTGAGTTGGCAGAACCCAAATACACCTTCCAAAACGTGAAATGGCATTCTGACTATCCCGCAGAAACGTTTTCTTTTTCTCCCTGCATCGCTGAGCATCACGGAGAAAGCGTTCAGAGTTTTGTCTATTATCCTCATCCAGAAACTAAGATTGGGCATTTTCAAGATCCTTCTATCATCGAAATCATTGCCCCTCGTCTGTCTGAACTCGAATATGGCGATCGCTTAAGTTTGAAACTCAATCCGCAAGAGATCATGTTGCACAGCAATGATGGCAGGGCGAGAGCATACTCAAAAATTGACTAGACACCTATTTGAACCATTGGATGGATATCTGCGCACCCATCGGTATGAAGGACAAATTATCGATACCACGCTCATCCCAATGGCTTTAGCGTAAGCCCTGTCAATATTTAGACGGAATTTAGACGGAACGCGCATAGTCGCGTGCAATGCTAAAACTTGAGTGAAATTGTCGGTATCAAAGAGCTGAAAGAGAATGCGAGTAGTTTCCGGGAGTGTAATTCCACATCCTGTAGGGAGAGTCTAGTGGTTTATTCCACAAAATCTACCGCATCCGTATCCTGCATTGACTCATCCTCACGTACACTTTGTCCGTCCTTCCGACTCTCTGTTTTGAGATCGAACCGTGGAGAGGGTGTTTGACCGTCGAACGATTTAGACTCGCTAGCTTTAGACTACATTCCGAATGACTGTAGACCCTTGGAGCGAGGGAACGTTTGAAAAAATGAACCGTCAAGTTGTAAGGCGTTCAAGTTTTCAGGCTGTCTAAAGTATCTGAGTCATTTTTGACGACCGCAACAAAAGAAGAAGGGGCATCTCCAGAATTGACCAGAGTCACGTTGGCTCGTGATTCAACAGAACCCTGGAGGTTGCAAACCTGTGAGTCCACATCCAAAGTATTCAACATGCGATTTTTCTCAAAACGCTTCTCCTCTACATCATTCATCTCTCTCTGCATTCAAACCCACAACTCGGTCTGACTCCACCGATTCACAATCGGCTACCGATGCACCTCATTCTGTTGAAGCATTAGCCCAATCTTCAGAACGCTCATCAGCCAAAAGCGATCGCTCTCCTCGTATCCACTTAACGGTGATCACCCAGTTTTTTCCTCCAGACTTTGCTGCCACTGGACAACTGATTGAAGAATTAGTGCATCAGCTTGACCCTCACAACATTGATGTCAATGTATTTACAGGGCAACCGGGCTATGCGTTTCAGACCCCTGCGGCTGCCGCTGTTGAAACTGAGGGAAACGTAACAGTACGGCGATCGAATATTGCCCGCCTTTGGCCGAGACGCATTCGAGGCAAGGCCATTAACGGCGTGCTATTTTGCATTCGTGCGGGGCTTAATCTGTTACGCGCCTGTCGTCACTCAGATGTATTGATGGTCACGACAGCTCCTCCGTTTTTGCAGATTTTGGGTTTGCTGGCTCACTGGGTGTTTGGCATTCCTTACGTTTGTCTGGTGTATGACCTCTACCCTGATATTGCTAATGAGTTGGGCGTTGTCAAGCCAGATCATCGGCTATCTCGCTTTTGGAACTGGATGAATCAGTTGGTCTGGAAACGAGCCCAAAGTTTAGTGGTGCTGAGTTCGACGATGAAAGAGCGAATCACTCATAAATATCCGGCGATCGCCCCCAAAATTCACGTTATCCACAATTGGTCAGATCCTCGGTGGATTGTGCCTCTAGAAAAGCATCGGAACTGGTTTGCTTGGAAACACGACTTGGTCGAGCCATTTACCGTTCTCTATTCAGGTAACTTGGGGCGCTGTCACGATGTTGAGACCTTACTCGATGCAGCCACGATTCTCAAAGACGACCCCATTCAATTTGTCATCATCGGAAGTGGTGCAAAACGCCAGCAGCTCATGGAGCGAGTGCAACAGCTCGATCTGGAGAACGTCAAGTTTCTGCCTTATCAAGACCGGGCTGATTTACCCTATTCACTCACAGCTTGTGATCTAGCTCTGGTCAGTGTGGAACAAGGCATGGAGGGACTCGTTGCTCCGAGCAAACTCTATTCGGCTCTCTCCTCAGGGCGTCCTATCGGCGTCATTTGTGAAGAGAGGTCTTATCTGAAATCGCTGATTCATCAGGCGCAGTGTGGAGCCACCTTCAGAAATGGAGATGCAGAAGGATTGGCTGCGTTCATCCAGTTACTGCAGGGCGATCGCATCTTGACTGAACAGCTCGGACAAGCAGGACGGCACTATCT
>CAKZMO010000060.1 GCA_937128595.1 uncultured cyanobacterium | reverse complement strand
AGTGAGGATGTCGTCTGGTCGATGATGGAGTATGTGAGCGCAAAAAAGTCTGCATTGAGGTAACGGGGCTCAGCCGTCTGGGCATCGATGAAATCGCTCTGCGCAAAGGGCACAAAGACTTCGTGGTGGTCTTGAGTGACCTCGACACCCATACCCTGATTGGGATGGCCCCGTCTCGAATGCATCGTGACATCAAGGCGGTGCTCCTCGATTGGGGGGCTGAGGTGTTATCGAACATTGAGGAAGTCAGCATCGATTTATCAGGCAACTACCGGGGGTTAGTTCGGCAATTAATGCCCCAAGCCGAGATTGTGGCTGACCGATTTCATGTCATGAAGTTAGTCAATGACGAACTCAACCAGGCGCGCAATGCCTTTCGGCGAAGGCCGGTTAACCTCCCGGCAGGCGTCTCTCCCGAGGTCGTCAAGGAGGTGCTCAAAAACAGCAAGTATGCCTTACTGAAACCGGAAGAGAACCTGACAGACACCCAAATCGAGAAGCTCGCTGAGGTGAAGGCCGTTGCGCCTAAACTGGCGCTTATGCATCAGTCTAAGGAAACCTTCCGAGGGGTGTTTGACGCGAAAACCGGCACTCAAGCCCTGGTTGACTTGCTGGACTGGATAGCCACGGCGCACCCCCTTTACCCGAACTCAGTGGCCACAATAAGACGATGGTTTGGTGAGATTCTGCAGTATTTTGAGCACAGAACGACCAGTGGTGTGGTTGAGGGCATCAACAACCGCTTAAAGCTCATCAAACGCTCTGGCTACGGGTTCAGAAATTTCGAGCGGTTCAAATTACGCTGCCTTATTAGCTGGCATTTTCCTACTGTAGCTGCATAATCAATCCGGTAGAGCCAAAATTCCTGAAGCCCAGCAAGAAAAATACACCAACCGCTGGGAAGAAACTGAAGTCATGCTCGGACGTGACCCATTCAAAGACTTGTTCTCCTATCTTCGGATGATTTATCGCAAGGCCAAGCCTAAAGATTCTGTTCTGAAGGAAATTCGAGAGCACGTTAAACCTACTGATAACCCAATTTACTTTATTGACGAAGTGCTCTGTCCAACGGCTCAAGCGTATGCTGATATTCAAGACTGTTGCTATGAAAGCCACCAGCACGCTGACGCTATCAACACCTACCTCCGATACCTGAACCGCATCGATAATGTTGATTGGATACCTCCAGCGATCGCCTCTTTGTCAAAGTATCGCCACCAATCTGCACAACTCCTCAGCTTCTTTGAAGCCCTCGACCGCTTGGCGTCTGGGCTCATGATTCGTCGAGCAGACATTAATGACCGCATTAAACGCTATGGGCAACTCCTGCAATGGATTGGGCAAGACAAAGACCTCAGCCACCACGAATCGCCACTGCACCTTACCAGCGAAGAGTGTCAAGCCATCATTCAAAAGCTCGATGGCCCGCTTTATCTAGAGCGCAAAATTCGCCTCTATGTCTTGCTCCGCCTCGACACAGCCCTTTCTGGTGGTGAAGCCGTTTATCAATTGCCCCGCATCACCGTTGAACATATTCTTCCTCAAAATCCCGCACCTGGTAGCCAATGGCTTTCCTGGTTCCCAGACGAAGACACTCGACAAAGCTATGTTCATCGACTAGGTAACCTAGCACTTCTATCGGGCTACAAAAACAGTAAAGCCCAAAACTTTGAATTTAAGACCAAGAAGGAAAAATACTTCACAGGCAAAGATAAGGAAAAATACTTCACAGGCAAAGATAAGGAAAAATACTTCACAGGCAAAGATGGCGTTTCTCCCTTCGCCATCACGACTCAGGTGCTCAATACAGCCGAGTGGACGACTGAGATCGTAGAACAGCGACAGGCAAAGCTTCTGGATCGCTTGAAGGGTCTATGGCGATTGGAAGAAACTTCATCTATTCCTACACCTGTTATGACTAAAACCCTTTAGCTATATATCCAAAGGTCAAGATACTTGTCTATCTTGACTAAAAAACTTCTGTGGCTTGAATAAGAAACATAGTTTTCACGCTGTAGGCGACCCACCATAACTCCAGGATGACGTTGCTGAGATTTTGAAAAATCTTTTATCTTTTGAGCAGAAAAATAGGGCTTGGTTTTCTCGATGAATGTAGACAACGCTTGGAAATCAAGTAACCAATCAGCAGCTAACTGATTTGCCTCTTTTTCCTCTTGGTTAACTCCAAGATTCTCCATGTTGTCTAAATAGCTACCCTTATGCCCTGCAACGATGTGCCCTAGTTCATGCATTAGGGTAAACCAGAAGTTATCGATGCGCTTATACCGCAACGTAAGCGCAACCACTGGATTTTCATCAATGTAAAAAGCTGCACCATCCAGGTAGGTCTTTCCCAAATGAGGCACGATCACGAAATGAACTCCCAGGGAAAGCAACTTAATGGGCACCAAGGCAACATCCTCTGCCTTAGCTGAGCAAGTAAGAATGTCAGGAATTGCGGATTCTAGCTTTTTTCTGTTAAACGAAGGGATATCTTGAGTCCGGGCAATATTCTCTACTCGTTTTGCCCAGGCCATTTGAGCCTGTGTTTCTGAATCTCGGTTTTCTGATTGGCGACAATTAACAGCCAGCTTTGGCACGTCTTCAAGGTGAGAAATGCCGAAAAAATCACACACTTGCTGTTCTAGCTCATCAATTGAGTCAGTGGTGTTAATCCATCCCCGTTTAGTCATTTCGGCAACAGGAGCAAAACTGTAAAGGCGACTTCTACGAGATATCGCACTCTCGTCAGATGGGCCATCAGCCTGCTTTTGAGCAAGGTGTAACCGATATTTTGCTTCTAAATTTGTCCAGAACTCCGCAGAGGTTCCCAGTGCCTCAGCCAACTCAATCGCGGTCTCTGGCGTAATTTGCTTATTTCCCTTGATAATTCCGTTGATGGTCTGATGGGGTCGCCCCATAATGTCAGCAAGGTCTTTTTGAGTCCACCCTCTCGCTTCAAGCTCACGACTCAAAATCCGACCCGGTGATGACACCCTTGCGGGTACTAACCTCTGGTTCATGCTTCTCCCTCCCCTTGGCTCCTGAACTAGTGGTAGTCTTCGATATCGATGATTTGAAAGTAGATGCCTTCGTCATCCGCCTCAATCGAGACAATCAATCGCCACTGTTTATTTAGTCGTAAGGAGCGTTCTCCTCTTTTTCCTCTCTTACCCTGCAACTTCTCATAGTGAAAGCCTTTAAGGGCATATAGATCGCGTTCATCTTTGGCTGCATCAATGACGCTCATGGCGTCAAAGAAATCATCAATGACGTTGGGGTACTTATGGGCATTCTTCTCCTCGGTATAGAGAGCCTCTATTTTTTTATTCTTGAATTTAAACCTCAAGATGACGCCTCCCCAACCACTTTGATGAATCTGAACTCATAATAACTCAGGGTCAATTCAGTGATGGAGTGAATCGCTGAATTCAGTTTATATGTTTTTAAGTTTCATTTGGTATAGGGTTTACCCCTTGTACTGATGTTCGGTGATTTTGATTCATTCACGACGCTCAGTAATTCTATGTATGGTGGCTTCATTCTGGCTTAGCTACATTATTCCGCTATATGTTGATTGTAAAGATATTGTAAGAATCTGATTGCTAAGTCTAAGAAGCGTATCGAATCGCGGCGGATAGGGCGATCGCCCCTTTACCCTTCCCTTCCCTCGATGGTTCTTCTATGGAACCTCAAGAAAAACTTAAAGATCCCTCCGTAGTTTTACGCCATAGATGGGAACTTTAAATGAAGACTATTTAAAGACCTCCGCTGTATGACGCAGACCACTTCTGCCGACATTCGCCAACACCTGATCGACGCCCTCCAACTCGACCTCATCGGCCCAACCCCCGATGACCTCGACCACGCCGAAGAAGAACTCCCCCAGGCACCCTCCAAATGGTATCTCTCCGGCTTTTTGGTGCCCTACGAAGCCGACATCACCCAGCGCGTGGACGATGCCGCAGATGACGAACTCGACCAACTGGGCAAAAAAGCGGCAGGCGACGACGAAAGCACCCCCGAAGTCGCTTCCGCCCGCAAAGCCTTCTTTCCCTCCTCAATGGGGTTGAGCTTCCTGACTCCTCAAACCACCCAAGAAGTGACCGTCACCGTCCACTGGGGCGACTATTTCCCCGTTGGCGATGATGAAGACGAAGAACAGGCAGAAACTGGACTGCAAACCTTCACCTCCAAACCCTGGACGCGATCGCCCCGTCAAGAAACCCTCACCATCCCGCTCAACTGGACACGCAACGGCAAAGACACCACCCACACCATCGAGGTGCCCAACAGCGACGGACTCCAGCTTGTGCTCACCAGTCGCGTCGTTCAATCGTCGAATTGCCTGCCCAATGGCACCCGGTCGGTTTCCATCTTCCTGGTCAACCATCGCCCTCCCAAGCCCGATCGAGAACGGGACATGGCCTACATCTTCCAGACCCAACTCAGCGTGGACTCTGCTGAAGGCTTTGTGCCGCGCCCCAATCCCCGTGGAC
>CAKZMO010000059.1 GCA_937128595.1 uncultured cyanobacterium | reverse complement strand
CGGCGTCGGTGTATGGGTCGCTGTGGGCGTTGACGTAAATGTGGGGGTGGGTATTGTTGTATTCGTCGCCGATGGTAGCACCGCCAGTGTCGGTAAAGCCGCCACCGGTTCTGCGTGTGACCCACGCAGCACAAAGACGAGAGCCCAGGTTGCGAGGCTGGACACCGCCATAATCAAAAGAATGAAAACGTGAATACGCCGCATGTTGCCTCCGCTTTTCGATGCAATACGTTTTCATCGTAGTGGAGTGGGTCAGCGCGGCTCTGAAGAATTACCAGTTTTGAGAGAGCATTTTTCAAGATCAATAAGGAATATTTCAGGTTTTTATACTAGGTGCAAAAACTTGCAGAGGGTGCAATATAGACGATCAATCTATGCTATAGTTTTGTGAAATGTTGGTTAGCTATCTGGACTTATTCCCTAATGGTTGAGCAAGTAGAAAAAATGCTGATTTGTACAAATTGTATTGGAGAACCTTTTTTACATGACCTTGTAGAGAAAAAAGGCGAAAAAGGTCAGTGTGATTACTGTAAAGAAATAGGTTCAACAATTTCCTTAAAAGATCTATCTAAACGTATTGAAACTGTTTTCCAAACCCATTATGAACGCACATCTACCGAACCTGAGGACTGGATAAACTCGTTTTACCAGTGGGAACGTGCTGGAGAACCAACTATCGATGCGATTATGAATGCCGCCGTTATTCCTGAAGAAGCAGCCCGTACGATTCAGGAGACACTGGCCGATAAACATTTGGATTTTGATGAAGCAGCTATGGACGAAGGAGAGTTTTCTTCCGATGCCTATTACGAGGAAATTCTCCCTGGAAGTGCAGAATGGCAAGCTGGTTGGGATCTCTTTGAGCATACTGTCAAGACCCAAGCCAGATTTTTCAGCAGAGTATCGGCATCTCAACTTAGTGAGTTATTTGACAACATCGATCAGATGAAAACATCGCAGGGGCAATCCCTAATCATAGAGGCCGGACCGGAAACTAATCTTAAAGACCTGTACCGTGCAAGAGTATTCCAGTCTGATGACAAATTGAAATTATGTATGAAGCGACCTGACAAAGAATTGAGTGCGCCGCCTTCATATTTTGCCTATGCTGGTCGGATGAATGCGCGAGGTATTTCTGTTTTCTATGGCGCGACATCCGTTTCTACAGCACTTGCTGAAGTTAGACCACCAGTTGGTAGCAAAGTTGCAGTCGCACGCTTTGAGATCATTCGCCGCCTCAGATTGCTTGATTTGTCGGCATTAGCTGATGTAAA
>CAKZMO010000058.1 GCA_937128595.1 uncultured cyanobacterium | reverse complement strand
GCTAAGGAGTCAGTAAGATTGCTCGTGCCACGTTTAGATAAATCATGACACCAAGTACATCTACCGCAGTGGTAATAAAGGGTGCTGACATCAGTGCAGGATCAAATCCAATGGCTTGAAATAGAAAAGGCAAGCTTGATCCCGCGATAGAGGCGAGAATGGCGATCGCCACTAGGCTAATTCCGACGGCACAGGCCACTAGCCAGTTTCCCTGTAGGGCATACGCCAGAAATAGAACAAAAATACCCAAAATAATACCGAGCAAGGCCCCGGCGATTGCCTCTCGCCTCACCACGTGGGGAGCTTTGCTGATGCTGATTTCGTCGGTGTTCAGCCCTCGGATGACAACCGTAGAGGACTGCGCTCCCACGTTGCCCCCTGCACTGATGAGCAAAGGAATGAAAGCGGTGAGTTCTACAAAACGCTGTAACACTTCCTGCTGGCTGCTAATCACAGCACTGGTCGCGACACTCGTGACCAATAATACAAATAACCACACCACCCGTCGCCGCGCTACGGTGAATAAATTGGTTTGAAAGTAGCTGTCTGCACCGGATTGCAATCCACCCAATGCGTAAATGTCTTCCGTGGTTTCCGCTTCTAGAATGTCCAGAACGTCGTCCACTGTGACAATGCCAACAAGCCGCTGCTCGGTGTCAACCACAGGGACAGCGAGAAAGTCATAGCGCTGAATAATGCGAGCGACTTCTTCCTGATCTGCGTCCGTTTGCACGGATACGAGCTCGCGTACCATTACGTCGCCAATGGTTTGTTCTGGTTGAGCCACGACCAAATCGCGTAGGGACAAAATGCCTGTCAGATGACGTGCAGAATCGGTGACATAGAGAGAATAGATAGTCTCGCTGACATGGGCAAGGCTGCGAATTCGCTCTAGAGCTTCGCCGACTGTCCAGTTTTCTTTAAGAGACACATACTCCGGAGTCATGATCCGTCCGGCAGTATCAGATTCGTAGCCCAGCAGCAATGCAGTTGCTCGTCGTTCGTCGGGGCTAAGTTCTGCCAGCAACCGCGACACAATTTTGGCGGGTAACTCATCAAACAGACGAGCCCGGTCGTCTGGCGACATTTTATCGACAATGTCGATTACTTCTTGCCGCTTGAATTCTTCGACTAGAGACTGCTGCACACTGGAGTCGAGAAATTCATAGACTTCAATGGCTTCGCTCTTGGATAAAAGTCGAAAAGCAATGACCTGCATCGTCTCAGGGAGGCCCTCAATGGCCTCAGCGATATCGGCAGGTTGCACCGGAACGAGCAATGCTTTTGCACCTTGTAGATTTTCCTGCTCTAACAAGGCTTGAAGTTGCGATCGCACCAGTTCTCGCAGTTCTCGCCGCGAAGTTGCCGATATAGATGCAGGTGAGTTGTTATCTTCTGTGAATGACAAGGCTCGACATTCCTACTACATTCGATATCTGCTCCTAGTCTAGACGGCCTTTGACAGAGTGGATCACCCCCCCCATACTCGCTCAAGCACCGTCTGAGGCTCAATATCAGCGAGTTGTCCCGTTGAAGACGGAATGGCTTGAAACTTGTCAGACTTGGGCAACAGCTTGTTTGGATCGCTTTCTCCGAACAAAGCGAGAGTGTAGACGTCCAAAGCGACAGCGAGATGCATCGCAATACTATTCGTACATAGCAAAAGATTGGCTCCAGCAACCATTGCGGCGAGCTTGCCGATTTCTCCAGGTTGGGTAAACTTGACTGCTGGACAAGCCTGTTTGAGTTCTGCTGCAAAGGAGTCTACCCCTTCATTTCGCACTAGCACGATGGGCAGATCGGGCTGACGATTTTGAAAATCTTGGATGACAGCTTGCCAGCTACTGACTGGATAGGGAGTCTCACCACTGCCGGAGGTTATCTGGGGATCGGCGCTTCCGTACAAGAGTACGTAGCCTGATCCATCCAGCTCTAATCGCTTCCGTTCTTCGTCAGCCCAGTCAACATCACTCTTAGGAACGTTGATCGACACCTTCGGACAAGGCGTTTCGATACCAATGGCTGTTAGCAAGTCGTGATAGGCATGGGCAGCATACTGCTCTGACTTGTAGGGAACGGTATCGGTGAGAAATAGACTTCCACTGTTGCCGTTACTATCGCTGCTGTACCCGATTCGCACAGGAGTTCCGGCTAACCACAGCAACAATCCGATACTCCAGCGGTTTTGAGATGAAAGCGCAATGTTGTAATAGCGATCGCGCATGACACCGAGGAGGTTTGCCCAATCTGCTGGACTATTGCGGTCGTTGAAGTCGAAGAGAATAACTTGATTGACTGATTGGCAGATTCGATAGGCTGACTTGGCACGAGGCTCAACTACTACATCGATATCTACCGATGGATAAGCCTTCTTGAGACTATCTAAAGCTGGAAAGAATAGGATCTGCTCTCCAATTCCACCGGGCACGAGGGCAACTATCTGCATAATTTCAGTCGATACTGTGAATTCGCCCCCTATTGTAGGGGAATAAATACTTAACCAGAAGACTTTAGCAGCACGGAATCCTAATTAACCTCGACGAGATTGAATAAGACCCACTTATGTCAAAGCAAGTTTGGTTATAACAATGAACGGTTTGGGAAGTTCAGATAAAGCCACTGACCTATACATCATAGGGGTTTCGAGGAACAGGAATGGATTCAATTGTCTCTGCCTCGATGACCAATTGTCGCTGTCCGTCGATTTCTCCTGTAATCATTTTTCCCTGAATACTGAACCACTCATCGGCGGGGTAGTCGGCGCGATCGCCCGGTAGCTTGACCGGAAGTCCGATGGGGTAGGCATCAGCCGCACAACAGGTGATGACGAATCGGGAAATCATCAGATGATCGGCGGGCAGATCGGGAGGATATACGGCAAAGCCCTTGACGTTTACTTCATCTCCTGTGTAGGCATCGGGCTCTGGATAGACGTTGAGAGTGCGAATCCAGTCAATGAGGCTGCGATCGGCGGCGGCAACTGATGCCCGAAACGACTCAGGTTGCGATCGAGTCATTGACAAAGTATCCGTCACTCCTCGTTGAAGAGCGATGTCGCTGGCAAAGGGGCGAGGTGTGTAAATAAATCCGAGGAGAGCGATTGACAGCAACAAACCACTTCCAAATCCTGGTGGGAAAAAGGAAATGTGCTGAAGGGTGACTGGTGAGTTGGTGCGACTGCGACGGAGTTTTCCGCGAAAGTACTGCCATAGTCGATAGCCCGTAATTCCCAACAGAGCTAATCCTGCTACGCTAGTCAGCCAGATGTAGTTGGGGTGGAGCAGAAAATAAATTTGTCCGCTGATCCGATACTTGATCAGCAGTAGTCCCCACAGACCCATTGCTGCGTTATCTAGCCAGAATTGCCAGGAAACCCCTCCAGGACTAGGAGGCGGATACTGTAGAAATCGTGGAGGACGAGCCTTTACTGTCATGGCGATCAGAAGTGGCAGTTAGTTAACTGGAAAACGGTCGAAAACTCAGAAACAATGCTTTATCGAGGCGAAATTACACCACAACAATAGAAACAAAGTCCAAAGATAACCTGAAAAGCCTATAGCGAAGAGTAGAGCTAGCTGAAATAGAGATTGATGACCAAGGTTGATAGAAACGTCAGTTGGGCAGCCAGAGCAAATAGGTAGATGATGGCACGCCATCGAAAAACCGATAACAAAAGGCCAATATTTTTGACATCGATCATCGGGCCGAAAACCATAAAGGCAAGGAGTGACCCACTGGTAAAGGTCGATGCAAAGGACAGCGCAAAAAAAGCATCGACAGTTGAGCAGATGGAAACGACCCAAGCCAAAACCATCATTGTCAGAATAGACGTGACAGGCCCCTGACCTAAGCTCAAAATGACTTCGCGAGGAATACCTACCTGAACAATGGCGGCGATCGCACTCCCGATCATCAACATCCCCCCTAGCTCTCGCAGCTCCTGCACCATGTTTTCCACCATCATCTGCAACCGCTCTGGAAAAGGGCGAGTCAGGGCCGGACTTGCTGCAGAACTAAGCGCCATGCTGTAATCCATCCGGCGAGGAGCATTGCCCTGCCCCAGCAAGAATGTGCCAGATTGCAACAGGGGTGAAGAAGATGTAGACGAAGTTGAGGATTGTCTGCTCTGCTTCGCAGTTGTAGAAGCCATTGGAGGATCAGGCATCAATGCTGCTACAGAGGGCTGAAGCAAGGGTCTCAAATCTTTCTGAGTGCTAAAGACCGCACCCACAATCGTTGCAATGACAATAGAAAACACGATTCTGAGGACGGCAAGCTCAGGCTGATCTCGAAAAGCAGTCCACGTGGCCCACAACACAATGGGGTTGACCGTTGGTGCTGCGAGCAAAAAACCGACTGCCACTGAAGCAGGGGCTCCTTGCATAATCAGCCGTCGAGCAACGGGAACATTTCCACATTCACAAACGGGAAAAAGAAAACCAAACAAACTACCTGCCAAAGCGCCTAACACCGGGTTACGGGGCATCGCCGCAACTAACCTTCGCTCATCAACAAAAAGGAGCAAGGCGCTAGACAACAAAATGCCCATCAGCAGAAACGGCATTGCTTCAACGATGAGGCTAAAAAATAGCGTTAAGCCATTGCTAACTGATCCCATTCGTTACATTCACTCCTCAAGTCGGAGATTGCTATTGTGAACGGTTAGGAAACAAATCCTAATAGTCTCGGTGCAATCAGTTCGATAGCCGCTGCCAATATTTCTCAAAGCAGGGAACTCCAACTTGCTAAATACAGTCTTAAACAACGTCGTTATTCATGTTAGACAGGGAAGCTGAATCCCCTACCCTGGCTAAGGGGATCACGCTCTTGGGACGTAACTGTTTATTCTATCGGAATGTTTCAAGGATGACCAATTATTAATGTCTAATGAGCGAATTAACGGCTGTTGGTAAGAAGTTTAACGATTCCGGAACGCCCCAATCTCGTGGGCTATGATACGACACAAAACCCTATAGGAAGCTTAGGTTGACGCTACATGGCGGTTAATTCTCACTGGGAGTCTAGATCCCGTCGCAGTTCCAGAAGATCGTCCAAGATAAAGTCACGGATTTTGCCGAAAAATGCTAGTTCGACTCTTTCTTCACGGGAGCGAGCTATTGTGGTGCAGTCTGAAGTGATTGAAGGTTTGCTTGGGAAACTTGAAGGGTGTGGAGAAGATTGTCCTGAGTCCCAGCTCGAGTTGATTGACCAACATGTGACGCTGAAGCATCTCAACAGCTTTGGTAAGCAAGTGGTGATTCGAATTTTTCGCAGCAGCGATCGCTTCCGAGTCTACAAGGCTGATTTTGACCACTATATTTTGCCTCACAGCGTTTTGTTTCTCATCGGAACGCTGTGCGAAAGTTTCGATTATACGAATACTAGTCCTATGTTTGGACTCAGCTTTCTAGATGTGGGATGCGGTGCGTTGTCTCGCTATAGCCAAACCGACACTGATCAGGATTTGCTCGCTAAGTTTCACAGCGATCGCCCTCCCATCGCACCAGAGATGATGCAAATGCTCGGAGCTAGAACAATTGGTGTTGATCCCAGAGAGAATTGCGCTGAAGACTATGACTACCAGGCTGGCTACCGACATCTCAGCATGGAGTTTGAGGCGATCGCTCCTTGGCTCAAAAACACTCAGCAACAGTTCGACGTTATTTCTGGACTCAACTTGTTCAGCCGTCAAGGGTTTCTCTTCAACCATGCGACTCCTGAGTCAGTTGTTAAGTTTCTTAAAGCGTTACGCAGAGGGCTAGTTGCTGAGGGACTTCTTTATGTCAGTCCACCTCATGTTCCCTCAAACTCAGAAAACCGTTGTGCCAACCGCCGCATCTTTATGCGGGCAGGCTTCCGTATTTTGTACGAAGGCTACTTCTTTATTCTTCAGAAAACAAAGTAACCCAGTTTTCTCAACTGCATTGACCTAAAAGCTATCTGTTGGGAGCAAAATCGAACAAGGTCTGACCTGACTGACAGCAAACGGTTATTGAAGAAGCCACGAGAAATACTCAGAACCATCTTCTTCATCGTGAAGTAGGTTGGAGTGGAATGACATCTGCTTCGCGACCTTCCCTCGCAACTCGAATAAGCAGTGCGGCAAATATTAAACTTGCGATCATGGAACTTCCTCCGTAACTCAGCATGGGAAAGGGAAGTCCGGTTGTTGGCAGCGCTCCAGTCGCCACTCCAATGTTGAGGAGTGACTGCCCAATTAGAAGTGTGACGGAGCCTATGGCGACAAGCTGATATACGCGTCTTTTCGCTCTAATGGCTACCCGAAGTCCAATCGTGGCGTACACGGCCAGGAAAGAGAGCAACAAAAAGCATCCTAGAAACCCAAACTCTTCAGCAAAGACAGCGAAGATGAAATCGGTGTATTGAATCGGCAAGTAAAACAGCTTTTGCTGAGACATGCCAAAGCCCACGCCAAAAGGGCCACCTGAACCGATGGCAAGCAGGCTCTGAATAAGTTGAAACCCGTCACCAGTTGGATCTCTCCAAGGGTTGAGGAAGGTTACAAGCCGTCGTCGCTGATAGCCTTGAAAACTAACGCTAATGGTCGCGAGCAGCAATCCGCCCGCTGCCGCTCCTCCAACGTAGTGAAGCGGCAGCCCAGAAGCTAAAGCGATGAACCAAATGACCATGCCGCAGAGTGCGGCTGTGCTCAGGTTAGGTTGGAGCAAAATACAAATTAACACGGCCGCAAACACTGACAACCACCCCCATCGAGTAACGGGTGCAAGGTGGTGCCATCGACCAAAGATTCTGGCACTCTGAAGAACTAAGAAGGGCTTCATGAGTTCGGAGGGCTGAATTCCGATGGGTCCTATGACAAGCCAGCGGGACGCTCCATAAGCAGTGGTTCCTAATCCTGGTAGCAACGTAGCAATAATCAAGACTAAGAAGAAGACAACAAACACCTCTGCAATGTTCAAGATATAGCGGAGCGGCAGGTTGACGAGAAGGTTGAATGCGATCAGACCTAGGCCAATCCAGATAATTTGAGTTCTAAAGTAATAAAGACCGTTTCCTAAACTGTCTTGGGCTACGTTGTATGACGCTGAGAACAGTACGATAAGTCCAACAATTAACCAGAGCAGCGTTAGCCATTGCAACACGCGAGCCTCCCATGCCCATGAACGAGAAGACTTATTGAATGTAGTGGTTAGATATTGCCACAGCCGAAAACTTGTCATGCTCACTATCGAAAGCAATTTTCAATTCAGAGTATAAGCTCTGTTCTTCAAAGAGCGGTGACGAAAAAGAGTATTTCTTGTAGTGCTACGCGCTGATATAAAACCAATAGTTGATGGAGAAGCCGCGCGGTGAGCGGCTTC
>CAKZMO010000057.1 GCA_937128595.1 uncultured cyanobacterium | reverse complement strand
CGAGGGCGATCGCAAAGACCAATCCTGCCAAGGTTAACTCCAGGGAGGCAGGTAGTCGAGTGGCCAAGTCATACACCACCGTTTGTCCAGTTGTGAGAGAATTACCCAAATCCCCGCGAATCAGTTCGCCAAGGTAGATAAAAAATTGTTCAAACAGACTTCGATCTAAGCCTAGGTTTTCACGAATCTCAGCGATCGCTTCTGGAGTAGCTGCTGGCCCTGCAAAAAAGGCAGCCGGATCGCCGGGTAAGGCACGGGTCATCAGAAACGTAACAATAATGACGCCAATCACCGTCGGTAATGACGATAGGAGTCGTTGGGCAATAATGGTGGCTTTCGATCGCTTTGCCATCTGATGCTCCTCAGTGCAAATCAAATAGGATATGGCGCGAATCTAAAAATAATTGGGAAGCGATCAGGCGATCGCTTCCCCGTCAAAGCCCTAAGCTTTCTGCAATTGACGGAAATCAAGCTGCCGGTGGAACCAATACTGATAGCCCGACACATTAGACTGCATGGCAACCGACAGCACAGGCTGCACCGTTGGCACCCGTGGCATCTCTTCAAACGCCAGACCTAAAAACCCTTTCACGCTTTCTTCGTAGACTGGATCGCCCGGCTCAGTCGCTAGAGCCGCTTCGATCAGAGCATCCATTTCCGGATTCTTGTAGGACGCACCATTAAAGGTGGCGTCTTGTCCGTGATAAGAATAGAAAAAGAAGTAATCTGGGTAATTGAGCCAACCACCAAAGTTATTGATGATCATCGGACGGCTTTTCTCAACCAGAACGCCCCGGAAGTTGGAATTTGGCACTTTTTCCAATGTCACCGTAATGCCAATTTCAGCCAGAGACTCCTGCACCAGTACCGCCATCGGCTCCGCCCATTCATTCATTCCGAGGTCAAACGCCAATGTGGTCTCAAAGCCTTCAGGATAGCTCGACTCTGCCATCAACTGCTTCGCTCGCTCAACATCTGTTGAGTAAGGATAGGGCTGCGGCCAATCAATGCTAGACGGTTCCATCGATTCACCGCCAAACATAGGAATTGCTTTGCCGTAGAAAGCCGTAGAGTGAATTGCCTCGTAGGGCATCGCATGGGCAACGGCTTGACGTACCTTCACATCTGCAAAAGGATTCGGCTGTCCGCCCAGTTCTGGATTGGAATGGAGATCAATGCAGTATAGGCAATTTTCGATCGGTGTAGAAACCATCGTAAAGTCGCCCATCTCGCCCAACTCTAGCGCATCTTTATCTGATAGGTCGTAGTTAACATCCACATCTCCTCGCTCTAGGAGCGCTCGACGGTTTCCGGCTTCCGGCACATTCAGGAGAATGACCTCCTGGATGGCAGGGAGCGGCCCCGATTTCCAATCCTCGTTTCTCACCAAAGTAATGCGCTCATTCGGACGGAATTCTGATATTTTGTACGCACCGCCGCCCGCTGGATTATTGTTCGTCCATTCCAGTCCCCACGGATCGTCATCGGTGATATGCTGCTTAATCAGTTCCGAGTTCATGATCACCGGAATGGGCACCGCCAAATCCATCATCGTCAGCTTATCTGGACGTAAGAAATCTACCCGGAAGGTATGATCATCAACCACTACAAATTGTTCCGGATTTTCGAGTGCCCCAGCTTTCATCTGGAAGGTTGGGAAGCCACCCACCGACACAGCCCGATCAAACGACCATTTTACGTCGTTAGCCGTTACGGGTGTACCATCGTGGAATACAGCATCTTGCCGCAGCTTGAACGTGACCGACATACCATCGTCCGCAAATTCCCAAGATTCTGCCAACTCAGGCTCTAGAACCGTGTAGTCATAAGAAATTGACCCATCCGGTAAGGTTTTGCGTCCGAAAGTCATGAGGCGATCGTAAATTGCCCAGGATACACCGTAGGCAGGGCGATTGGTACCGACCCGATGCAGGTCAAGACTATTGGGAAACCCACCCCCCTGAACAACCGTTAGGGTAGATGCCGTGGCACCATCGGCTGTTTCGGTTGTTCCTTCAGCCGCATCGGATGCTGTCGTATCTGCACTTGCACAGCCCTTCAGCATATTAGCGATCGTAATGCTGCCTGCAAAACCAGCACCCGCCCGAAATAAGTCGCGTCGTTTCATGATTATCCGTTATCTGTAGAACAGTCTCTGAAAATAGACCCAAATATTACTTGGATTCCCCCAGTCGATGCTTTGATTAAAATTCAAGCATGACTCAAACTAATGCTGAGTTGTTGCCAATCAAAACTACAACTCTTATTACGGCAATGTCACTCAATATCACTGAGCATTCATGGCATCTGTCCGATGGTATTGAAGGCACGTATCGATTGAGCATGATAGACATCCTATCCACTTAGACGAAAGCGAGTACAGCGAGCGCTGAACAGAACATCCATGCAGGAACATCCAGCCGCGCCCAAACGCAGGTTCAAAATAATGTCTGCTCCAACCTCAACATTGTTGATTGCAATTTCAAAACTTTCAAGTACAATCAAAACAGTAGCGATGGTAACAGTTTTTATTCCTGACCGCCAAGGACGCTGGAACTAAAAGTTAGTTGTAGTTTTAGAATAGGGTTGGGAAACATTTGAGGAATATTTCGGGAAGAAATCGGGAAGATTCGCGATCGTGGCTACGATATTGGCCAACGGGCTTAGCACTTTGTGTCGGAATTGGGGTTTCGATTGCGATCGCCTTTTGGGTGGGCCGCTGGGAACGGGTTTCCCGCAAGCAACAGTTTCAGCAGCAAATTAGTAACCTTAATACAGCGCTGCAGCGGAGCCTGAATCGATATACCGAATTGCTTTACAGCTTGGGTGATGTTTATCACATGAGTAATAATCAGGTCAGCCAAGCCGATTTTTCTCGATTTGTACAGCGAGCACTAT
>CAKZMO010000056.1 GCA_937128595.1 uncultured cyanobacterium | reverse complement strand
AAAAAAAGTTCGGCTGCTGTTCGTCAGTCAACGTTGTTGGTTCCCATTGTGAGATGCTGTGACGAGCCAGCAATCGTTTCATGGTAAACGGACGATCGCACTTGAAACAGAGTCTTAAGACACAATGCCATCGAGTGCTGTCGCTAGAGAATAGGAATCGAGGTGTCTTGAGAGACGAATTATGTTTGATTTTGCCGTTATTGGAAAAGGATTGATTGGTGCTTCTGCAGCGCGATCGCTCGCTTCTGTATCCGACAATGTTGCTGTGATTGGCCCAGACGAGCCTGCCCATCTAGCGACTCATGACGGTATCTTTGCAAGTCATTATGATCAAGGGCGAATTACGCGTGTGCTGGATGAAAACCTCCTCTGGGCGACCTTGGCTCAGCGCTCAATCCAGACCTATGGCGAGATTGAAAAAGAGAGTGGGATTCGGTTTCACTATCCTGCTGGAGCCATGCGCGTCGGGCATGACACCTCTGCTCACCGAGCCTACATTACAAACAATTGCCGGATTGGAACTCAGCTCGGTGCAACGTTTCAGGACTACGATACTCAAACATTGGAGGATAAGTTTCCCTACTTCCAATTTTCCTCAAAGGCGATCGCCCTTCACGAAACTGGAGGCGCAGGTTTTATCAATCCTCGGGCACTGATTCAAGCACAGCTCAAAATCGCGGAATTCAAAGGAGCAACTATTCTCCGAGATATTGTGAAAAACGTGGAAATTGAAGCGGATCACTGCCGTATCGACACCCACAATGGGCAGATTTACGAAGCTCGCAAGGTGCTGATTGCGACTGGAGCCTTTACCAATTTCTTTGCTCTCACGGGGCGATCGCTCGATTGGAAGGTTGTGGCGGAGTCAATTTTGCTGGCAGAGTTGTCAGAAGCCAGCCTAGAGCGTATTCGCACGATGCCGTCGCTGATGTATCGAGTGCCTGTCGATGGCGACCCTGAAAACCCCAACTATTGGCCTGCTTACCTGGTTCCACCCACGGTCTATCCCGATGGACGCACCTACCTCAAAATCGGAATTGGCAATCAGCGCGATCGCATTTTCACCTCGCTGTCTGAGATCAACCACTGGTTCAGAACGGGACCATCAGCGGCTACCCACGATCATCTTCTCTCCGTGCTAATGCAGATTTTGCCTGATTTAGAGATATGTTCGACTCAGGCTCACCCCTGCGCTCTCACCTTCACCGCAACAAATCATCCTTATATTGATGTGGTTGAACCGCAAAAAATCTTCATGGCAGTCGGAGGTTGTGGCTATGCAGGCAAATCCGCTGTGGAAATTGGCCGGATAGGGGCTCAACTCGCGATTCAGGGCCACTGGACGGAGGCGATCGCCCCGGTTCGGAAATCCGACGATTTTCGGGCTGCATATGTCGCTTGAGGGGTCAGCCCCCTTCTTTTGATTACATTTTGTCAGCAGCACTACCTTGCGGAGAACCGAACCACACTAGAATGTGTCTATTCAGACAGGGTGCTTTCGATTGAAATCTGGTGGAATACTAACATCCCCTATATGTATGAATCCTGAATCAGCGAGGAGGCATCTCATGTTTGCAGCACTATTTAGACGATCTGCGGCCGTTAGCGCACTCAAGACATCTCAGAAAGGCATTGTGACTATGATTTTGATGCCTGAACAGCGGTTGCGAGTCAAATATCAATCTACAGAATGGTTTGCTCAGTCGGTTCAAGGCTTAGCGTTTCAACCGGGCGATCTGGTGCAGGTGGTTGGACGACTCAACGCAACTACATTACTGATTGAAATGGCGATCGATTAGATTCTCAGCCCAATTTAGTTAGCGCTCAGCTTAAGAATGGTCTTACCTAGGTTGAGAATGCCGACTTGTATAGTGCTACGCGCTGATATAAAACCAGATATTGATGGAGAAGCCGCGCGGTGCGCGGCTTCTCCATCAATATCTGTCCTCACCTATCTGCGCATTGCTATATCGTGATCAATCAATGTCGTCACAGCAAGAAAGCTGATTCCGGCGATCGCTTCTGGCTCAGTCGTTGACGCGCTTATTTGAGGATGATTCAGCTATCCATGTGAAGTGATGCTGTAGCGAGTGTATCGTTAGCTACTCGAAACTCTTCAGTGACAGTGCTTCCTCTGGCTTGACTGAAGCCTACTAAGTCGAGAGAGTAGTCTTTTCCATCAATACATAAGCTCTGTTCTCTACTGTGGAGACGAAGTGCGATCGCATCGAAGTCTTCAAGGGAATTGTCTGTGTTGACGGTTGTCAGAATGTCGAAGTCGATAACAGGAAAGTATAGCGATAGGTTGAGAACAACCGCTTGGCGTGAGTTTTAGTTCTCCGGTCTACTGCGACGAGGCCGATGAGTTGGCCTTGAGCCGAAAATATTCCGCCATAATCTCTTTGACCATGGGAGCAGAGACCGCACTCCCTCCCCCACCAGAGTTTTCGGCAAAAGCAACGACGAGAATCTCTGGTTTTTCATAGGGGGCATACGCTCCAAACCAGGCGTGGGAAAGGCGATCGCCATCTTCTGCTGTGCCGCTCTTACCCGCCATCGGAGGTAAATTGGGATCGTTGACGCCTCGCGCAGTGCCGCCGGTGACGACCTGTCGCAGTCCCTCCTGTAAGACGCGTACTGTTTCCGGACTAATCCCAATGTGTTCTCGCTGATTTTCAGCATCGCCCTCATCCTTAAGCAGATGAGGTTGAACCCGATAGCCGCCTGTGGCCGGAACCGCAAACATTACCGCCACCTGAAGCGGCGTAGTCAACGTGTAGCCCTGACCGGTCGACATATTGATGGTATCGCCCTGATACCAAGGCAGATCGAGAACTTCGTCTTTCCAGGCTTCGTCAGGAATCAGTCCAGCCGCTTCTTCTTCTGTCAGCTCAATGCCGGTCTTTTGACCGTAGCCGTAGCGGCGAGACCACTGAATTAGCGGTTTCTCTCCCATCGTGCGAGCCGTTTGGTAGAAGAAAGTGTTGCTACTCATGGCGATCGCCCCCTGGAAGCTGAGCGGACCAAACCCAGCCTTGTTCCAGTCCCAAAACTGAATGCCGCCTACTTGAACGAAGGGATAGGTCGGCAATACCGCATTGGGTGCATAGTTGCCCGATTCGATGGCGGCTGTTGTTGTCACAATCTTGAACGTACTCGCAGGCGGATATCCCCGCAATGCTCGGTTCACAAATGGATTTTTGAGCTGCTGCAACTCTTGCCACTGGCTGCTGGTAATCGGCGTCGAAAATACATTAGGGTCAAACGTTGGGCGGCTCACCATTGCTAGAACCTCACCGTTTTGAGGATCCATCGCAACAATCGCTCCGATGCGATCGCCTAGCTGCTGCTCTGCAACTCTCTGGAGATCCAGGTCAATAGTTAGTTGAACTTCATTTCCAGGTACAGAGGGCTTTTCGCCCAATACCCGCAAAACGCGTCCCATGCCATCGACTTCAACCTGTTGGCCGCCCCACTCACCGCGTAGCTTGGGTTCAAAGGCTGATTCGACGCCCATTTGACCGACGACATCGCCCATGCGATAGCCTTCATCTTGCCGCTCTTCTAAATCTTCGCTGCTCAGCTCTCCGGTGTAGCCCAAGACGTGAGCAGCCAGGTCGCCGTTGGGATAGTTGCGCTCAGATACAGGCTCGACCTGAACCCCCTTAAGCACCGACTGATACTCTTTTAGAGCTGTCAGCTGTCCGGGACTGACGTCACGAGCAACCCGCAATAGAAATGGAGAATCGTAGCCAGCTTGTTCTAGACGCTCCTGAATATCTTCTGCAGGCACATCTAAGACCCTGGCTAATCGCTGAATCGTAGGAACCCATTCTTCTTTGGTGTTGTCGATTGGCCAGAGATAGACCGAGTAAGAAAGCCGATTCGACGCCATTACCTGACCGTTGCGGTCGAGGATGCGTCCCCGTTCGGGTGGACGAGGTAAGAGACGAATGCGATTGTTTTCAGCGAGCTGCTGATTGCGCTCTCCCTGCAAGAGCTGTAAATAAACGAGCCGACTACCCATTGCGCCCACGAGTGTCAATGACACTATCACCATGATGACGATAGATTGAAACCGCTGGCCTACACTTTTCCCTGTATCGCGGGGAGAAGGGGGAGCTGATGACGGAGCATTTTGAATGAGAGTCATATCGTCAATCTATAGGAACCGCACTGAAAGGACTTCACTAAAGGGGTTGAGCAGGCTTTTAGCAACTGCATCAAGAGTCATAAAAGCTATTGTAGTCGTTGATTTCATACAAATGATTTGACGTTTCGTCCGTGTAGTTTGGATTCACCGTTCATCCCAGATTGCCAAAGTTCGTCACGTTGTTTGCCCCGTTACGCCGCAGCACAAGCAGGGGCGCGATCGCGACAACATCCTGGAGGAGATCAAGCACAGCTCAATTTAACGCATCAGCCCATTGATTTGAGTTGGAATTCTGTAGAGATGCTGATATCAGAATGGGTAAGCCATGCAAAAATCATTAACAGTCTCAACGTAGAGTCGAGAACGTCATCCATTGTGATCAGCGCACCCTACAATAAACGTGAATTCGAGAGAAGAGGCTAGCGGCTTGACCTAATGCTGATTCCATGGTCGAAAGTGATAAGGTTGACGACTTTCTCCTGCACCTAGGCTCTTTTTTTCAATCCCAGTTCTCTTTCCTAAGTGAGGTTTTGCATGAGTTGCAAATTAGCGATCGCCCACCATTGGAATCGACCGATGCCGATTCGACAAGCATCGAGAGCCGCAACGCTCTTGGTGTACCCCATTCACTTTACGTAGAAACCCTTTGTTTTGAGGAGGAACTTGGGAAAACGTGACTATGTCCCAACCTGTTGCTGACCAGCGCGCCGATGCTGAAACCGATACGCATCTGGATGTACAGCTTCAAAGAGTGTTTAAGGTCTATAGCGGAGATACTGCGGTTCGTGGAGTGGATCTTGACATCCGGCGCGGTGAATTTTTCAGCATTTTAGGGCCATCTGGCTGTGGTAAAACGACAACGCTACGTCTCATCGCCGGATTTGAAGCCCCGACAGCCGGAGAAATTCTGATTCGAGGGCAGTCTGTGGCCCATGTGCCTCCCTATCGAAGACCGGTTAACACGGTGTTTCAGAGCTATGCCCTGTTTAACCATATGACGGTGCGCGACAACATCGCTTTTGGCCTCCGAATCCAAAAACACAGCAAGGCAAACATTCGCGAGCGGGTTCAAGAAGCACTGAATTTGGTGAAGATGGAAGCGTTTGCCAAGCGCTATCCGGCTCAGCTATCTGGAGGACAGCAACAGCGGGTGGCTTTGGCTCGTGCGTTGGTCAACTATCCTGCGGTTCTATTGCTGGATGAACCTTTAGGCGCGTTAGATCTAAAGCTGAGAAAAGAAATGCAGGTCGAACTCTCGACCTTGCACCAAGAACTCGGCGTGACGTTTGTGATGGTGACGCACGACCAAGAAGAAGCCCTGAGTCTCTCCGATCGAATTGCAGTAATGCACGATGGGGCGATCGCCCAAGTTGGGACGCCAAGCGAAATCTACGACTATCCTCAAACGCCTTTTGTGGCCGATTTTATCGGGGATACCAATCTATTTCAGGGCAAAATCGAGCGCACCGATCACTCAATTTTAGAAATTGCGACAGATCGAGGGCTAAAACTGCTGGTGCGATCGCCCGAGTCGTGGAACGGGAATGGAGCCAATCCTCCGTCGCGTCAGGTCGTCGTCAGCGTACGACCTGAGAAAATTCGCCTGAGTCTAGATCCCCATAGGCACGACCCTCGTTTTCCCAACTGCTTTGAAGGACGACTCACCAATGTCATGTACCTCGGCACTCATGTTCACTATGTCGTCGAGCTAATGTCAGGCGATCGCCTCAAGATTATGCAGCCCAATACAACAACGTCTCTGCCTCAACTGAACACTCCCATTTATGTTTGCTGGTCAGAATCGGACGGTTTGGCGCTAACGGCATAGAATGTCTACGGTTTTGACCCGAGGTATCGTTTCGCTCAGAAGTGTGCCATGTCGTTTGATATCAAGTTCGGTATTCGTTGTGTTGATATCGACTCGGTGTAATCGATATTCAGCTCTGTTGATCTATAAAGATGTTTCCAAAGCTTATGAAATCCCCTTTAAATCCATCCACTCAATTCTCTGCTCAGCGTTCTAGCCGACTGATTTATCCTTCTCGGCGGCGATTTTTGATGGCTTCAGCTGCGGCTCTATCGGGAGTCATGCTGTCTAACTGTCGTCAAAATCTTTCTAGCGTAGACTCATCTGATTCAGCAGAAAGTTCTGCCAACAATGCGAGCGGCAGTTCCGATACGCTGCATGTCTATACGTGGTCGGGCTATACCGATGACGAGATGATCAACGCCTTCACAGAAAAGACGGGTATTGATGTGGTGGTTGATCTCTATGATTCCAATGAAACGATGCTGGCACGGATGCAGGCAGGAGGAGGCGATGCCTACAGCGTCATCTATCCCTCTGAATACATGGTGCAAGAGATGATTGAGCTGAACATGTTGACTGAGATCGACCACGATCGCTTGTCCAACTACGGCGATATTTTCTTCGACCAGTGGCAAGACCCTGCCTATGATCCGGGAAATGCCCACAGTATTCCGTTTAGCTGGGGCACAACAGGATTACTCTACAACAAAGCTCAACTGTCTGATCCCGTCCAAGACTGGCAATATCTTTGGGAGCATCAAGACGAGCTTTCCAACCGCATGACGTTGCTTGATGACATGCGCGAAACCATTGGAGCTGTGTTGAAATCGCTGGGCTACTCCATCAACTCGACTGATCCCGAAGCCCTAGAAGAAGCCTATCAACGGTTGAGAGACTTGACTCCGGCGATCGCCAACTTCCAGTCGTTCGGCTTTGAAGATCAGATTTTGGGCGGCGATTTACTGATGGTGATGAGCTATTCTTCTGACGCTATTCCGGTCACATTGGAGAATGAAGATCTCGACTACATCGTGCCTGAGAGCGGTGCATCGTTGTGGACAGATACGATTGTCATTCCCAAAACGGCTCCTAATGTAGACGCAGCCTACGAGTGGATTAATTTTCTCCTCGATTCTGAGGTAGCGAAAACGTCGGTCGAAAATCTTTACTTTGCAACTCCAATCAAGCCTGCCTATGACCAACTCTCAGACGAGCTAAAGCAAAACGAAGATCTGTTTCCCCCAGAGTCTGTCTTAGCGCAGTGTGAAGGGCTGGCACCCGTGGATGATGCCACTGAGCTGTATGAGCGATATTGGACGCAGTTGACTAGCGCGTAGGCTCTTAAGCAAAAATCTAAGCCTGCAACAATCAATCCGTGGCGAACCATCCGTGGCGAACCGAGGAATGGGCCTCACACAACGAGCGCTAGCCGCCAATTTGTTTCACTTTCAAGGACAAACGACTAGCGCTCAGCTCCAATCGCTTTGTCGGGATCGCGGAGCTTTCTTAGGTTGTCAAAAGCCAAGATACAAATCCCAAAAACGATAAGTGTCTCCCCAAACATCTCCGACCACTCTTCAATCGCAACGAGCATCGGATACACATAGAAAATACTGTCGTGGTTCAAGGACGAGGCCAGCACAGGGGCAAGCTCGTCTTGGATGCTATTGAGACCATATCCGCCCAGTGCAATAAACCCAAAGCCGCTGAATATCCACAACACAGACTGACGATGCGATCGCCAAATGGTGATCAAGTCTTGCCAACAGAGGGTCACGATTGCAACCACATAGATGAAATACAGTCGCTTCCAGCTAAGCAAAGGCAAGGGGATGTAAAGCTTGGTGAGTTCGTGGAGTCCTGCTGAAAGGGAGATGAGAACCAGCAAGATGAGGAGCATCCAGGACAGCGGGCGCTCGGTATAGCGTCTCACCATCAGCAATCCTGAGGCGATCGCCCCGATAGAAAACAGGTGGGCAGCCTGAAACCAAGAGGGAAGTGAGGCTAATCCGTTGAAATCTAGAACCTCTGGCGATCGCCCCCACTTAAAGGATGTTGCCAAGTAGGCGAGCGCCAAAGCGAATTCGAATGCCATCACCGCGTATAGCGTCAGATTTAAGCTTTTGTAGCAGCTAGGAAATCGAGAAAGCATAAGCGATTTTGGGAAGAAACGACAAGCGCACGTTGAAACCTGAAAAGATGACCTGGCGATCGCTCAGTTGCCCTCCATCAAGCAATGACTGCATCTCGCAATTTAGGTATAGCAATCTGATATGACAATGCTGCAACAATGCTGTCGCAATGAAATGACAAAACAAAATGACAAGGCAATATCGAAAGAAACCAAAAGGAACAGAACTCGAAAGCCCTACCTTTTCATAACTTTACTTAGCCCTGCCTGTCTGTGATCGTGGAACAATATTTTCTAGCTTGACGAAAAATTCATACTTCCCCAACGTTTTCGTGATTGAGAAAAAGAAGTTGCTGATACAACATTGCTAGTTTTGGGGCCGGAATTCCTTTCGCTTGAGCCATCTGCAGAGGACAGCCCACAATCGCCTCGACTTCTAAAGGACGTTTGCTGTCGTAGTCAATCTTCATGCTGGTGCGGTAGGGCTGCATTGCCTCTGTCTCGCTGATCATGGTGTCGATGTCTGCTCGGGTCAGCTTGCGTCCGTAGGCGGCGGCGATCGCCACCACTTCCCACATCAGATCTTCAACTAAGGTGAGAACAGCGGGATGACCAATCATCGCATCTGTGAAGGCATCAAGCACCACAGAGAGACCATTGAACGGAATATTCCACAGCAGTTTTCGCCAGCGCGCCTGCATCAGATCAGGGGTGAGCTGGATGGGCACTCCGGCCTGCTCAAAGTCGTGGGCGATCGCCTCTAATCGTTTCGTAATTCCTTTCGGTTCGTAGTCACTCGCATACTCGCCAAGGGCGATCGCCTTGTAGTCCAAATGTCGAATATGACCCGAGCCAACTTTGTTGGAGCAGATAAAACACAGCCCACCAATAACGCGATCGCTCCCCACAATCTCCGCCACTCGGGGTTCTCCATTCAGCCCATTCTGGAGCAATACGACAACCCCATCCTGTTTGAGCACCCCTGGAAGCAGTTGAGGCAGATAGTGATTTTGTGTCGTTTTCAGTGCCACCACTACCACATCACAGACAGGCATTGTGGAGACATCTTGGTAAGCGTGAACTTGGGGTAAGACAAAGTTCCCTTCAGGAGAGTCGATCCGCAATCCTTGCTGCTGCACCACGTCGAAGTCGCTGCGTAGCAGAAAATGAACGTCAGCTCCTGCCCGCTGAAGGCAGGCTCCGTAGTAGCCTCCAATGGCTCCGGTTCCCAAAATGGCGTAGCGACGCGACATGATTCTTCTTGTTCTTGAACTTCTTTTGGTCAGGAATTTAGTCAGGGAACAGTGGAGGAATAAAATTCAATGAGGAATAACAATCATATCTGTTCTTCTAACAGGATTAGACAGCGAATGAGGCATCCTCTTCAAAAAAACTCATTTGATTTCTGGCAAATTTTCAATCAGTTTAGAATATAGCGATACTAAATCGCTTGTGAACTGCTATAGGAGGGGCGGGCTGCGACCGCCCCTCCTCTCACAAATCATTTGGAAATTGCTATAGGCCATGGAGATTAGCATTATGCAGGTCAGTAAAACGAAATCAGTTGCGCCTTAGAATAAGTATTTCTCTAAAAAACCATCACGGTTTAGACCCATTAAGGGTGACAGCTTAGCAAGGGGCAGGCAGGGGCAGTGAATGCAGAGTTGAGCTACTTTTGGGAGTTGATTTGGGGTGCGAGTTTGCTCAAGGCAGACGTTTACCGCCAAATCAATCAAATGTCATTTGGGTTTGCGATCGCCCTCTTGCTTGTTCTCACAGCGGGCATTTCCCAAACGTTTGGTCAGTGCATCGTCTTGTTTGTCAATCGGGTTCGTCCGATTCGTTTTGCGTTTAGCATCCTGGTTTCTGGAGTGCTGTTTGTTTGCACATTTCTGTTTTGGGGGGCGAGTATTCAGCTCGTCAGTCGGTTTATTTTTCAGCAGAGCCCCAATATTCTTGTGACGTTCAATACTCTGGGGCTGAGCTATGCACCTCAGATGTTCGGTTTTTTGGTGGCGTTGCCTCATTTTGGTATTCCCATCTCTGTCTTGTTATCGATTTGGAGTTTGTTGTCGCTCGTCGTAGGCATTGAGGGATTGCGTGAGTTTGGAGACTTTGCGACGTGGCAGGCTCTCCTCTGCGCAGGTCTTGGCTGGGTTGTGTTGCAACTGTTGCAGCGCACCGTCGGTCGTCCGGTTGTGGCAGTTGGGCAATCGATTCTGAACTGGGCTTCGGGAACTCGCTTAGTTCAAGGTCGGCAAGAGTTACGTCGATTAGTCGAAGAAGGCCGTGTCCAGAGTTCGCCACTTTCTTCAGCATCGTCAGGCACGCAGCTCTCTTGGCTAGAAACGACTCAAGACATCAAACCAACTCGATTTTGGCAGTCGAAACGGGTGTGGGCGATCGCCGCTCTCCTCTTTATCCTTGTTAGTGCTTTCTTAACCGCTTTTCGCAACGACATCTCAATTTGGTATGCAACGCTGGACGAAACTTGGACGTTCAGTGTCAATCTCCTCACCATTGGCGGTGTGGCGATCGCAGTTGCGACCTTCCTAACGCCGCTGGAATCACTGGGTTGGTGGGCGGGTTGGTATGGCGATGACACACTGGTCTATCACGGCGAGCAGCTAGAAGACATTCCGGATGAGCTGGTGGCCGATCGCTATGTGATGTATCTCGATGGCATCAACCAGGGCAGCTACACCTACTTGCCAGAGGTCGATCATTTTTTGGCGGAACTGGCAGATGCCCTACCCGATAATATCCGGGTCATTCGAGGCATCATGCCCTACTCCATCAGAAACCGCGCCTTGGCAGAGGGGGCTCCTCTCGCCGTGGTGTGGCGCATCATCGATTCCCTTTCCTCAGGCAACCCCAACAATCCCATTGCATTTTTTATCAACCTCCGCAATGTCGTTGCTGTGGCAGTGTCGGCAGATTCTCGCTACGGCCCCATTCAAAATCAGGGGTTGGCACAGGTTCTCTTCGATAGTCTGGTGCATCACGGCTATGTACCGGGGAGTCGGGTTCCAATTTCGCTGATTGGTCACAGCGGCGGTGGCCAAATGTCTATGGGAGCAGCGTCTTACCTGAAGAAAGCGACCCAAGCCTCGGTGGAAGTGATCTCGGTTGCTGGGGTGATCAGTGGCAACGTGGGAGCGATGGACACGGAGCACCTCTTTCACTTGGTTGGAAAGAAAGACTTTGTTGAAAAGCTAGGGCCAATCATGTTTCCCGATCGCTGGTCGATTGCGCTGCTTTCGATCTGGAACCAAGCAAAGCGGCGGGGAAGAATCAGCTTTATCTCCCTAGGTAATGTGGGGCACAACGGCGCAGGGGGGCCATTTGCAGCGGAGCCGCAGCTTCCTGATGGACGCAGCTATTTGCAGCAGACACTGGATCTTGTGACGGGCATTTTGCTCAAAGACTGGACATTGACAGGGCTGAACATTAGCGACTTTATTCAACCCAGCAACTACGAGCGATATATGGCTGTGTCCTTTAACCAGCCAAGATCTTATCCGATTCGACAGACTTTACCGAGCGATCGCTACCAACCGATAGGGGAGTGGATCGGGCGGCTGATCTTGCCGTCTGTTGAAGAACGGAGCAATCCTCGGTTTGTTTGGCTAGAAGTCCATCACGCACCCTCTGCCTATGCAGGGTGGGTGGGGAAAACGGTGAAGCTGGCCTGGAGTCTCGATCCAGCGATGAAACCCTATGTGCAGTTGGTCACTCAAGATGTCCATTTTGTCGAACAGACGAAAATGAGTCAGCGTCAAGGCAACGTCCATCCTGAACGCCTCGACCATTGGCAAAAGGTTGATCCGCTGGAATCTATCGCCGGAGCGCACCCTACAGATGACGTTGTGGTGAGGCTCCCAGACTCGGTGGAAGTCAGCACGGAGTCAGAGTCTAATCGTCCGATCCTCAGAATTCAGCGTGACCCCATCCAAATTTCTGGTCGCTACTACGCTTTGGTGCAGATCATCCAACCTCTCGGAGATGACCAGTTTCGAGTATGTCACTACAATCAAGCCTCTCAGCAGTTTGACGGGGCTGAAGAAACGATACTGATTCCTGAGGTGGTTGCCGATCGCAACGGAGTGTTTCCCTCGACCCACAAGGCCATCGAGCGATCGCCCGCCAACGAAGCAGGTTGGTACATCTATGGCGCACAGGATCGACTCGGACGATTTGTTGTGCAGGCGATCGCCCCTCGTGCTCTCTTTTTGCTCCGTCCCGACCAGACCCTGACGGGCCAACACGATACCCTCCACCACATCAACTACGACTACTGGAAAGATATCGTGGCTCAGAAAGGCACCTTTTCTCGCGCTTTACTGGAGCCCAATGGAGCCGACCGCGACTCTCAATCCGTGGCAAAACCTCTTTATCAGGTGGGCGATCGCCTACTGGTGCTGCATGTTTACGGCGGCATTGGAGGAGAACGAGCAGAGTTTTCTCCAATGGGTATTTTCTTTGGGCACTTTGCCTATGGAATTGCCCATGTCGTGCATGAACCTCTGGCGAATGAAACGCAGTTTGCCATCGAATACCGACAGATCTATACCCACAACATCGACGGCATTATTGCTGGAACGCTGGGCTGGACAAGATACATGGGCGATCGCCAATTTGGCTGGATGGGAACTCGTCCGGTATCCGATATTCTCATCAAGTTTCCGCCATTGACCGAAGACTACGACTTTGACGGCGTCATCTTCTCGCCCTTCAGCACCTTGGTTCAGGAACTCGATGTCATGGCGGCTCGCTATCGAATCGGCGACGGCACGGGGACGACCTTCGTCAGTCCGGTCAACTCCTGTGTCCAAGATGCTAGCCAAGCCCTTTATCTCTCACTCAAACGCATTGTGGCTGAGATTGAGCTGAATCCGCTTATCGTCAAATGGCTGCGCGATCACCCCGACCATCCTCAAACCGATCGCTTCAAGCAACTGACTTCTTTGGTGAAAACTCTGGAGGATACGCTCTCTCCGTTTGGCTTTGTGCGAGCCGACTGGGAAGAGAGCAAGCCTACGTTGGGGGGCTTTCCGGTGGAGACACCCATGCAAACGATTCTGTTTACTTTGTCGAGCTGGCGATCGCTCCTACCTCGATTAGCCAATGATCTGATTGCGATGGTGTTTCTCCAGCTCGGTGCAACTCTATGGGTATTGCGCACCAATCAAGTCGGCGGCCACGATCCTGAGATCGAGCCTATTGCCCCAACGGACTTTAGCTCTCAGGTGCCCCCAATTAAAACCTCGAAAATCAAGCTCTAAAAGGGACGCTATGGTGGGTCGTGTCGATTTTGCCGGGTATGGGCGATCGCCAGACATAGTTCAAGTGAACTATATATTTTTTCGGTGTGTATCATAGGAAAATATGCTATTCCAAACACACGAATGGAACGGCTTTTATAGCAATGTGCAGATAGGTTAGGACAGATATTGATGGAGAAGCCGCGCGGTGCGAGGCTTCTCCATCAACGATTGGTTTTATATCAGCGCGTAGCACTATAGCTTCTGAGGATCTGTTTTTTAACTGTGGCTCAACGAATTTTAATTTGGTTTCGAAATGATTTGCGTCTCCACGATCACGAGCCCCTGACACAGGCATTGCGGGCAGGAGGTCAGGTGATTCCTGTCTACTGTTTTGATCCTCGTCAGTTTGGCACAACTTCATTTGGGTTTCCCAAAACGGGAGCCTTTCGAGCTAAGTTTTTGCTGGAAGCTGTGGCCGATTTGCGGCACTCTCTGCGATCGCTCGGCAGTGACCTCGTGATTCGAAAAGGTCATCCAGAGACGCTGATTCCAGATCTGGTCAAAGAGCTAAATATCTCAGCGGTTTACTTTCATCAAGAGGCCACCTCTGAAGAGATATCGGTTGAGCGATCGCTCAAACAGCGGTTACAAGATATGGGAACCCGCGTCCAGCCCTTCTGGGGAGCAAGCCTCTACCATATTGATGACTTGCCCTTCGAGCTGTCCCATTTGCCGGAGGTCTTTACGCAGTTTCGAAAGTCGGTCGAGAAGCAATCCTCTGTCAATCCGACATTCCCAGTTCCGACAAAGCTATTAGGTCTGCCGCCAGTTGATTGTGGAGACCTGCCTGCTTTTGATGAATTGGGACTGGAGACTCCCAAGACAGATCCTCGTGCCGTTCTGCAGTTTGAGGGTGGCGAATCGGCGGGGAAAGTTCGACTGGCCGAGTACTTTTGGAAAAGAGACTGTCTGCGACGATACAAGCACACTCGCAACGGACTTTTGGGGGCTGACTACTCCTCTAAGTTTTCGCCCTGGCTAGCGCTGGGGTGTCTCTCCCCTCGCTACATTTTTGAAGAAGTAAAGGCTTACGAAGATCAGCGCATTTCAAATCAATCAACCTATTGGCTTGTGTTTGAGCTGCTGTGGCGCGATTACTTCCGGTTCGTCTGTGTCAAACATGGCGATCGCGTTTTCTATCCGTCGGGCTTACGACAGCTCGACATTCGCTGGAAGCAAGATGGCGATCGCTTTGAGCAGTGGCAGTTGGGCGAAACGGGCATTCCCTTTGTTGATGCCAACATGCGCGAGCTGATGTTGACGGGCTTTATGTCCAACCGAGGAAGGCAAAATGTCGCTAGTTTTTTGACCAAGAACTTGGGAATTGACTGGCGCATGGGTGCCGAGTGGTTTGAGTCAAAGTTGATTGACTACGACGTGTGTAGCAACTATGGCAACTGGAACTACACGGCAGGGGTCGGAAACGATTCACGAGGATTCCGATATTTCAATATTCCGAAACAGGCCAACGATTATGACCCCAAAGGTGACTACGTGAAACACTGGATTCCGGCATTATCAGAGGTCTCTGGCAAGAAGATTCATGAACCCTGGAAATTGACCTCTGACGAACAACAGCGCGACGGGGTGCGAATTGGCGTGGATTACCCAAACCCGATTGTTGATTTGTGGAAATCGGTGAAGCATAACGAGGCTGTTTACAATGCGGCTCTGGAGAAGGCGGGATCATAGAGAGCAGGAGAGATATCGACCTAGCTGCCTATGTTAGGACAAGACCGCATCCGCAGATACCGCAGATGAGCGCAGATGCTGATGCGATTAAGAATGTTGAATGCTTCTATCTGCGATAGCTACAGCAATGCGCAGATAGGTTAGGACAGATATTGATGGAGAAGCCGCGCGGTGCGAGGCTTCTCCATCAACTATTGGTTTTATATCAGCGCGTAACACCATACATCATCGGTGGATGAATCACCTGATTCTTAATTGATGCTGAGTCAGAATATCGTTGAGCCATGCTTCTACTCGTTCGCCCATAGCCTCTAAAGAATAATGTTGCTCAGCGTGATGGCGGCAGGCGTGGCGATCGATTTCATCTAAACGGGCGATCGCCTCAGCTAATCCTGAAACGCTATCCGGTTCCACAAGCCATCCTGTGACCCCGTGCTCAACAATTTCGGCAGGCCCTCCCCGACCGTAAGCCACCACCGGAACTCCGCAGGCGATCGCCTCAATGGCTACATTACCAAAGGCTTCAACCCATTTGGGCGTCATGATCATGCCGCGACAGCGTCCGAGTTCGGCTTGAAGTTCATCTGTTGAGAGAAATCCTCGATAGTGAATCGGCGCGTCGGGATACCTGTCCTGAATGTCTTGCCAGTAGGCCGCATCGGAGATGGCACCGAAAATGTGGAGCGGCGTGTCGAGCTGTTTCACAGCAGCCACGGCATCTTCCAGCCCTTTTTCGGGTGCAATGCGTCCGACCCACGCGACGATAGGATCAGGATTGGACTGAAACTGATATTGGGACAGATCGAAGCCATTGCCCAAACAGCGACAGCGATCGCCAAAGGCAAACGTTTCGGCCTGAACCCGGCTGTGAACGCCAATGGTGCCGGGGAATGCATCGAGAGTTTTGGCGATCGCTCCATCCATCACATCCGTCAAAGAACCCATGCTCACGAGATGAGCTACGGGTCGCTCAAACCAGGATGAGAGATAGAAGGGTAGCCAGTCATAGGCAAAATTGATCAGCATGTCAAACTCGGTCTGCACGTGACGTGCGTAGTTCCACATCTCACCTAAAACAGCGTGTTCGGGAATCAAGGCTGGGGTTTGGCGATCGTGATTTTGAGCGGTGGGTTGCAGTGTTCCATCAATTTCGATCAGTTCGATCAGGGGGAGATCTGATAAATCGTTGAGGATTGAGCCTTGTGGAGCCACAATTTGAATCTGATGTCCCCGCTGGCTGAGGGCTTGAGCAATATTTTTCAAGGTCAATTCTACCCCTCCTCCCAGACCAGAACCCAGCGGTCCCACTGGGGTGGACATCAGGAGCAGGCGAAGGGTTGAAGGATTGGGCGAGGGGAAAAACATCGAGATGAAACTGTGAAGGTGTGCTCACATGAGACGAGACGCAAATACTGAGATTAGTCCGAAGGTTGCAAATATGCGACGTAGACTCAGCCCTCATTATTTAATGCCTCAGCATTCGCAATTTGGGTGGATTTGCGGATTGAATATTTGCCTTTTGCAAAATAACCTTCAGCCTGATGAAGAATTCAATTGCCTAGATAAAAAATTGAGATAAAGCTTGTAGAACAACGTACGAAAAAGTTTCATTTCGGGATTTATATGGAAAGTACGATCTTCGAATCGATCGTCATATTCGCCCCTCGTGGAACGAATATGGGGCAGTTTGTTCAAGTCTTTGCAATGGTAGGCTGAATCGAGACTTGATGCGCTGTTTTAATTAAGATTGGCCTCGGGGTGTGAGACGCATTTGTGAGACGCATTTATGAATGAAAACATCACTCTAACAAACGTGTGTGTAAGAATTAGTCTGATTTGCGCGGCTCCGATTCTATTCAGTCTCAGAAAAAATGCTAGTGCTACATCAGGGTAATCATAGACCGGGTAATGGGTATCAGTATCTCTGCCTGCTGCTCCCAGTAGTGCACCAGTTTGTCTGTCCAATTTTCTACCACAAATACGCATGAAGCTACCCTTTGGTCGTTCGTCAAAATCATCTCCAACTTCTTTGCCGGACGCTTCATCTGAGAAGGCTCAAGGTTTGGGAACATTTGGTGGAGTCTTTACACCGTCGATTCTCACCATTTTGGGGGTCATCATGTACCTCCGATTTGGCTGGGTGGTTGGCAATGTCGGCTTGGTTGGAACGCTGGTGATCGTAACACTGTCCACAGCGATCACCTTTTTGACAGCACTCTCAGTCTGTGCGATCGCCACTGACCGGGTGATTCGCGTCGGTGGTGCCTATTACATGATCAGTCGATCCCTTGGCATTGAGACAGGTGGAGCCGTTGGCATTCCTCTTTACTTTGCTCAGGCGCTCTCTGTTGCTCTATACACTCTGGGTTTCGCGGAAAGCCTTGCCGAGGTGTTTCCAGGCTTGAGCCAGATCGCTGTCGCATTGGTAACGACTCTGGGAGTCGCTATCTTGGCACTGACATCGGCTGATCTGGCAATTCGGGCGCAGTACATCATCATGGCGGCGATCGCTCTGTCGATCGTTACCCTAGTGTTTGGCCCCTCCATCCCTAATGTCGAACCGCAAATGTGGTCGATTCCCGACACAGAAGACGGCTTTTGGACTGTATTCGCTGTCTTTTTCCCAGCAGTGACGGGCATTATGTCCGGGGTCAATATGTCGGGGGACTTGAAAGATCCAACAAAATCGCTGCCCACAGGTACCTTAGCTGCTGTGGGCGTTGGCTATGTCATCTATATGCTGCTGCCGCTTCTGCTGGCTTTTCGGGCAGACACCGCAAGCTTGACGAGCGAACCGTTGATTATGCAGCAGCTGGCGTCATGGAGTCCCGCCATTTTATTGGGAGTTTGGGGTGCGACTCTATCGAGTGCTATTGGTAGCATCATGGGTGCGCCTCGGGTTTTACAAGCCTTAGCTCGGGACGGCGTGTTGCCCAAGGCATTGAAAGTTCTTGGCACAGGTAGCGGCCGCGGCGATGAGCCTCGTATTGGCACAGCCGTTACACTCTTTGTTTCCGCAGCGGCGGTCTGTATCGGCGATTTGAACTTGATCGCGCCTGTACTGACCATGTTTTTTCTGACGACCTATTTGGTGCTCAACGTTTCCGCAGGTATCGAAGGCTTTCTGCAAAGTCCGTCTTATAGACCCACATTTCGCGTCCATTGGATTTTTTCCATGTTGGGCGCAGTCGGCTGTTTGTCGGTCATGTTCTTGATCAACGCAGTGGCGACGGTGATTGCCGCTGTAGTTGCCCTAGGTATTTTCTTTTGGCTCCAGCGACGTGAACTTGAAGCGACATGGGGAGATGCCCGACGTGGACTATGGATGGCACTGCTGCGCACTGGAATTTTGCAGCTCGACCATGTGAGCGACACTAAAAACTGGCGTCCCCACATTCTGACCCTTTCGGGATCGCCTGCTCGCCGTTGGTCCTTGGTAGAGTTAGCCGATGCGCTCACCCACAACCGAGGACTCGTGACCGTATCCAGTGTATTGCCAGCAGGATCTCGTGACGTCGGTCAACAGACCGCAATGGAATCTACAATTCGCGATTATTTAGAGCGTCGAGGTGTGCGGGCACTGGTTCGTTTGACAACGGCCTCAGACCCATTTGAAGGAGCAGTGCAGCTGATCGAAACCTATGGCATTGGGCCCCTTGTACCTAATACGATCGTGTTGGGAGATAGCGAAAATCCAGAACGCCGCGAAAGCTATTGCAACCTCATTGCTCAAGTTCATCGAGGACACCGCAATGTTTTAATTTTGCGAGAAAACGAAGCAAGAGGCTTTGGCAACCGTCAACGCATTGATGTGTGGTGGGGAGGAATGCAGTTCAACGGAGGGCTGATGCTGTTGCTAGCGGATTTGTTACGAAATAATATTGCATGGCGCGATGCTGACATCTGCCTTAAGCTGCTGGTTCCAGATGAGATGGCCGCTCAAGCTGCTCAGCTCAATGTTGACCAAATGGTGCAGCAGATTCGGATCTCAGCGATGACAGAAGTCATTGTGGCAGAAGGTCGTCCATTCGATGAAGTCCTGCACAAGTCGTCAGCCTTTGCCGATCTGATCTTTTTGGGAATGGCTTCACCAGACATCATTGAGGACTATGCCAAATACTATGCGGGATTGCAAAAGCGAACGGCGAATTTGCCGACCACAATTTTTGTCTTAGCCTCGACAGACTTTGCGTTTACTGATGTGCTGAGCGAGAAGTAAAACTGCGATTGTGCCGAAGCAAAAATGGCTAAGAGCGATCGCTCTTAGCCACCCCATGCATCGCCTGATGATTTAGCTAGGACACAGCTATGAATCATGGCAGGTCGCACAGCAATGCGATTTGTCCGTGTTTTGTTATGAACAGCGATCGCTACTTAAGAAAACGCCAGAGAGAATGTGAAGCTGGCGATCGCATCGGCAAAATGGAGTACTGAACACTAGACCGCTGATGAGAGACGCCTCTAGTGGGTGCTTCACCTTGCTTCACTGAGTGCGACAGGTTGGGTCAATATATTGAGTGCTTCTGAATATTGAGTGTCCACATCTGTGGCAATCTGACGACGGGTCAAAGGTTCAGCCGCAATTTTGATATCTGGCTCGATACCTAATCGATTGATGTCGTGGTGGTCGGGAGTCTCATACTTTGCGACTGTTACTGCCAAGCCTGAACCATCTGACAGGTTATACAGAGACTGAATTAACCCTTTCCCAAAGGTTTTTTCACCAACCAGAACTGCTCTTTGGTTGTCTTGCAAGGCTCCTGAAAGAATTTCGCTTGCACTCGCTGTGCCACCGTTTACCAAAACGGCTAGAGGTGCGTCTGTAATCGCTTCTCCAAAGGCATCTACCTGGTCTTGAATACCATAGCGATTGGCCGTATAAACAATTGTTCCTTGGTTGAGCCAGAGCCGCGCAATATCAATCCCAGCTTGCAACAGTCCGCCAGGATTGTTGCGCAAGTCTAAAACGTATACTTCTGCTCCCTCTTGCTCTAGCTGATTGATGGCTTTTGCAACTTCTTCCGTTGCATTTGCGTTGAACTGACTTAACCGGATATATCCAATCGTGGTGTCATTGTGCGATCGCACATCTGTGTAAACGGGATTGAGGCTAATGCGATCGCGCACAATATCGATATCTTTTGGCGCTGTCTCTTCGTGCTGCACGGTTAAAAATACGTGGCTTCCCACAACGCCTCTCATCCGTTCAGCTGCTTCATCGAGACTCAGCTCAGTTGTTGGAATGCCATCAATTTTGAGAATGCGATCGCGCGATTGAATCCCGGCATCATCGGCAGGTGACCCTTCGACCGGAGACACAACCTTCAAGCCTCCTGTGGCTTCGTCTTGAGCAATTTGTAACCCTACACCCGTCAACTCTCCAGACGTACTCATCTGGAGACTGCGATATTGTGAGGGCCTGAGAAATCGCGTAAAGGGATCATCCAAGGTTGCCAGCATCTCTTGAATGGCATCGTAGGTTTGATCGCGAGTTTTCAGAGGCTGTTTAAGAGCATGTTGGCGCACAAACCACCAGTTTTGATTGTTAAACGAGTCATCAACATAAGCCCGGTCAACGATGCGCCAGACTTCGCTGAGGAAACGTTGCTCCTCGGAGAATGCGTGTGCTGGTTGAGTCAAGCTGATGAACAGCGAACCGATGACAACCAGGGTCAGAAGGCTAAGGGAAAGCAGTTTTCTCATCATGAGGCCGATCTTAACCTCAATCTTGAGGTTCAAGCTACATCTACTGTGTAGATCCCCAGATCCGTTCGCTCTTGAACAGCATCAGTGGTGTGTCTGCTAATAGATTCTTGTCTTTGTCTAGCGATCGCAACGTTGACTAAATGAACAATCGATTTCACCCTTGGGGGCACTTCGTTCGTTTAATTGAGGGGGATAGTGATGTGGTTTGAGATGAATTGGGTTGGCAACGGTTGGCAATGCCCGAGGATTGGAGGCTGTGGTGAATCTTTTGAATCTAATCGTTTGGATCTTAATGATATTGACCGTTCTCTGGATTCAAGACAGAAGCTTGTCTCTAAAAGCCCTAGGGCAGAAGTGTGCGGCAAGACTTGGTCTGTGAATTTCTGAGACACGGTTTTGAGCTAGAGTCGTAACCGTTTCACATTGAGCTGCTTTGGCAGTGAAACGCGATGAATCGAGCATTGAGCCTAATGCCCAATGTCATCGCTGTGACGCTTTCAGCAGAAGATTAAACAGAAACAAGAACATTTTCAGCATGTGGCTGAATGCCCTAAGCGCTATTGGGTTCTAGGCTCAACCTAGAACAAGCAGATTTTGAAGTCGTGCTAGGCAGTTTTGGGTTGAGCCGCAGAGGGAATTTTTTGCACAAAATCGTCTTGGTTAGAGTAGATGTCAAAGGCCTGATCCATTCCGGAGATCTCTAGGGTCATCCGCGCTTGAGGATTTAACTGACATAAAGCAAGATCACACCCAGCTTCACGAGCATCTTTGAGGGCGATCGCCAAAGCTCCGAGGCCGCTACTGTTGATGAATTGCACATCTTTGAAGTCAATCAGTAAATGCTTTGCCCCCGAGGATAAGCTCTCTTTCACCCAATCACGAATCTCTTGAGCATTGACTTCGGTGATGTGTTGGGACGGTTTAAAGACTTTCAGCATAGGTAAGCAGGTTTCCATAGCAATTGACTCTTATTGTAATGTTCCCGTGTTCGGTGGCACAAAAGCCATTCCTGAATATCTATCTAGGATAACCGGGAGAACATTGAAAACATGACTCATTTGGAATCTGGTCGATGAAGAGTTAATTCATGAGCATTGAAGAATTGGTGAAGCTCTGTCTGAGTTGGCATGGAGGATTGAGCCCCTCGCTGGGTGACAGAGAGGGCAGCGGTTGCCGTTCCCCAAGTCAATGCATCCTGGAGCGATCGCCCGTCTGAGAGTGCAGTCGCCAGACCTCCGTTGAACGCATCGCCTGCTGCGACCGTGTCGATCGCTTGCACAGGAAAAGCCGGAGTATGAATCGTCCCTTCTGGTGTTGCGGTTAGAGTTCCCTGTCCACCCAACTTGATGATCACGTCGCGTACCCCTCGTTTCTGGAGGGCGATCGCCGCTTTCTCGGCGTCCTCAAGATTCTCAACCGAGAACCCAACGAGTTGGGAGGCTTCCACTTTGTTGGGCGTTAGAATATCGACTTCCGCTAGCAACTCATTCGGCAATGTTGTCGAGGCTGGAGCCGGATCGAGCATGACGGTCACTCCAGCTTTTTGAGCCGACTGAGCCGCAGCGATAACGGCATCTAGCGGTACTTCCAACTGCAACAATAGCAGTTTCGCCTTTTGCAAGTCGGGCTGCATTCTCGACACATCTTCGGCATTCACTCGACCGTTTGCGCCTGGAACAATGATGATGTGATTTTCGCCGCCCTCTTCCACTTCTATGAGAGCTACCCCAGAGGAACTGCCAGAATCAGTCATGATGCGATCGCATCCCACTCCTGCCGCTTGCAAACTTTCTCGTAGCGCTTTGCCAAAGCGATCGCCCCCAACCCGCCCGACCATTTCGACGGTTGCGCCGAGTCGAGCGGCGGCCACCGCTTGATTGGCTCCCTTTCCTCCTGGAATGGTCGTAAAGTCATACCCCACAATTGTTTCACCGGATTGAGGGAGGCGAGGCGTGCGCGCGACCAAATCCATGTTGATGCTGCCGAAAACCACAATGGTCATGGATGCTGCTTGATTACTCCACCTGTATTTTGGGCATTCGACCGAAATCTGAAGCGCTATGTCCAATCAGGTCAGTCGATTTGGTCTGTTCGTGATGATGGTTTCGACCAGCCAGACGGAGTCAAGCGATTGACGTAGTTCATGTAGTGAACAATGGGTGCGTCAATGGGCAAAAGAGTACGGGGATTGAACTCGATATTGTCATAGATCATGCCGTCCTCATGCCGCAGAAAGTAGTAGCAAGCGCGGGTCAGATAGAGCAGCCCATAGGTGATGAGATGACCCAGCAGACCTTTTCGCTTCCGTGCGATGTAGATGGGCTGGATGCGGGTGCGCTGATTGTCCAGTGGTGTATAGGCATAGATCATATGCAGGTTGGGAATGCGCTTCACCTCTTTCATGATCGTGAGCAGCCCCAGGCATCCGTGAGCGTAGCGCATGGTGTAGGCATAGCGATCGCCCAACACGCTCCGCATTAGCCGCTCCCGTCGATTCGTCTGAGGAAACTCGCCTCGCAGAGTAAAGTCCATAACCGTCCCAGAATCATGCTCCTGCATCTCAAGCTGCATCTCGATGTTGAGCTTATGAACCGTTTGTAAATGCTGAGCATCGATGCCGTTCATCATGCAGATGTGATGGTGGCAGGCGCGCTCAAGGGGACGATCGGGGAGAGCAACGATGTCGTGTCCCCGCAGTTCGTCAAATTCCACCACAGGCTCTGGGGCGTTGGCTTGCCTGGGCGTAGCCCGTATCGCCTCTGGATACACCCAGACAAAACCATACTTTTCTTCGGTGGCATAGCCTTGAGTATGGGCACGGGTGGGAATCGCACTTTGGCAAGGAATATCACGACAGGTTCCTTCCCCATCGAAAGCCCAGTGATGAAAAAAGCAGCGAATCTGGTTGCCATCGACTCGCCCAATTGACAAGTCCGTTCCCATATGGGGACAGTAGGCGTGGAGCGATCGCACCTGACCGTCTGCTCCGCGAAAGATGACGAGTTGCTGACCGCAAAGCCGGACTGATTTAGTTTGCCTAAGTTTGAGTTCATGACTGGCGCAGGCGAGGTACCATCCTGCTGCCACGACGTTCCAATTGTTGAACACAGGAACCGTCATGTCATCATCAGGAACTAACGATGGCCGAGAAGGGGAAAGCGTCATGGTCTAGGCAAAAGAAAAAAACTAGGAAGATGTACCGCGATCGCGCGACCAAATGCGCCGTAGCCGCTGCATTCGATTCGATGATAGAAAAAATCCCATGAAAAACAAAATCACCGTGACCGGAGCAGCGAGTACGGGAGGCCGTCCGGGGGTATTTTGGATGATGGTAAGTCCGGAGTAGGTAACAATCAGCGCTGCGGGAATGCCGATGGCGGGAATGGCGATGCGAGCCCATCGTTCTCCCTTCCGGAAAGGAATAAACAGCATAGTGGCGAGGGCGATCGCCGTTGCGAGATACCCTCCACCGCTGATTCTGACCAGTGACATGAGCTGAGTTTGCAGTTCAGGACTCAATTCTTGCCATCTGAGGCCCAGCGCCGTGGACTGATAAGGCAAAATTTGCGGCGTGAACAGGTAGATGAGCGCTGTTGTGGCAATCATGAGAATGCCTGAAAAGTAGCAGCCTACAGAGAGCTTCAGGCGGTTTTTCATGGTAGTGTTCCTGATTCCAGAACGGATTTTTTTTCTACAGGTCTCTGGTTGATGATGTCCTCTTCTAATGAGGGTAAAACGCGGCGCAGCGATCGCCGCTGAATGTTGAGATACGTGTCAATCGAATTTTTTGCCATCAGCGCCATCTCTCGGTTGCGCGACCAGGCGTAGGAAATGGGCGTCAGATATGCCTTGTAGGACTCCATCGCTTCTTGATGAGTTTGATAGCTACGGTGCAGTCCTGCCGATTCTTGAGAAAAACAGCGCTGGAGCATGGCTTTGGCAGACTCGACATCTAACCCAAAAATGGGCGATCGCAACAATCGATAGATCGTTGAATAGATCGCTGGATCGAACCAGAAAATGCCGTTGATCGCGGCTGAAAAATGATAGTGATCTTTTTGGCAGCCTAAAATTCCCAGGTTCGCCACGGTCGATTCAAAACGGGTCGGTGGGTTGAGACAGTTCACCACCTCATGGGAGAGCAGCGTTGAGCTATTGAAATGGAAGCTCTCGTCCATGAAATGATAGTAAGAAATTTTTGCGGGGATCGGTGCATGGTCAGGGTCAAGATGAGTCTGATAGTAGCGGCTGAGCTTGTGCTGCACGAGCTTGCCGTTGAGGGTTCGCAGACCACGCACTGTGAAATACTGGCAGGCGAGAAACGTATTGCCTGCTGACAAGAGACCAAACGCCTGAAGTTGAAGCTGTTTCCACCACCGCTTCAGAGCATTGGTGTCAGCGTAGATCATGGTCTCGGTGAAGGGCGATCGCATGGGATAGCTAAACAACCGCTCGCCAAACAGTTTGGCCTCGACCTGATCGGCGATGGTTTTGAAGGCGCTGATGTGAGCCCGCTCTTGAGCAGACTCCAGATCGAGCATATCGCAGACGGTGCGAAAGTCCTCTTGGGCATAGAGCCCAGCCGCACTGGTCTGGTTGAAATAGATCGTGGCAATTTCAGCAGAAATAATCTGAGAATAATACGCTACCCAGTAGAGCTGATTGAGCACGACCCGTTGGGAGGCAGTGGACTCGTCCCATAAGGCTGTGCCGTAGAGTAAAGAAAACTCTTCCGGATTCCAATACTCATCCTGGCAATCTTCATAGCGGAAGGCTGCCGCTGCCTCATCCAAAAGCTGGGTGTGGTCTTGCTTTTGGTTGCGCTGCAAGTTGAGATGCAGTTTGCGACACAGAGCAGAATTTTCGAGGAGAGTGTTGCTTTGGGGTTCTTGGAACAGATTGTTCATGGCGGATTTCCGATCATTGGATTTCCGATTTTTGACTAGCGGACACTTCTAAACGCACTGATGAGCAGGAAGAGGCCGAAAAGCTCCCCGATCATCCAGTTCCTGCACAATCTCTCCAGCACCGTCGCCACGCATGAGCGATCGCAGGGTTTGGAGCCGCGTTCCGCTATGGGTCTCGGTATCGAGTTCTGCGAGGATCTGAACTTTTTGCTCCTGTGACAGATGCCCCTTAACGTGGGCGATCGCCTCCACTACAGACTGCGGCCCAGCCTGCACCATGCGTAAAAACTGCATCAGAATTTCAACGATGCCAGCATGACTTTCAGGCGACATCTGAGCTTGGTTGAATAACGTGACTCCAGTGCCGTGATGTCGGGATTCGTCTTGCAGAAAACCTTGGAGAGTTAGCTGCAAGGGGACAGAGCGACAATCTTTTGCTAAAGCTCGATAGTGGGTCAGCCCCCACCCTTCGAGCACCACTTGAATAACAAAGAGCAGAACCGTCTTGTCAGCTCCCTCCAAAACTTCAGACAAAAGCTGTAGGAACGGGTTATTTGCTAGAGTCGGCTTTTCGTGAACAAAAGGCGAAAGCTGCACGAAATGGCTGGTTTCATCGGCAGCAAAAAGAGTATAGAGCATTCGCTCCTGAGTCGTTTCAGCCAGCAATGCCATCCGCGACATATAGCCCATGCCGGCTTTTTCGATGGCATAGGCTTCCTGGAGCAGCGCCAGATTCGCTCGATATAGAATGGCTCGCTGTTCTGCTGGCGTCGCCGTGTGAAACACAGCCACGCGGTCTAGCCCAAAATGTGAAGCGTCCCAGTAGGGTTCGCGATAGGATGTGGCGCTAGAGCCAGAAGTCTGTTCGGATGAAGCGTTGTAGGGACGATACGGGCTACGCCCAGGCAAGCCAACGCCCTCCTCAAGGGCAATACCGTTTAAAGACAATGCTGAAGCGGCTGAAAAATCGTTGAGCAGGCAGTGAGGGGCAAGGGGCGATCGCTCTAATTGCTGTTGCATAGCGGCCAATAAAACGCGGTGAATTTTGCTTGATGCATCGGCGTCGGTCAGATCTAATCCAGCGACGTTGTAGTGTTGGCTCATGAGACGTTCTGGTTTCTACTCTAGAGTGGATGCATCAGGGTTGCAGATGGTTTCGACTCAGGAGTTGAGAAATGAAGGTCAAGTCGAGCTGAGACAACCCACTGAGGCAAATTGTATGCGCAAATGCTCATGACAATCTGCTCCACCCCAACATAGAAGGCGTGCAGCCACAGAACGGTAAAGGGTGGCACAGTTCATCAACTGGCGCAGAGATTTAGCGCTCGGCCTACTTTCGTTAACGCGCGTCTGTCATGAATGGCTGGAGACGACTTCAGGGCAAGCCACCTTGGAAGAGCGCGATCGCACCCGATGACGCACCAGAAATGATTTTGAGCCGTTTTTGAGCGCAGGTTGAACTGCAACTTGGGGACGTTGGGATGCGGTCAGACAGGGCTGCGATTTGCCATTGCGGGAAACCAATGCCTGAGATTCGAGCAGCGTAAGAGATTCTCGTAAGGCGGTTTGCACCTGAGCGTGAAATTCTTGCTCAAGCATAAGACGAAAATATTGGTGTAGCTCGACGGGAGTGAGGTCTGAGACGGTTTTAGACGGGCGCTCTTTGTGATGCGATCGCCCAGAATCATCTTGCCTGCTCAGGACATGAGTGGTCAGCAATCGAACTGCCATCAAGCGCTTCAGAGGTTGCGCATGGGTCAACTCGGTTAACAACTGGCAAACTTGCTGCCCGGTCAAAGTGTCTGAGGCAGTCTTAGAAGATGAGCGCTGCGTCCATCGTGCGATCGCACCTACCGCCACCCAAATTCCTGCGCCCTGAAGCAGCAGGGCTGCGGCAATCCCAGGCGATCCAGAGTCTTGCCAAATCGTGATCCCCAAGGCGATGAGTGCCAGAGTGCCACCACCCGCTAGCAACGACAACCATAGATATCGGTTACGCTGCCACGTAGCACGCTTGATAAAATGAGGAATGCGAAGTTGGTGCGTCAGGTGAAGATAGACCACTACGCCCACCGCAAGAGCGATCGCCAACCCAATCATTAAGGCCCAGTTCCATAGCGCCAACCCAATACATACGCCTGACGCCGCAATCCAGGGACGACTCCACCAAGGCGTGTCTGAAGCATAGGACGCCGCTGAAACAGAACGAGCAGACTGAGGCGTTGGCTTGCCTGGGCGCAGTCCGTATCGCCAATCTGTCGAATTGCGGGAAGGAGAGGCTGGGGTCATTGCAAATAGAGATTCAACAGGCGACAGCGAGAAATCTTAGGTCAATATCTCAGATCGATATATGACGCTCTTTTCATACTAATGGCTGTGGAGAATCTAGCGTGCGATCGTTGGGAGAATTTAGCACCAGGTAGTTTCGATTTCGGCAATTGCGTCTGTGAGATTTTGGGTGTGAATCCATCCGACAAAACCTGAAAACAGACAGACGTTTTCCGGGTCGAAAACATAGACATGATGAACTTGCGCCATGTTTACGATGAGAGAAAGCGTGCCGCTGCCATCTAGAAAACGAAGGGACTTGACAGGTTTATCGTTGATACTGAGTTTGAGGGAATCGTCGGTCATACCAGATACCTGTTGTAAACTGGCGATCGCCTGCTGCACGAAGGCC
>CAKZMO010000055.1 GCA_937128595.1 uncultured cyanobacterium | reverse complement strand
CATCCAGGGTTGAGGCTTCATCTCCCTCCACATAGGGAGCAAATTGCTCAATCATGAAGCGCCGAGAAATGTCCTCAGAAAAGAGCGGCATGATTACATTTGTCAGCACCAGCATGTAGCCCAAACTCACGGCACAGGTTCCAAGTCCGAGCCAAGGAAAGCGACGACTGACCACGAGATAAAAGCCAACGCCAAACAAAACGACACCTGCATCTTCTCGCACGGTCAGCAGCAGCAGCGCAAAGATGCCATAGCCAATCCACCAGCGACGTTCTAAACAAAGCCACAGGCTGAAGACAAACAGAGGCACTTGGCAAATGTCATGAAAGTTCGCTAAAGAAGGCCCAATGACGGCATTCGAGCAATAGAATCCGAGGGTAATGAGAGTGGCAAGAGGAGGCTTGAGGTAACAACGCGCCAACTGGTAGAGCATAATTCCTGCCAGTGTCAGCAAGGTGATCTGAAGCACCAGCAGCGTTACGGGAGATGGAAAAAGACTGTAGAGCGGGAGCCAAAGGAGTAGAGCCGGAGTGAAGTGCTGACCGAGGCGATGGTAAGACACCTCTGGCAGTGCTCCATCATGAACCACAGGAGTCGAGAGAGTGGAGGAGAGAGAACTTTGAAAGATGCGTCCGTGAGTGCCATTCCAAAAGAGCTGGTTGAAGATGCCTTGGTCGAAGGAGGCATAGGCGGGATACATGCTGAAATGGCGATGGACTAGGAGTACGGTCAAGATCACCCAAAATAGGAAAGCAGCGATCGCCACTCCTCGGCTGAATTCGAGGCTGAAGAGTTGACGCAAATCTTTGAGCACCGTTTTTGCCATCACATTTCAAGCCGTGATTTAGAAAGTTAGGAGAGGGCTATAGGATTTATTTTCGGGAACCGAATCCATGCGGGTTTCTCGCAAGATTTTAGTATAGGACGCTAAATCCTGTTTGAATGATTCCGGCCTGAACTCTTATGGGATGCCGTGCTGGGAACGCTTATGAAATGGGCGATCGCCCTTGCTGTACTGCCGCCATTGCCGTTCGAATCAGATTGAAAAAGAAAGGCTCAAATACGTCAATTTCGCTTGATTCTGCCCGACTAGAGCCGATCAGACCTCGTTTTTGGCTGGGCTGCACCGCAAGCACCTTTCCTTCAGGATTGCGAATCCGCAGTTCTCGCTCATCGCCATGCTGGCAGATACTGCACTGGTAGTGGCGATCGCCAAAAGTAAACCCAATGGGCGGTGTCGTCCACAGCAGTTTGGGGGCGTCGGCACTCATGTTGACTTCGTCTGTAGCGTTTCCGGCCAGCCGCGCTCCGATTAATTCTAATTCCACGGATTGCACTCCGTTCCAGTCATTCAGCCGCAGTCGATAGGCCACGTCAATAGGGCTGGGTAGAGGATAATAGTCACCCCACCGCCAAGCGATCGCCGTCATTGAAATAGGAGGTGGAGTCAGGGCGTCAAGATTGGCCGGATCATCTAGTTGAGGATTGCTCTGAGCGAGCTTGAGCTTGAGATGGGAGCGATCGCGCCCCACCGTTTTTTGGCCGACAACTTGGACATTGCGCGTCCAAAACACCGGATCGGGATTGCCCATGCCGCAGGGATGAAGCTGATCAATCTGGTGATACAAATCCATCGTCAACTGGTCGAAAGTCGCTTCTACATCGACCTCGACCAAGGGCTTGAGATGCTCTGGCAGCAGGTACATGTTGGCGAAGAGGTAAAGCCGGAGGCAGAAATCTTCAAAATTGCCTGCCTGTAATGAAAAGCCTCCCGCTGCCTTGTGCCCGCCAAATTTTTCTAGGGCATCGCCGCAAAATTGGAGGGCGTTGAACACATGAAACTCAGGAATACTGCGAGCGGATCCTCTGATATGCTGCATGGCCTCGTCTTCAAATGTGCCGATAAACACAGGAACTCCATAGCGCTCCACCAAGCGAGAGGCCACAATGCCAATGACTCCGTGATGCCACTCCGGCTGCACCACAACCAAAACTCGCTGCTGCTGAAGATTGGGCTGTGTGGCTTCGACCCAGGCGATCGCCTGACGCTCAATGCGATCGCACAAATCTCGCCGCCGCTGATTCGTTTCTTCGCACTCTTGAGCTGCCGCTTTGGCTTGATCGGAATCATTGGTTGTTAGAAGATCGATGACGACAGAGGGTTCCCCAATCCGGCCAATGGCGTTGATCCTGGGCCCCAGCCTAAACCCAATGGCCTCTGGCTTGAGGGCACCTTTTTCTCCTGCCAATCCCGCAGCTTCAATCAGTGCTCGCACTCCTGGAATTTGAGAGTGGGGAAGCTGTTTGAGCCCTTGCTGTACCCAGCGTCGATTCACTCCAGTGAGTGGAGCTAAGTCAGCAATCGTTCCGAGAGTAAACAGGTCGAGCAGAATAGTTTCTAATTCCGCCTTGCGCTGCATGACTTCAGCCAGAGATAGAGCAAGCTGATAGGCAACTCCCACGCCCGCCATGCCTCGGTAGGGCGATATTTCGGGAATGAGCTTGGGATTGAGAATGGCATGGGCAGGAGGCAGGGTCGGCGGCAGATCGTGGTGGTCGGTGATGATGACGGTCAGCCCTAGTTCGCGTGCTCTGGCGATAGGTTCGTAGGCGGCAATGCCGTTATCTACCGTGAGAATGAGGCGAATGCCATCGCGATGGAAATCTTCCACAATGCGAGTATTGATGCCGTAGCCCTCACTCATGCGACTGGGGATGTCGTAGTGAACGATGCCCCCCAAGGTGCGCAATGCTCGGATCAACAACGCCGTGCTGGTCATGCCGTCTGCATCGTAGTCGCCGCAGATCGCAATGGCCTGTTGCTGAGCGATCGCCTCTGCTAGGTAGTTGATGGCGATCGCCAGATCGGGAAATTCATCCAACGGTGACGGCAGCGGCACCGAGTCAGGCAAAAGAAACTCCTGCGCTGTCTCAATTGAGCTGATACCACGATGAATTAAAACTTGAGCCAGTAGGGGAGAGAGCTGGGTTGCCGTGGCAAGCTCTGCAGCCTGTTCTGGTGTGGCTGCGGCGACATGCCAGCGCTGCTGTGGCAGTTTCGTGGAAGCGACCATCATAGGGGCAAACTTGATACTTGTGTTCTGTCATTCTGCATCGATTTAGAGCAAAAGATTCAAATTAGAGCAAAAGATTCAAAATTTAGAATTAAGACCGCTCCCAACTGTTTCAAACCCTTCTAAGATGGCGGAACGGTACAAGTTTTGTATCAGTCTGTCCTCATGCATGGCGATCGCCATGATCAGGGGAATAATAGATGAAGATATAGAGTTGCACGATGTGGCTATTCTGTTTTTCGGTCGCCCGTGAAGAACGCCCATAAGCATCGTTCAGTGCCAGAAAAACGGGCAACTTGGGCAACTTGAATTCAATTCGGGATTCTCTTGAAGAGATGAACGCATGTTTGAGGTTTCTTCAGTTGCCTGGTTGACGACGCGACATCAAAGAGAGATGAAATGATTGTTTGTCCAAACTGTAGTCACCAAAACCCAGAGGGCGCAGTCCAATGCGAGGCGTGTTACACACCTCTACCTGCGATGACGAGCTGCCCTAGTTGTGGAGCCACTGTGCAATCAGATGCTAGCTTTTGTGGTCAGTGTGGGTCTAACTTGAAGTCTGCTAACACTCAAGAGATCGGCATTCCACAAGGGGCGATGGCTGAAACGTCTACGACGGCTCCGGAGTTTGAGGTGCCCGATCTCGTCGAGCCGGATCCTCTGATCGAAACTGAACCTATGGTTAGTCCTCCCTCGGGGTCAGAGAGTTCAGAAGTTTCTCCTCCGGCAGCACCTCCGGCACCACCAGCAGCGGAGCCGCCCGCTGCACCACCACCTGCTGCACCGACTCCTGCCCAAACCCAGCTACAGACGCAAACCGCTAGTCTCTTGCACATTCAGACCAATACGATGTTGGAAATCCCTCAACATCTGACCCTTGTGCATATTGGGAAGCCGAACGATCGCATTCCTCCAGATGTGGATGTATCAGGATTTCCTGACTCAGAGATTGTCTCTCGGGTTCATGCTGACATTCGGGCAGAGGGCGACGCCTTCTATATCGAAGACACAGGCAGCTCAAACGGCACGTATGTGAACAACTTGCCGCTGCCTCTGGGAAATCGACATCGCCTCCGAACGGGCGATCGCATCTCCTTAGGTAAAGGCGATAAGGTTTCGTTTCTCTTCCAGGTTAGCTAGTTGAAGCTGTTTATTCAGGAGAGAACAAGCCGTTTTGGAACTTGCGTTCAGGGACTGCGGTGAGAGTCGAGACGGTGCAATAACAACGGCTACGCTCCAATCACCATATGCTATGGTTTCTTTTGCTACCTTGATTTACGGCTGAGATCGATTTAAGCTTTCCTTGCTCGATCTATCTCAAATGGTTTGAGTCTACTGGCTAGTCGTTTACCCAAGCGTTTGACCTAAAGGGTGCAAAGCAGTTCGCTCTCTATGGGGTGAGTAGCAATGGGTGAATAGTAGAGCTAGTCTGTTTGTTGAAGCGATGCACCATGCTTTAACATTTGGATACACGGCCTAGACCGAATTTTGTAGTAAGCAGCATAGGATAGAGAAAGTTCCTTCGCTGAGCATTTAGTACACTCTGCGTGCTAAGTCCAAATAATCCTCTAACTAGGTTTATTGCTATTCAATGTGATTACTCTTTTACTGCTGCATCCACTGAAGCGTAACCCAGTTCAAAGCTGGTCATTCGAGAGTGAGCCGGTGATCCGAATCGGTCGCTCGACCGATAACCATGTCATTCTCTACAGTGCGGTTGTCTCTCGCCATCACGTTGAGTTGCGTCAGGCTGGCAACAACTGGGAAATTGTCAACCTGGGAACAAACGGAACCTATCTTGATGGCAAGCGAATTACAAAAGTGCCCGTTGTTGATGGGGCAATTATTCGACTTGCACGCTCAGGCCCTAACATCCAAATTCGTCTTGGAGCGGAAGCCCTCAAGGAATTACCTGAGCATTTGACGAGCGATTCCCAATCCGCCCAACGAGTGGATCATAATGCAACCGTGACCGAGGTAACAGACGCCTTTCGAGAGGGTGAGCAGCCAAAACCCACAGAGATCAGAGACCAGCAGGTTAAAGGTGAGCCTGAGGGTTCTCCCGCGCCAGGCACTATTCCAGTCCCGCCTCATCTACGCTTGTCGTCTGACGAGAAGTCGCGCTCGACTACAGATATTCCTGAGCCTGCGATTGTGTCAGGATTTGGAGAGGGTTCGAAGTCCCCTGGTTTGTCGTCTGGATTGTTTCCACGTCGTTCCATGTCGAAAAACTCTGGTATTCGAGGCTCTAGCTCTCCGTCTGCAATGCAAGAGCAGGTCTTGAAAACTGTGGGATTGTACAAAGTGTTGAACGTTGTTGGACAGGGCAACATCGGCATTACCTACTTGGCAGAGCGAGATGGTCAACGGCTGATTTTGAAGTCCCTAAATTCAAAATGGCTGACTCATCACAAGGCGCAGGCGGCTCTTGAGGTAGAGGCTGAAACTCTAAGTCAACTGGATCATCCCAACATTCCTGAATTCGTTGATTTTGTTGTGGCAGAGGGACGCCCTTACTTGGTCATCGAACGAATTGAGGGAGAGTCTTTAGCTCAGCAGGTCGCGACCACAGGGCCGTTTGTGTTGGCACAGGCGATCGCCACGATGCTGAAGCTCTGCGAAATTCTGTCGTATCTACATGAGTTTGTGCCACCTGTCTTTCATCGCAATATCGAACCCGTCAACTTAATTCAGCGCAAAGATAGTGACGACCTAGCTCTAATCGGATTTGGGGCAGTTAAAGCGCTGGTGTTAGAGCGAAAAGGCTGGGTAGGGTCGAATGGATATGCGGCTCCTGACCAGCTTTCTATTGCAGCGTCAGGTCAGGTTGATTTGTATGCGATCGCCCCAACCCTTGCCTATTTATTGACCGGAAAAAATCCCGTCACCTTTTGTTCGCGGACACCGGATAATCCTTATCAGTTCAACGCGGATGCGGTTTCTGGTGTGCCAGCCGAAGTTAGAACTGTTCTCAAAAAGCTGACCCATCCTAACGCTGAGATGCATTACCCTTCCGTTGATGCTGTATCAGATGCGCTGCGATCGCTGCTCTAAGGTTGTCTCACCTCAGGCGAATCAAGTTATGCGAAGCGATTTTACGATTTTAAAAGTGATGTATCGGAATGGCTAGGGGCGACCAAATTTATGTGATTCGGCCCTTTGTGGGGTTAGCCAGTGTGTATGAGCATCACGGGATCGACTGCGGTGATGGCACTGTGATCCATTACAGCAAGCTTGAACCAACGGCAACCGTGCGACGAACCGCCCGAAGCCAATTTAGCCAGATGCGCCCTGTCCGAATGAGAGATTATATCAGCAGCTTCATTCCAGAAGATGTTGTACGACGGGCAGAGAGTCGATTGGGTGAAACCCAATACAATTTGCTCAGCAATAACTGTGAACATTTTGCGACCTGGTGCAAAATTGGCGTTAGTGAAAGTCGCCAATTAGCTCGATTTGGGGTCAGCCCGACCCAAATGCAACCAAGAGATTTGTCGGAGCTGTTGGGGGGAGTGATTTCGAGACCGCAAGAGGATGGGGCGAAAACTCTACAACGGGCGTTTGACAATATTGCGATCGCCCAGAATACTATCCAAACTCAGATTGACCATCACCAGCGAGAACGCGACATCTGGCAGCAAATCGCACGGCAGTCTCTTCAAAAAGGACGAGAAGATTTGGCTAGAGGAGCTTTGGTGCGTAAACGTCCTCATCAACAAAAGCTTGATGACTTGATCCAGCAGTTGCAACAGCTGCGAGAACTGCGCGGTACACTTGACCAACAGACTGTTGAGATATAGTGCTACGCGCTGATATAAAACCAATAGTTTATGGAGAAGCCGCGCACCGCGCGGCTTCTCCATAAATATCTGTCCTAACCTATCTGCGCATTGCCATATAAGCAAATCCGGGACGAACACACCGGATACGCAGTATTCGTAAGACCTGTAATGCTTCTTTGAATGGCTTGCAGAAGGTCTGTCGAATTTAGCGGAAGCTTTGACCCATATATGTTCCCCAGACTTGAGCTGCGTTGGCGCTGCTGCCAGATGTTGGAGTGTTGTTGTCATTGCCTAGCCAAACCCCAGTTGCAATGTTTTGGCTAGGAATATAGCCCACAAACCATAAATCTACGTTGTCGTCAGTGGTGCCTGTTTTTCCTGCTTCGCCGAGACCAATATAGGCATTGCGTCCAGTTCCGCTTTGGATCACGCTTTGCAACATCCCGGTCATTTGGCGAGCAATTTGGCTTGAGAGTACCTGCTGATTCATCTCAGAGTCATTTCTGTAATCGTAGATAATGCGGCAGGTTGTGCGATCGCTCAAGGTTTCGCAGGCGCTGCTGTCATAAACTCGATCGACTAGATGGGGACGATTTTTAACGCCGTCATTGGCCAGAACGCTGAAGGCTCCAGTCATCTCAATCACAGTGACTTCGCTCTGACCCAAAATGAGCGCAGGCACAGGGTTAAGCGCTGCTGTGATTCCCAACCGTTTTGCCATCGCTACGACGCGGTTTAGTCCAGCATCTTGGGCAATTCGGAGAGCGACGACATTTTCTGATTGCGCTAATCCGCTATACATGTCAAAACTGCTGCCTGATCCAGCCCGGCAAGGAGAAAACCGGCGACCGCCCCAGTTAAGCGGACTACAGGAATAGCTTTTGCTAGCAGGAATGCCTTCTTCCAACGCCGCAGCGTAGGCAAATACTTTGAATGTAGAACCCGGCTGTCGAAGAGCCTGAGTAGCTCGGTTAAACTGACTTTCCTGAAAATCAACTCCGCCGACTAATGACACGACTGAGCCAGTTTCGGTATTGAGACTGAGGATTGCCCCTTGAGAAAAGCCAAGCTGGGCTCCTGTCGTTTCCACGGCTCTAGTGAGGGCATTTTCAGCCTGAGCTTGAAGCTGCGGACTGAGGCTCGTCTCGACAATGAAGTTGCCTTCTCTGGCAAGGTCACTGCCCAGCAGGTCTTCCAGCTCTAAAAAAACTTGGCTATAGAAGTAGGGAGCGATAGTGCCCCGCAGTTCTTCAATCGCTTCGGGGTTGACTTCAATGCGCGATCGCCTCGCTTCTTGAGCCTCTTCCTTGCTGACCATACCCATGGCGGCCATGCGGTTGAGCACTCGGTCACGATATTGGATAGCAGTGTCATAGTCTCGTACCGGATTAAAGCTGTTTGGCCCCGGTAAAATGCCCACCAAGGTTGCGGCTTCCGACAGACTCAAGTCTTGAGCAGACTTGCCAAAGTAAAACTGTGCTGCGTCTTCAAAGCCGTAGTTGTTGTTGCCGAGAAATACCCGATTTAGGTACATCAGCATCAAATAGTCTTTGCTGTAGAAAAATTCGAGTTTGAGAGCGACGATCGCCTCCCGAATTTTTCGAGAAGCCGAGTCTTCTGTGCCGACATATTCTCGAAAAATGCTACGAGCGAGCTGCTGAGTTACGGTGCTACCGCCTTCCCGAATTGCGCCCCCGCGAATATTGGTAATGAGCGCTCGCAAAATGCCAAGGGGGTCAACTCCCAAGTGCCAGTAATAGCGTGAGTCCTCTGAGGCAATCACGGCTTTGGGCAGATAGGACGAATAGTCAGACAGGCGCTCCATTTCAATATGGGCTTCGCTGGTGGAGCGGCGCAGAGGCGTCTTACCATCGCGGGCGTAAATAATGACGGGGCCTTGAACCGACGGCGGCAGAGGACGGACGGAAAATCGCTGCCACTCAATCCCGATCCAGAGTGCGACCAAAGCGGTGATGCCTGTGAACCCATAGAGGCCATAGCGCAGTGCCGTGACGTAGGAAGGAGGTGGATTCTTGTATTCAATGGCGATCGCCTCTGCCAAGTCTGGTGGCCCTAGCGTCAATTTGTCGCCGTGTCGTAGAGGCAGTTCGGTAATACGGCGATTGCCGATATAGACCCCATTCGTAGAGTTTTCATCTCTCAAGATGAACTGTGAGGTCGAGGTAGCTCCATCTCTCGTTAGGGACAAGTGCTTTTGGCTAACGATGGAGCTTTTCACCGCAATATCACACTGGCTTGAGCTGCGACCCAGCAGGTAATAATCTCCTAAGAGCGGATACTCCCTTTGCTGTCCCGTTTGCGCATCCGGAATTTCCAGCTTTGGTACTCTTGCATTGGACTTGAGTTCAACGTTGGAAAAATCGACCTTGGCCTGCACTGCTTGGGCAAAGCGCGTCAAGGTTCGCAGAAGCGTTTGAGGCCGATTGGGCGGTTTGGGAGGAGAAGGCTGAGGATTCGCCATGCTCAATGAGTGTCAGTGAGTTGCAGTAGAAACAGAACGAAAATTTGAATGGACTATATCAGCGTGCCAGCCGCTATGCTAACAGTCCGGCTTGTTCTGATTTGTGAAGTTAAGGTCAATGATTCAATCTTAGACGGATTCTTCGGCAGGAGTAGATCGGGATAGGACAGTTGAAGCCATGTGGGCGATCGCCAATTTTCTCAGCATGACTCGATTGAGCTTGCCCTGAGGATTGCGGGATAGTTTATCTACAGGAATCCAATGTTTGGGGTGTTTGTAGCGGCTCAGGCGATCGCCCACGCTAGCTCGAATCTTGTTACTTCTACAACCAGGCTCAATGGGCACGTATATGGCTGTGACGGCTTCACCCCAAATTGGATCAGGTAGACCCAGCACGGCAACGTCTTTAACCAGTCCAGTGGCTCGAATTGCTGCCTCTATCTCCGTCGGGAAAATGTTTTCTCCACCACTGATAATCTTGTCACTGTTGCGCCCAACGATATGCAGGTGTCCGGCATCGTCGAGATATCCCAAATCGTCAGGGAGATAGACTTGCCAATGTTTAGGTGTGGCCTCTTGTTTTCTCGGATTAGAGCTAAAGTATCCCAACCCGAGGGAACTCGCTTGAATGGCGATCGCCCCAACCCGATTGGACTCCAGAATTTGCCCTTGCTCATTGCGAATGGTGACTTGAGCGTGGGGCAAGGGAGAGCCAACCCAGCCCTGAGACGACTCTTTGGCGAGAAATTGGATGGGCGTCAAGGTCGCAATTTGAGAAGCGGTTTCGGTCATGCCGTAGGTGAGAGCGAGGGGGATGGCTTGCGATCGCGCCTCTTGCAGCAGTTCCATCCATGCTGGAGCACCGCCCAAAAGCACTGCACGAAACTGAGTCAGCCATTCTCGTATTAAGGGCGATCGCATCAGCCGCTGAAGCTGAGTAGGGACAAGAGAGAGAAACGATTGCTCGGGCGGCAGCGGCAACGTGAAACCCTGTTCGAGCTGCCTGAAGGGGGCGATCGCCAAGGTGCCACCTGTCGAAAAACATCTCAGTACCTGCATCAAACCGCTGACATGATAGAGCGGCAGCACACAGTAAGCATTGACCACAAACAGTTGATTTCTGGTCTGGGTGCCGATTTCAAAGTAATCGCAAAAGTAATCGCAGAAGCCCGCCACTGAGGCCATTAGCGTCTTCCAGGTATGCATCACAAATCGAACTCGACCCGAAGTTCCGCCTGTCGGAATCATGATGCTTTGGGGAGGAAGAGGTGTCGGGGGCGGCTCATCGTGAGATTTGGCATTTAGAGACAGGGCTGAACTCCAAATCTGGTCGGGTTGAATCTGGGTCAGAACCTCCTCCCATTCGGTGCTGCCCCAAGCCGGATTTCCCAAAAACAAAGGACAACCTGCGGCGACAGCGGCAAAGAATCTTCCCAAAAACTGAACCGGATCGGATTCTGCTAACAAGATTCGCGGCGGGTTTTTGGGTGGAGACTGTTGTGCTGTGACGCATTGCCAGTGCTGCTCGAAGACTTGAAGTACCTGCTCGGCGCTGACTCCCACTAACCAGTCGCGATTGAGATGATTGCGAATGCTCGAATAGCCGATGTCTTCTGGGTTCAACATGGAAAAATTTAAGAATGACCTGATTCAAAATCTCACGTGTTCTTATCGCTATGCTCAAAGGGGACGAGACTTTTGGACTGATTGAACCATGCTTGCGCATCGAACTGGGCATCGCTCATGGTCGAATCTGCAAACCAATGATCTACTCCAAAACCTAAGGCGCGAGGCGGCATCGGTAATGCCCGAATTAGCTGCTGCTCGATGGCGCGACGGGCGATCGCCGTCTCAAACACCGATGACCAGACAACATCAATCTGGTGAGTTTGACAAAACGATCGCACCGCTGACGGAAATCCGGCGATCGCCCCTTTAATCACGACAATACCGCGCCACCCTGCGTTGTGAATACGCTGAAGCTGAGCCAGAGATGCCACCGATTCATCCAAAGCAATTGGAGTTTGGTAGCAGGTCGCAAGCTGCTGGGTGGCTTCAAAATCCTTGGGAGAGAGCGGCTGTTCTAGGAATTCAATCTGTCTAGAGGGAGATTGGTCGCATACCTTGAGCCATTGTTGAGCGGCTTTTTGATCTAGTCCTCCGTTGGCGTCGAGCCGGAGCCGCATGTCTCTGGGCAAGGTCTTAATTAGTTGCCGAAATATTTGCAACTCTTGGTCAATAGGTGCTACTCCAATCTTCCATTTGAACGTGCGATCGCCTTGCTGATATGCGTCGCGCCAAGCCTCCAACGCATCGATGCCTGTTGGCAACAGACGACAGATGGGTAATGGTTTTTTCCCATTCAGCTCACGAGAACTGTTGGAGGACTGATTGGTCTGCACCCAGTTCTCCCAGGCTGACCCCAGACCAAACTGACAGGCGGGATACCGGGACGAAATCTGATGGATGGCAGCGTTCATTGCATCAGTCGAAGCAACCTTGGGCAGACTGTGACAGAGGGCGATCGCTTCTTCCAGGGTCTCGCTGCCAAAGTCGGGCAGGGGAGCGATCTCTCCAAATCCGGTATGACCCTCGTCGGTGCTGAGCCGTACGATAAGTCCTTGCCGCTCTGTCCACACGCCGTGATGAGTAATGAGCGATCGCGCAAACGAACGTTGATAGGAGCAAACTTCAATGCGGCAGTTGAGCTTTCTCACAGAAAAATAGTGGCGAAAAAAAAGGAGGTAAAAGTGATTTAAACTTCACATTTCTTTAATCCAAACTTAACCTTTTCCGAGAAGATACGGAAGGATATGTTATCCCAGACGTGCTACACCAGAGACGCTATACGTGCTGCTACAGACGATACTTAATAATTGTCGTGGCGATCGCCATGGCTTGACTACGCTCGTGGCAGAGTATGAGGAATCATCTCTGATCTTTTTATCTTCGAAGTTGAGGAACAATGGGAGTCTATTTTTCGTGTAAGGCCACTGATGGTGTCTATTTTTACATTTACCTATGAGGTCGTTTCTAAGACTTTTCTTTTCGTAAAACAAATAAAATTAGCTCTTTGTGAGGTCGTCGCAACTCTGCCATGAGTTTTTAGAGCAGCTAATTCCAAATCTATCTGTTTTCAATTCTCCAATGTCTACGGAGAGATAAGCAAGATCGGAATGATAGAGGTTGAGTAGAGCCTTTTCGACAGGGTGTTGGATTTTAAAAAACAACCAGGCTGAACTGGTTGCTGGTGTTTTGAGGAGTGAGAATTTAACAACTGTGATAAATAGATCGCACGACTTTAGAAAGCGAAGCTCTTTCGCTTTGCTATTTGCCCTGGCAGGACTAGCTCCCACGGCGCTAATCTCAGCACAGGCTACCGAAGATATTTCACGGTCTGAAACAGACTTAACATCGGCATCGCTTCAACTAGAAGCTAACCCTGAGACGAGTGTGGGTGAAGAGAACCTATCCGCAGCGACCCTGCTGAATAGCAGTCCTTCGAACGAATCTAACTCAGAGTCGCCTGAGCTAACTGTGGCTCAGGTCTCGGAAGAATTATCAGAAGATGCTAGCTCGTCAACCGAGGTTAGCTCTCCAGAAACGGGTGTCACGACGCTCGATCTGCCTGAAGAAGAGACTCAGACTGTTTCGTCTCAGATGGACGCTCCGATCACCAGCTACAGCTCCATTTTGAGTTCTGAGAGCATGTCCCAGGTGACATCGGTATCTCAGCTCTCTGACGTGCAGCCGACCGACTGGGCGTTTCAGGCTCTCCAGTCCCTTGTAGAACGCTACGGCTGTATTGCGGGTTATCCAGATTCAACATTTCGGGGCGATCGCTCTCTTTCTCGCTATGAGTTTGCTGCCGGACTCAATGCTTGCCTCGATAGAATCAACGAACTGATTGCCGCAGGAACTGCGACCTTGGCCGATCGCCAAGACTTGTTGACTCTCCAGCGCCTTCAGGAAGAGTTTGCAGCAGAACTTGCGGCTCTGCGGGGGCGAGTCGATGTTCTTGAAGCTCGTACCGCCGAACTGGAGGCCAACCAGTTTTCCACCACCACAAAGCTGTTCGGTCAGGCCGTCATTGGTATCCAAGGACGTACCGATAACGAATTTCAGCTCGGAGTCGATCAATTTGAAGACGAGTCCGAACCTAACGTCATCACTAATCTCCAGCTGAGCTTGCTGACTCAGTTCAGTCCGCGCAGCATTTTGCTCACCGGACTCCAGGCAGGCGATGGCAGCACCACGACCGGGGATCCTGCCCTCACCACCTTCTTTGGCCTCGGCTATGAAGGCGATACAGATCACGATTTCGAACTCAGTGACCTCAGCTATCGCCATCTATTTGGGGATAATTTTGCTCTGATTGCGGGGCCAGCCGGAGTTAATGCGGTCAATGTCTTTCGTGGCTCCAACCGAGTCGAAAGTGCCGGATTTGGCCCCCTGTCCCGCTTTGCTCAGCGAAATCCGATTATCAGCATTGGCGCAGGTCGGGGTGGTGCTGGATTTGACTGGCAAATTAGCGATAATTTCAGTTTGCAAGCGGTTTACTCTGCTAGCACTCCAGCCGAAAATACCGACGGCGGTTTGTTTGGCGGCGAAAACGGGGTGACATCAGTCGGAGCCCAGCTCGTGATTTCTCCAGCCCGTCGCTTTGATATTGCTCTGCAGTATGTGAACTCCTACTCTCCCTTTGGGCGTTTGTTTACGGGAGTCGGAGACGACCAGGTTGCGGTGGCAACGGGAGCTAGGTTTAGAGCACCGATCAAGACCAATGCGGCTGGAGCTTCAGTGGAGTGGCGCGTGGCTCGTCCTGTAACGGTGGGCGGTTGGTTTGGCTATACTCACTCCGATTTGCTTGGAGAATCAGGCAGTGTCGAAACTACCAACTGGATGGCCTATCTCAATTTTCCCGATTTGTTTAGAGAGGGAAATTTAGGTGGAATCTATGTGGGTCAGCCGCCGCGCATCGTGGATAGTGATCTGCCAGTAGGTCGGAACATTCCTGCTGTTTTGAACTTGTCCGACAACGGTGACGGACAGCCCGATGCGGCAACTCACTTGGAGGTGTTCTATCGCTTCCGCGTCAACGACAACGTTACGCTGACGCCGGGTGTGATGGTCATCTTTAATCCTGGACACAACGATGCCAACGACACGATCACGGTCGGCGGTCTAAGGACGACTTTCTCGTTCTAGGTACGGTTCGTCTGGCCTGGTTTTTCGATAATCGGCTTGCTCGCGATCGCCCAACATCCGTGCGCTCTCGATTGTGGGCATACCCGATTAACAAGATTCGGTAAAGTCATCGCTGATCGGGAAACTTTTATCCGAGATTGCCTTTCTAGTCTGGGTAAAGGGAGAGAGTTTTTCACTGCGTCGCTTCGTTGCGCCACGAGTTTGACCGAACACTCAAGAACCGGGCGATCGCCATCAGCTCTCTGCTTCAGAAATCAGCTTCGACATCTGCAACGCTATTGCACTGTTCAACTTTGAGGAACTCATCATGCTAAGCCAACCGAGCCGCTACGCTCTGGGACTTGCTTTTATTGCTGGAGGACTGGCGATCGCCCCTGCCGCTCAGGCTCAGATTCAGGTTGTGGGTGGCAGCACCAGCGGACAAGCCGCCTTCTTTGTTCCGGGTGAAACGCCAGAAGGCAACATTCGCCTCTTCGATGTCGGTCTTGAAACACTCCGCATCGAAACGCCGAATGGTATCACCTCAACTTCTGTTTTCACGCCAGGAGCCGCAGGTTTTACAGACGCAGACCTGAGCGGAACTCCCAACACGGGTGACACGGGAGTCCTAAGCGGTACGCTGAGCGGCTTGGCCTTTACTGCTAACGGCACGCCAGTACCCTTTACAGGCCGTCCGACGTTGCTGAACTTTACCCTCAGCAACTACACCACTGACATCGGTTCTCTGACTGGAACGCTGATTCGTTCTGAAGTGCCCGGTGAAGCTTCTTTGGTATTTCTGCCCGGTGTTAATAACGACGATCTGACCCTTTCGACTCCTGGTTTCGTCAGCGATGGCGGTACTCTAGAACTGGGAAATTTCGATGCTTCACTGGATGATGGTGTCATTGACTTGCCTTCCTCTCTGGAATTTCGAGACAGTGCTGCCGGTTCAGTCGTTCCTCTAGCAACGACTTTTCGCCGCATCAAGTTCGAATTTGAAGGGGAAGACGTTTTTGCTGGAGAGGGAACAGAGTTTGACACTAGCGATGAAAATATTCGTTTTGTAGGAGAGGTCAACCGCCGATTCCGCATTCAAAGCGTAGGAACCCAAGGTAGCTCTGAATTCAAAATCCAGGGTGACTTTGGAGCTGTTGATATCAGCCTGAACGGGCCTTTCGAGTCAGAGGCAGAAGGCATCTTCGATTTCACTGCGCCAATTGATGAATACGAAATTAAGGGCGAGAGCGAAGGATTTGTCTCTTTCTACGACCTCAACACTGTGGGATTCGGTGGAATTCCACGTCGAGAAACGGAGTTCGAGTTTTCTCAAGGCGACAGTGAGTTTGAAGGAGAAAGTGCCGGAAATGTTAGCTTTCTGGCTGTGGCAGGAGCAAATACCCTAGTGGACGATGGCATTGACTTTACTGACATTGACATCACTCTCATCGACCAAACCATCGGGGTAGGGCCAACCTGTACGATTTGTGGCGTCACCATTACGGAAAACCAAGTCATTCGAGTTGGGCGCACCCGCGTTCGTGCGGGTCATCCCGTGAGAGTCAACGTCAGTCGCAACAACATTCGCGAGCAACGCTCACAGACTCGATTCAATATCACCAACAATATTCGGATTGTTTCTGTTTCGAGCAGCAATACCGAAGTCTTTGCTCTGTCGAGGAACTACGGGACAGCCCTCTATCAGTACGATATCTTGGCTGCTCCTCGTTATTACTTCTTGTCCTTTGGTGACGATGGACTAGATGACGCTGATGTGGATGCAGTCTTGGCTCAGGTTCGAGTCCGGGTTGTTGAGCGAGGAAGCGATCGCTACTTTGTTTTAGTGCGCGAACAGCAAGTGACTCGCGAAACTCAGACTCTTGTTGCCTACAGTCAAATTGGCCCTGGCAGTCGTATTTTCCCTGGCCTGGTTGGTCTTGAAGAAATCTCGGATGATGAGTTGGCTCAATTTGATGATCTAGAGACTGACGGTTCTGACAGCGATGACGATTCAACCGATTCTGATGATGATGATTCGGACAATGATGACTCAGATGATTCAACCGATTCGGATGATGATGATTCGGACGATGATTCGGACAGCGATGACGATTCAGACGACGACTCAGACTTGGATGAATCGGGTGATGACGATACTGTCGAAGTCGATGACGAGGGTGAAGCCGATGACACTGTCGAAGCTGAAGTCGAGGATGACACTGTCGAAGTTGACAGCGAGGTCGAAGTCGATGATGTCACCGCTATTGAAGGGCTAGAAGAAATCGATACCCAAAACGAGTAGATTTTATGGCAATGCGCATTTGAAGAATGATTTTCGTAGGGGCATCGCAGCGCGATGCCCCTACAAGAGGGAATCCAAGGTTGAATTTTGCCCGATCATTCCCGGATTGTGCAACGTCGATTTCATCATAAATAGAGCGATCGCTCACGATTGCGATCGCCTTTGTCTCCCTTGTTGAGTTTGCTGCATCCAACAAGGGGGATTTTGTTTTCTGTAGAATTAAAGTAATGAAGAGAAGAGCTGGCGCGCTGAATCTGATCTCATCTTTGGCGATCGAGCAGCTTTCAGTTTTTCATTTGATGTCCAGATGTCTAAATTCTCAAACTTAAACACCTGTGGAGCCTGACGTCGAACCTGATTCATACTGGGTTTGAAGATTGAGCTGTGTAGTTTCGCTGGCGGTAGAGACTCTTCGATAGTTACCCACTCATATCCAAATTCGCCATGACTCCTGATTTCAAAGCGACTCACTCTTCTTTCCATCCTGGATCTGATTCTATGGCGAGAGAAGCCGAACAATCTCAAGTAGCGCAATCGGAAGCAGACGAGCAGATGATAGGGCTAGTGCTGAAGGCATCTCACTTCGCAGCTCAGAAGCACAAAGATCAGCGTCGCAAAGGAAAAGATGCGGCTCCTTACATCAACCACCCCATCGATCTGGCGCAGCTGTTGTGGCACACTGCTCAGGTGAGAGATCCGATTGTGATCGCTGCGGCTCTTTTGCACGACACCGTAGAGGATACAGACACAACATTCGACGACATTGAGCGAGAATTTGGCTCTAATGTGAAAGCCGTGGTTGCAGAGGTCACCGACGATAAATCGCTGCCCAAGACCGTTCGCAAGCAAAAGCAAATCGACCATGCTCCTCACTTGAGCGATCGCGCTCGGCTAGTCAAGCTAGCAGACAAAATTTCTAATCTTAAAGACATTTTGCGAGAACCCCCTGCCGGATGGTCAGTTCAGCGTCAATATGGCTATTTTCAATGGGCTAAGGCTGTCGTTGATCCCATTCGAGGTTGTAATTCACCCCTGGAATCTTTGTTTGATGAGGTCTATCAGCAGGGAGTTGAGCATCTGGGGTTTCACGAACACCAGACATGAGGAGGGTCTGTGAGAACCTTCATATCAGGGAGTGGGCGTCTTCTCCCCATGAATATCAACAGAGATTGCAAAAATTTGATGCTTCGGGTGTTGTTTAGTCGGTTCTGAGTCGATTTGAGGATCAGGAACCTGACCAAAGACTTTAAAGAAGAAAAAGCGCTGTAAGTGCCTGAATGTGATGAGCAGCAAATCCCGTTAAGAGGAGATATGAAAGCTACTTCAGGAATAGGAATTTAAGGTGCTTCCTGAATGCTCATCGACTGTGTGACACTACAGCGCCCGAACTGGAAGGGAACTCATTCGAGTTATGTGGTTTATAGTAACTCGGAAAACCATAGAAAAAACATTGTAATTCAGAGTTTTATGATAGATTTAATTCTATGAAACAAGCTCTAACCTTTAGTGAAAATTAGGAGAAACGCAGGTGATACACGCAACCCTGCATCAGTTCAAAGTTTTCGAAGCTACGGCCCGTCACGGCAGTTTTACTCGTGCCGCTGAAGAGCTTTACCTGACTCAGCCCACAGTCTCTATGCAGGTCAAGCAGTTGACGAAATCATTGGGGCTGCCGTTATTTGAACAGGTTGGCAAACGCCTTTATCTGACCGATGCAGGGCGAGAGCTTTATTCCACGTGCCAAGATATCTTTGACAAGCTAGAGCAGCTTGAGATGCGCGTGGCTGACTTCAAAGGAATGAAACAAGGTCGCCTCCGTCTTGCTGTGATCACGACCGCTAAGTACTTCGTGCCCCGTTTATTAGGCCCTTTTTGTCAGCGCTATCCCGGCATTGATGTGTCTTTGATTGTGACGAACCATGAGCGAGCCATCGATCGCCTTGCCAACAATCAGGATGACCTATACGTCATGAGTCAGTTGCCTGAGCATATCGATATTCAGACTCATCCATTTCTCGACAATCCCCTTGTGGTGATGGCTCCTAAGAATCATCCCTTAGCACGGGAGCGGAAGATTTCTTTGGAACGGCTTTCGAAAGAGCCTTTCATTATGCGAGAATCGGGTTCGGGAACGAGGAAAGCGGTTCAGAACCTGCTAGAGCATAACAACATTGACGTAAAAGTCCGCCTTGAGTTGGGCAGCAATGAGGCCATCAAGCAGGCGATCGCCGGAGGTCTAGGCATTTCTGTGTTGTCTTGTCACACGCTGACGCCCGAAGGCAATACGGGAGAGCTGACCATTCTCGATGTCGAAGGGTTTCCAATTGAGCGGCAGTGGTATGTAGTGCATCTAGGTAGCAAGCAGCTTTCAGTTGTAGCCAGTACGTTTTTGGATTACCTCAAAGCTGAGGCGGCTGTTCTTGCCAACGGCATCATGACGCTTCAAGAGCAGTTGTTGAGTCAGCACGAATCCGATACATCATCAGTGGCAAGATAGAATAGATTTAGTCAAAATTCTATACATTTGCCTTGCCGTTTTCTGGCAAGATGAGTTCCATTCGCTTTAGTGAGGGTCACGATTACAGATGGGCAAAGTTGTTGGCATTGACCTGGGGACAACAAACTCCGTTGTGGCGGTAATGGAGGGCGGCAAGCCCATGGTGGTTGCCAATGCTGAAGGAATGCGGATTACCCCATCGGTGGTTGCCTTCAGCAAAGATGGGGAACTGTTGGTAGGGCAAATGGCACGGCGGCAGACGGTGCTTAATCCCCAGAATACGTTCTTTAGCATCAAACGCTTCATGGGGCGCAAGTATGCGGAGCTCAGTCCTGAGTCTAAACGTGTCCCTTACACGATTCAGCGGGACGAGCAGAGCAATATCAAAGTGAAGTGCCCTCGGATGCAGAAAGACTACGCTCCGGAGCAGATTTCTGCGATGATTCTACGGAAGTTGACGGAAGAAGCCTCGCGATACTTAGGAGAAGAGATCACAGGGGCTGTCATCACGGTTCCGGCTTATTTCAACGACGCTCAACGACAGGCTACTCGGAATGCCGGGCGGATTGCAGGCTTAGACGTAAAGCGGATCTTGAACGAACCCACTGCGGCTTCCCTGGCTTATGGTTTGGAAAAGCGTCAGAGCGAAAGAATTCTGGTCTTCGACTTGGGCGGGGGAACTTTTGATGTGTCCATTCTCGATGCGGGCGATGGCGTATTTGAGGTTCGAGCCACGAGTGGTGACACCCAACTTGGGGGCACCGACTTCGATCGGCGGATTGTTGATTGGTTGGCAGAGCAATTTTTGCAGGCAGAAGGTCTCGATTTGCGGCGCGATCGCCAAGCTCTTCAGCGCCTGACAGAAGCGGCGGAAAAAGCCAAGATTGAGCTTTCGGGCGTTGCCGTTACTGATATTAATCTGCCGTTCATTACTGCTACGAGTGAGGGGCCGAAGCATCTAGAAACGCGATTGACTCGGTCTCAATTCGAAGGGCTGTGTAGCGATTTGCTGAGCCGCTTACGAATTCCGGTGCAGCAGGCCATTGCGGATGCTCGCCTTAACCCAGCCCAAATTGATGATGTGGTGTTGGTGGGTGGCGCAAGTCGAATGCCGATGGTGCATGATTTGGTGCGATCGCTCTTGGGAAGAGAGCCCAGTCAGAACGTTAATCCTGACGAAGTCGTGGCGGTTGGCGCGGCCATTCAAGCAGGGATTTTGACCCAAGAAGTTCGAGACATTTTGCTGCTTGATGTGACGCCTTTGTCCTTAGGGCTAGAGACTATTGGCGGCGTCATGAAAAAGCTAATTCCCCGCAACACCACGATTCCTGTACGGCGTTCAGACAGCTTTTCCACAGCAGAAGATAATCAAACGCTGGTTGAAGTTCACGTGCTCCAAGGCGAGCGTGAAATGTCCAGTGATAACAAGTCTCTGGGAAGATTCAAGCTGATGGGAATTCCCCCGGCTCCCCGAGGCATTCCGCAAGTGGCCGTGTCATTCGACATAGATGCCAACGGTATCTTGCAAGTCACTGCGATGGACAAAACGACTGGACGAGAGCAAGGTCTCACGATTCAGGGCGCGTCTACGCTCAGTGAAGCCGAAATCAACACGATGATTCAGGAAGCGGAACAGTTTTCGGACTACGATCGTGAACGGCGCGAACGCATCGAAAAGCGTAATCGAGCTGAAGCGATGACGTTTCAGGCTGAGCGACAGCTTCGAGAAGTTGCGCTGGATTTTGGAATGCAATTTGCTAATCAATATCGTCGTCGGATCGAGAGCTTGGTCGATGAGTTACGTGACTGCCTCAAGCGAGACGATGAACGCGGGATTGATATCGCTCAAGCGGATTTGCAAGACGCGCTTTACGATTTGCGCCGTGAGGTTTATCAGTTCGTCGAATCAGAAGAAGACGAAGGATTTTTTAGCAGTATCAAACGAACGATTACGGGAGAGAAAGACGACTACGAGATGGGTGGAATCTACGGACGGAATCCGTATTCCCGAGACTCGTCAAGCCGCGATCCTTACTCGCGGGAGCCTTCTGGTCGAGATCCCTACGGTCGAGATCCCTATGGTCGAGATCCCTACGGTCGAGATAGTCGCGATTCCTATGAGCGCGATCCCTACCTGCGGGAACCTTCTAGTCGAGAACCCAGAGGGCGCGATCGCTTTCGAGATGACTACGATGATTACGCACCCCGTCGCCGCTCTGGACGGGGGTCTCAACCCGCTCGCTACGATGACGACTGGGATGATGATGATGATTGGCTGTAACTTGAGCTTTTTCCCCTGCACGTCACAATTCAGACTCCCTTATGGAAAACTTTCGGAACTACTACGACATCTTAGGCGTTCCCAGAGAAGCCGCTGCCGAGGATATTAAAACAGCATATCGAAAGCTGGCTCGCCGCTATCATCCTGACCTAAATCCTGGAAATAAGGCAGCAGAAGATAAATTCAAAGACATTGGAGAAGCCTACGAAGTTCTCTCGGATTTAGACAAGCGCAGTCAATACGATCAGTTCAGCAAGTTCTGGAAACAAAAGGGCTTTAAACCGAGTGGGCGATCGCGCGCTCGTGGAAATGGGCGATCGAGTCGATTTCCTGAGGACTTTGATTTCAGTGAATATCAGGACTTCAATACCTTCGTGGATGAGTTGCTCAATCGTCAGGAAGGGGGAACGGCCACGGCTACCCGTTCCCGCACGGCATCTTCGAGAGCATCTCGCTCTGCTCCCCGACCTAGACCTCCGTCTCGTTCAGATACTCGAACCGCACCTCCGCCAAATCGAGGCTATCGCTCGGATACCGATCGAAATTCAAGAGTGGGCGATCGCCGCCGTCGCGGGGTTGCCGAAGCTCGGCTGACGATTCCACTTGATAAGGCCTATCGCGGAGGCCAAGAGCGCATTCGTTTAGAAAACGGGCGATCGCTCGATGTGACTCTCCCGGCTTATGTTCTAACAGGCCAGCGACTCCGACTGAAACAACAAGCCGAAGATGGTTCTGACTTGTTTCTGGAAATCGAAGTGGAACCTCATCCCCTGTTTACGCTAATGCTTCCCCATGTGGAATGCCGTATTCCGATTACTCCTAGCGAGGCAGTGTTGGGCGGCGCTCTCGACGTTCCTACATTGGATGGTTGGGTCAAGATGAAGCTGCCGCCTAGCGTCAAGTCAGGCCAAAAGCTGCGGCTGGCGGGCAAGGGCTATCAGCTACGAGGGGAACAAGGCGATCAGATTGTGGAACTCGTTGTCGCCATTCCGCCGACGGTTACTCCGCAAGAACGGGAGGTTTACGAACGGCTCCGCCGAATCGAAACCTTCAATCCTCGTATGGACTTACCCGTTTGATCAGGCCCGATTGATCAGGCCCGTTTAATCAGGAGATTGTTGGTACGCTAGACCTGAATGCGATCGGTGAGGATTTCGTAGCCGTCTTGAGTCACAAGTACAGTGTGTTCGAATTGTGCCGATAGGGAACGATCGAGTGTTACGACTGTCCATCGATCCGGCAGAGTGCGAGTAAGTTTGGTTCCAGCGTTGAGAATGGGTTCAATGGCCAACGTCATGCCTGCTTTGAGCTTGACATTAGGGAGCTGATGCGTCCGGAAGTTGAACACAGAGGGTTCTTCGTGGAGATTGCGTCCGACTCCGTGGCCCGTGAAATCTTCCACGATGCAAAACCCGCTGGCTTCAGCGTGATCTTGAACCGCACCTGCGATGTCGAGGAGATGGCGGCCAGCCTTGACTTGCTCAATGCCCTTGTAAAGACATTCTTCTGCTGCGCGAATGAGGGCTTCAGCCTCGGGGGAAACATTCTCAACGGCAATAGTGATGCAGGAGTCGCCGTGAAATCCGTTGTAGTAGGCTCCCGTATCTACCTTGACCACATCGCCGGATCGAATTTTTTTCTTACGGTTAGGAATACCATGCACGACCTCGTCGTTGATGCATGCACAGATTGAAGCGGGAAACCCGTGGTATCCCTTAAAGCTAGGCGTCGCCCCCATTTCCCGAATACGTTTCTCGGCGTAAGCATCGAGATCGGCTGTCGTCATCCCTGGCTCGACCCGTTCAGAAATCTCTTTTAGAACTGTCGCCACAATTCGCGAAGCCTGTCGCATCGTCTCTATTTCTGAAGCAGATTTCAGCTCAATCCCACGGCTGCGCTTTTGCAGTTTCGGAGGAGTGACTGGTTTTTGCAGCAAGTTCGACAGAAAACCCATAGGTTTTTAGCAACTCCAATATTTTCCAAGAACTTCTAAGACCTGATGACTTCGTTTCTGTCTTCGCCATAAACGCTGTGGCAAACACAGTCACAACTTGTAAATCTCGTACTTAGATTCTGGGTTAATTGTAACGTGCTGAGACAAAGCGGTTTCTCGGCATCGAGGTTTCAGTAGTGGCTATGGTGATCACGTTCGCTTTTGTCGGGAAACATTTTCACCTGTTGTTGTTATCGCATCGTTACTATGACGCAACTTTTTCCAAGGCAAAGCTTATGCGTCCACCTGGTTCTCGAAACTAAAACAAAAGCGCGCAATTGCTTTTGCAATTACACGCTTTGAAACGGGCTAGGAGGGATTCGAACCCCCGACACCGTGGTCCGTAGCCACGTGCTCTAGTCCACTGAGCTACAAGCCCTCAATGAGTTCTCATAGTATCACAGCCTGAGAGAGAATGGGAATGAAAGTCTCGTTAAATTCCGCATGTCTTCAGCCAATCCTATTCCCGATTTTTCGACCCCTTGTGATTCCGAATCGTCTTTGTCTTCTCAGTCTCATGACCGGGATGGGGGAGCGATCGCCAATGATTTACAAGAGTCTCAATCGCTGACCCATTTAGACTCTGCTGGGCAAGCCCAGATGGTCGATGTGTCCTCAAAAGTTCAAACGGTGAGGCGGGCGATCGCCACAGCCTCCGTCCGAATGCAGCAGTCTACGTTTGATGCGATTCAGTCGGGCAATGCCCCTAAGGGTGATGTGTTAGGAACGGCTCGGCTTGCTGGCATCATGGCAGCCAAGCAAACCCCCCAGCTCATTCCTCTCTGTCATGCAATCCCGATTCAGAAAGTGGCAGTTGATATTACGCCTCATCCCAATTTCCCAGGCTATTGCTTAGAGGCAGAAGTGAAAACGAAAGCTGAAACGGGTGTTGAGATGGAGGCGCTAACCGCTGTTTCAGTCGCGGCGCTAACACTCTATGACATGGCGAAAGGCATAGAAAAGTCGATTCAAATCGAAGGCATTCATTTATTGCGGAAAACGGGCGGAAAGTCGGGTGATTATCAGCGCCCCGATGCCTCTTCCTAATCAAAATCTTACGGTTTAATTTAACTCTGAGCTTGATCTCTCTATTCGCCTTCGTCTCGATTTTTGAGGGTTTCGATCTGTTGTCGAATTAAGCCGATCGCCGTACCGTTGTCGCGCTCGATGTAAAGTTCGGTGGCTAGCACCAAGTCCCGCACAGATTCGTTGTCCTTACCCAAATTTGCAAGTACTAACCCACGATTGTGAAGGGCTTCGGCAGAGTCGGGTATTTCTCGAATGACATCATTAAATGCAGTGAGTGCGGCGGAATAGTTTTCGGCTTGAAAGGCATCGTAGCCGTAGTGAAATGTGCTAGCCATGTTTGACTTGCGGAGACTCGGCGACATCAGCACAGCGTCGGTAAACAAAACTTTGGGAGTCCCTTTGCCTCGATAGGCCCATAGCATTGTTCCCATGCCGACTCCTAGGGCGATCGCCACAACTCCAAACCAGGTGATGAATGGAAGGATCTCCATCATGTCCATGTGTTGTCAGCCCATCCTTTTTTGACCGTCTCGACTGGAGTTAGGAAGATGAGTTCTCGGCTCATCATGTCTATCTCCTTTTCAAACCATACCGTTATTTTGCGATCGATGCGGGTCTTCCTTGTCCTGCCGCAATCAGCGCACCGCAATCAGCGCACCGCAAACGATGAGCAAACAGGCGAGTCCAACTGCAACACTTGCAGGAGCCAACCCACAGGCAATCAAAAGCAAGGTAGAGAGAAGTGGAGCCCCATAAGATAAGACACCCAGTAGTTGAATATTGCCTCGCTTGACTCCGTAATCCCAGGTGAAAAAGGCTAACCCTACGGGGCCAAGACCCAACCCTAAAATAGCGGCCCATTCGATTCCCTGGGGCACAACCGTCTGTTCAAACAGCAAGTGACACAATCCCGCGAGAATTGCTGTTACGCCACAAAAACCTCCTACTGCAGGAGTGGGAATGGCTCCGAACTGCCTCGACAGAACCGAATAGCTCGACCATGTCAGGGCACATACCAGAGCCGCTAGATAGCCCAATCCATAATCCAGATTGAGGGCAAATCGTTGTCCGCCTGTGACCAAAATGCCTGCTCCCGCAAATCCTAGAAGTGCCCCTATGATGTGGTGGATCCTCAACGTTTCCTGGGGCAAAAGCGCCGAAAAGACCACAATCAAGAGCGGCCATAGATAGGCGATGAGGCTGGCTTCCACTGCCGGGGCATGACGCAGCGCCATGAAATAGAAAAAGTGATACCCAAATAAACCTACAATTCCCAGAAGCCACACTTGCCAGGGCAGCTTGAGATGGCGCAGAACTGAACCGCCTAGTCGAACCCAGAGGACTCCGCCGATGCAAAAGGCGATCGCAAATGACATAGCGGTGAGTTGAAAAGGGGGAATAGAGCCACTGAGTTTTGTCATCAGCGCTAAGGTAGCCCACATCAAAATTGCAGTTGCGCCGATCCATGTTGCTCTTGGATCGGACTCTGACGGCGATGAGGGGGGCACGGTAGATCTCCTGAAATCTGGTTTCAATTCTCCGGCATGAGCTGAGTCAACTGCGGATAAGAAAATATTTAGCACCAAGAACTTATTATGGCTACCGCTATAAAACTGATGTGAACAGGGGGGAGAAGCAAGAAAAGGCGATCGCTCCTCAGTTAAAGCTGATGGGTTGACGTTTCGATGGGTAGCGTTTCTCTCAGAGGCACGATCATCTGAGCCTATTGATGGGTATGGATATCGATGTGCTGACTGTAGGTGCGGTGATCTACCTCATGAAAACCTCTATCAAAGAAGGCTGCGACATCAGGAACCGTAGCCTTCTTTGCGTTTACCCAACGCTTGAGAATTGATATTGATTCGATTGATTTAGGATGCGAGCTTATGAATCTTTGGCGTTGCACATTCGAAGAATAATGTTGGTAGGGGCATCGCATCGCGATGCCCCTACAGCAGGTCATCCATGAGTTGAATCTTTCCGCATCATTCCATGCTGTGCAACGCCGAATCTTTTAATGCAAAGCCATATCCGTACCGTCAGTTTTATGATGGACTGCAAGCCGATCTAATAGCGTTGCGCTTGCTGCGTTTAGCCCCACTAAATCAACGTTGGCACCCTGTCTCCGAAATCTCAAAACAACCTTGTCAATCGAATCAACAGCAGATTGATCCCATAGGTGTGAAGAGGACAAGTCAATCAGGACTTGATCCACATGTTCGTGGAAATCAAACGAATTGATGAAAGCGTCTACAGAAGCGAAAAAAAGTTGTCCATCTACTCGATAGATTCGCTTGCTATTTTCTTTGTCAATTGTTGATTCAACGTGAATAATGTCTGCTATTTTGCGGCTGAAGAAAATAGCACTCATTGCCACTCCCACAATGACACCGATCGCCAAGTTGTGAGTCAGAATCGTCACAACAACAGTTGTGACCATGACGGCAGTTTCGCTTTTTGGAACGACTCGAAGGTTGCGTAGGGAATTCCAGCTAAAAGTACTGAAAGACACCATGAACATGACCGCTACGAGTGCACCCATGGGAATTTGTGCGACCCATTCGCCCAAACCCAAGATAAACAGAATAAGAAATAGGCCAGAGCATAGAGTTGACAAGCGAGTACGACCTCCCGATCGCACGTTGATCACTGATTGACCAATCATGGCGCATCCAGCCATGCCGCCGAAGAATCCTGCGACGATGTTGGCTGTTCCTTGCCCTACCGCTTCCTGATTTTTGTTGCTGGCGGTGTCTGTCATGTCGTCAACCACGTTGGCGGTCAAAAAGGACTCCATCAAACCCACTAAGGACAGCGCTAAAGCATAGGGCAGAATGATCTCGATCGTTTCTAAGTTGAGAGGGACAGAGGGAAGCCTGAGGAGCGGCAGGCTAGTGGGCAGTGTTCCCATATCACCTACTGTTGGAACGAGATTGGCCTGCGCGCTTGCGGCGATTTCTGAGGAAGATGTCCAGCCAGCGAGATTGGCAACCACAGTTAACACAACGATCGCCACAAGTGGAGATGGGATCGCTCTAGTCAGGCGAGGCAATCCGTAGATGATCAGCAATCCTGCCGCAACAATGGCGTAAACAATCCAAGACACTCCCTGAAGTTGAGGAAGTTGAGCATTGAAAATCAGAATAGCCAGAGCGTTGACGAACCCTATCATGACGGCTCTGGGAACAAATCGCATTTGATTGCCTAGCTTGATCCAGCCCAACACGATTTGCAAGATGCCAGTCAGAACTGTGGTCGCGAGAAGGTAGTCGAGGCCATAATCGCGGACTAGCGTGGTCATGAGAAGAGCCATCGCTCCAGTGGCCGCAGAAATCATCGCCGGACGTCCACCCGTGAAAGCAGTCACAATCGCGATGCAGAATGATGCATAGAGGCCGACTTTGGGATCAACACCAGCAATGATCGAAAAGGCGATCGCCTCTGGAATCAACGCCAGAGCAACAACAGCTCCTGCTAAAACATCATTTTTGACATTGGAGAACCACTGTTCTTTCTTAAATATGTTGATCATGCTTTCTTGTCCTCTTTGCGACGCTGGCCGCTCGCTCTTTTCCAACACACTTTTACTTCAATAAGGCAGGTCATTTGCATTGTGAATCCGAAATATATCCCAACCTTTCCGCTACTCATCTGAGCGGTGGGAGGTTTAGCGGCTAGCGCACCAAGGAAGCTAGCGCATCAGGTCAGATAACTTGACAACTTATATTTTGAATAGATTTTAAGGTTTAGGATTTTAAGGTTTAGGACAGATCTAAGGCGGATCAATCATTCGTTAAGAGGATGTTTGAGAAGTCGTCAATGCTACTTCAGATCCCCCCTAGCCC
>CAKZMO010000054.1 GCA_937128595.1 uncultured cyanobacterium | reverse complement strand
GTTTAGCTGAAACTCGATACTAGAATTCGGCGTTGCACATTCGAAGAATGATTTTAGTAGGGGCATCGCATTGCGATGCCCATGCAGCAGGTCAACCATGAGTTGAATCTTTCCGCATCATTCCATGCTGTGCAACGCCAGAATTCTATATTAAGACCGATTTTGCACCGCCTAGAACTTACTACATTAAAGTTGTTGATTTGTTATCGAGCCACCAAAAATTCAAAATGACACAGACTTACAAAAAAGGCGATCAGGTTGTTTGGAAATCGGGTCAAGGAGAGACGACAGGTACGGTCGAGGAGTATATCACTCAGTCCAAGCAAGTCGAAGGACAAACCGTTGCAGCGACAGAGGACGATCCTCGTTATCTAGTCAAAAATGACCATACAGGAAACGTGACTGGACATAAGCCTGATATCCTTTCACCAGCAAACGAAGATCAGTCCAAAAGCTCTCAAAAATCTCAACAAAATAGTTCTGATACATCAAACAATTTACAGCCAGGAGATACTGTTGAGTGGAATACCGCTCAGGGTAAAACGAAAGGAGAAATAGTCGAGAAGCTGACCTCAGAAACTCAAATTAAAGGTCACACAGTCAAAGCTTCCAAAGATAATCCAGAATACTTGGTCAGAAGTGACAAGACCGGAAAGAAAGCAGCTCATAAGCCAGATTCTCTCTCCAAAGTTTGACTTCTGAAGGTTGTCACAAGATCAGACCTGAGAAAATAGATTGAGTGCATAAACTAAACACACTGCATAGCATTTTTATTGGGAGAGCGAGAACTCTGAGTGAGGCGATCGCCCTTCCAATGACTCAACCTACTATCTGCGGATGCAGTCTCATCTTGTTGCCATCAATTGCGGCTCTAACCAGCGAATGCGATACCGCGCTGCCACCCAGCTCGCTTAGTTTGGAGGGTTCAAGATTTGACAAATGTTCTGGGCGATCGCGCCAGGAGCCTCTAACGGACTTAGGTGCCCCACTCCTGAGAGCTTGACCAAAGTGCTCTGTGGTAACAGGTCAATCACATCTGTTTGAAGGGTGTCGAAGGGAATAACAGGATCGTCGGGAGACGCAATCACGGTGACAGGAACCTCAACACTGCTCATCTGATCCGCGATGGAGTGATTCATGCCCTCCAATAGCCACCAGCGCCAAGTTTTATCTTCAGCTTCAACATGTGTTTTAATGGCGATCGCCCGTTGGGACTCTGAGAGAGAAGCTTGAGAAGCACTTTCTACAGTCGTTTGAGCCGTCTCCTGCTGGTGATGATCTGTCAACAGGCGATCGCGCTCTTCATCGGGCATCGGCTCTTGGGTCGCAGGCGAAGGCGCAATCAAAATGACATGTTCCAACCCTTCACCTGTCGCATCTGCTGCTGCTTTGAGCGCCATCTTGCCCCCCATTGAGTGACCCACCAGCACAAAGCGATCGAGCTTTAGGTGCGACACTGCTTCGTGAATAAATTGGCTGTAGTTCTCCAGCGTTGGCTTCTCTAAGGGCGACGCTTCTCCAAAGCCAGGAATGTCCAGAGCAATGCAGCGGAAACTGTCTTGAAGTTCTGCCATCACCCACTGCCAGCTCGCCGCAGCCCCGCTAAAATAATGCAAAAACAAAAGCGTCGGTTCACCTTTGCCCTGATCAACAAGCGAGAGTTTGCTAGCAGTGGAGTTTTTCATTTTGATGAACTGAGTGCTGAAGTATGGAGTAATAGCCTGTACTGTAGGCGATCGCCTCTGAGCATACCTCTATCTTTTTGAAGACAGATTGAAGACAGACTCAATCGCTTGCCCTGATTGATTGCCAAGTTTCTCTTTCAGTGAAGAAATGGTATCGCTGATCCTGCTTCTCAAGATACAATCAGCGGGCTAAAGCATATGCTGTTGTGCCCAAAGTGCGGCCTGGGTGCGATCGCGCACATCCAATTGGCAAAAAATGTTGGTGAGGTGGTTCTTAATTGTACCCTCGGTTAAATTTAGCGCTGTAGCTATTTCTCGATTGCTTTTGCCTGTTGCTAAGAGTTTTAAAATGTTAACTTCTCGCTCGCTAAAGTTGGAGAATTTATCAGAAACCTCAGGGCGAGCCTTTGTTTTGGTTTCGGGCTTGAGATGCGAAAATACTTTAGGAGCGATCGTGGGGCCGAGTTGACTGTAGCCGCGATGCAGGTTGCGAATGGCGATCGCCACTTCTTGGGCGGGTGTGCTTTTGAGCAGGTATCCCAAGGCTCCTGCCTGGAGCGACTGAAACACATATTCATCGTCATCGAAAGTGGTCAGAACTAAAATCCGAATCCAGGGATAGCGAGCATGAATTTCCTGAGTCGCTTGCACTCCGTCACAAACGGGCATCCGCACATCCATCAAAATGAGATCGGGCTGTAGAGAGGTCGCCAAACGAATAGCCTCTTGCCCATGATTCGCTTCGCCAACAACATTTAAGTCTTCCTCAAGAGAGAGCAGCGAGGCCAATCCTTGGCGAAATAGCGGTTGGTCATCGGCAAGGAGAATCTGAATCATCGTGAAACCGTAATTTGAATGGTAGTTCCTCGCCCTGGCAAACTATCAATAATGATTTGTCCTCCGATGAGCTGACAGCGCTCCCGCATTCCTTGAAGCCCGAACCCTGCCGTAAACTGGTTGGAGTTGAACCCAATGCCGTCATCTTCGAGACTCAATATCACGCAATCTTCGATGATCTTTCCCATCATGTGCACAGATTGTGCCTGACTATGCTTGCGAATGTTTTCTAAAGCTTCTTTGATCATGCAATAGAGCTGATGACTCGTTTGCAGAGGCAACGAGGGTAAGTCGAGATGGCTTTTAACAGTCAGGCAAGCATCTCTTCTAAACGGCTCTAGCAACTGATGCAAAGCATTTTCAAGATCAAATGCCTCTTGTCGCATGGTAGTGACTGAGCGGCGTACCTCTTGAAGAGATTGGCTGGCTAAAACTTTGGAGGTGTCTAAAGCTTGTTGTGCCTGACTAGATCCGCGCTCATATAACCGTTGAGCTAACTCTATCTGTACATCTAAGGATGTGAGCGTATGACCCAGAGAGTCATGAATATCGCGGGCAATGCGGTTCCGTTCTAGATCGGCGGCTAAAAGCTCTACTTCTTGCGCCAATGCTGTTTCTCGCTGGCGACTCTTGCGTTCAGAAATGATGGTTAGACAGAGCAAAATGATGAGCGAATTAGCAGCGATGAACACAGTCGTGCTGTTGAGAACTATGTCTGCTACTTGAATTGAAATTGGCACAGTTTCTAAAGCTTCCATTTGAGCTTGCATGACTTCAGGCTGGGTGAACAGCTGGGCGAAATAGTGGGCGATCGCCACTTGCCATGCGACGCCTGCAATCAGAATCGTTACAATGCCTTCTCTACGGCTCAGGAGGAAAAAGCTCTTCGCAAAAACGAGCCACAGCAGAAGGTCAAAGCCCCAGTGAGAAAATACACGAGTCGCTAGCAAACAACCGATTTCAAACCAGATGTATAGGCGTCGTTGCCACATGGGGCGATCGATGGGAAATCGTAGACTCAGAATTGCGAATATTCCCAGTACGCCAAACACCAGGAAATCACCGCTGTTGACATCGTAGGCGAGAGGCTCATAAAGCATTGGAAATAGCATTCGCAAGGCAGGAATGCCGAGAGAGAGCCACTCGACGTACCGAAAAACTTTGGGAATGGATGGAGAGGCGCTGGAAGTCGTCTGAGTCGCCCTAGAGGTCATGGCACATCTTGGTGCAACTTTCTGATCCTACGGGATTTGTCAGCGCGATCGCCATGACTTTTGTCATTCGATTCTGTGACTTGAGGCTGTGGCATAAGGGCGATTGTTTTCGTTACGGCGAAAGTGTGATGTTCATCGAAGGAAAGATTCTTCATGTTGCGCCCAAAAACACAGTCTGGTTCAGGATTGTCGCGAGTTCTCTTGTTAGCAGCAGGAGCATAATTTGTAGCAAAAGACCAGGCATCTCTGGATCACCGCTGACCACGTCGGGATTACCTAAAATTTTAGGCTCTTGTCCAGAACGATACACGTGAACTTGGCAATGTTTACGATCAATGAAACCAAAACTATCGAATTACCCTCCTTGAACCTCACGTTACGTCAGCATTTAGGATGTCAGCATCAACCGCAATCCTCTGGAAAAACGGGAGTCGAGGAAACTATGCCAAGCCTGCTAAAAGTTGGGGAATTGGCCAAACAAACTGGCCTCTCAGTTCGCACTTTGCATTACTACGACGAAATTGGTTTGTTGATGCCATCTCATCGTACCGAGGCCGAGCATCGTCTGTATAGCGATCGCGACATCATTCGGCTACAGCAAATCCTGTCGCTGCGTCAGCTAGGTCTTTCCCTGAGTGAAATCAGCGATTGTCTGGAAAACCCCGACTATTCGCTGCCCCAAGTGATTGATCTGCACCGCGATCGCCTACGTGAGCAAATTGCCCTCTCCCACTCTCTGCTCAAGCGGCTCAACGGCATTGCCCAAGGTCTCCAAACCTCCCAGTCGGTTGCAGTTGAAACCCTGATTGAAACAATGGAGACGATCACCATGTCTGGACGATATTTTACTGCCGAGCAGCAAGCTGTCCTCGAAGACCGATTTGAGGCTCACGAGGCTGAGTGGCAAGACCTGCTCATCCAGGTGCAGTCCGAGATGGCTAATGGCACTGAACTCAACAGCCCTAACGTTCGCTACCTAGCTCGTCGCTGGCTGAGCAGTATGAAAACTTTTGTCGATGGTGACAACGACATCTACGCCGCCCTCGCCCGCATCGTACAGCAGGAAGGGCCAGCCGCAGATCACTGGGGTCACATGGATGGAGCCACCTTTGAATACATGCTCAAAGCTGTTTCGGTGTTGACGCTGGGCGAGGTGACTGAGTCGCTGATTCCCGCCGACAAGATTTTTAGCCTCGAAACTCAGCGGGTACTTCAGCAAGGAGAAGCCGCCATTCGCCAGATCAATTTTGACATTTTGGGTACGGAAGGATTTTTGCTGGGGTTGCTGGCCGATGGCACGAATAGGGCGGCTCAAATTCTCACTGGACAGGGTATAACCTTTGAAGCCGTACAGCCCCTCGTGGCGAAGTGGTTAGGCGTACGTCCCGATATGCCAGAGGGATGGCAGCCGTCCCGTCTACCCTATGCACCTCGAGCTAAACGAGTCATCGAACTGGCGCTTGAGGAAGCTCAGCAGCAGGGAGAATCGGCGATCGCCCCTACCCATCTGCTCCTCGGCATTCTCGATGAAGCCAAGGAAAGCGGCGGCTTAGCTACTTACATTCTCAAAGAAGAACTCGGAATTGACCTAGACCAAGTCGAGCAGCAGCTCAGAGTGACAATATCTCAATAAGGTCTGTTGCAATGCTCCACCCAATACTGTGCCCATGCTACGTTGTATTTTATGTGCAATGCACTCACGATAATGACAAAGGTCATGGGTTTTGATGACGTGTTGGTATGGAGCGATCGCCCCTATTTCGATAGAGTTGAGTAAGGACAACGTTGAGTAGGGACAATGTGCTGCTCAATGTTGTTTGCTCATCATATAAACGTATAGGACAAACCCCCATGGAATCTGAAGTAACAAGTTCTGAATTTCCATCACCATCATCTGAACCGCCCAAGAGAAGTGTGAAACGTACTGCACTGTTCTTTAGCGGCGGAGCCGCTGCCGGATTGATTACTTTTCTGGTATTTGGTGGGATTTGGCACGTCACTCATTTTTGGTGGGTGATGGCGGCAGTGACTTTTTCATCTGGAACATTAGCAGCGGTGTTCCGCAAAAATTTTCAGGTGATGTTGAGTGCTCTGCTAGATGATGCCCCCCCCATCTAGACCCGTTGCCCCAAGTCTTGTCGATATATTCTGCGCCGTATTTTTCATGGATCACTCTCCAAAGTTGTTTCCCTTGGAACGACGGTACTGGAGATTTTATTGGGTTTCCAACTCCTGCAGTTGCTCATCACCTCAAGAACACAGGTGATGAGGATTTAGTCTATAGCTGTAGTCAGCTTATTTAGGACATAGACGTTTTTGTAGCCGCGCGCCGCGCGGCTACAAAAACGTCCTAAGGCTAATGGCTGTAGCTATATTTGGTCGGAGGAGAAAATATAGACGTAGAAATTGCTGAGTTTCCACGGCTTGGAAAACGAATGCTTCGGCGAGGAGACACGGTGGAGATTTACAACGATTCGGATGCTGGATCTTTTGAGCCGTTGAATGCATAAAGTTTGAACTACGCGGTATTGGCGATCGCCCCAAAATCGAGAAACTGGCAGATACTTAGCAGCGCTATGAAATGAGTGAGTTAAGCTGTGGAAACAGGGTTGCTGAAAGGTTGAAAATCCACACAGTTCAAACATGACTATTCGTTTTACTCAAGCATCAGCGACAGCTCTAGGGCTACTGCTCCTGACTAGTTGCTCTCTCGTTTCCTCAGTAGCCTCATCTCCTGAGACTACTGCTAATACCGTTCTAAAGATGGAGTCAGAACCAGCAAAATCTACTGCTAGAGCGCCGCTTTGGACAGGTGAATTGCTAGACGATGACTGGATGCTCAGTTGGGACGTTCGTCGCGAAAAATCCTGGGGGTTGGACAACATAGAGGTGATTTCAGATGCTGATGGACAGTTTGAGCAAATCCTGAGAGTTCAATACCCGGCAGGTTCTGCTAGTCCATCAGTTTCTCGCAGGAACGGAGTAGACTTGGGCGGCGCTCAATTCTATGCCGATCTGGATCTGCCGCCTCAAAATCAATTGCGGCTTAGCTACTTCGTTCGCTTCTCCGAAAACTTTGACTTTGTAAAAGGCGGAAAATTGCCGGGTTTATTTGGTGGGGACGGAGCCAGTGGCGGCAACATTCCCGATGGAACTGATGGATTCTCAACACGATTTATGTGGCGACGGGCAGGCGCGGGGGAAGTATATGCCTATTTGCCCACAAGTGAAAACTATGGAACCTCTATCGGACGCGGAACTTGGCAGTTTCAGCCAGGGGAGTGGTATCAGATGGAGCAGGTCGTCACCCTCAATCAACCAGATCGTGCAGACGGTCAGATTCAGGTTTGGATCAACGGCGACTTAGTCTTAGAGCAACGTGATGTTCGCTTTCGTACCGTTGAATCACTACAGATTGACGGTATTTTCTTTTCTACCTTTTTTGGAGGCGGAGATGCGTCTTGGGCCACCCCCCAAGATGTCTATATTGATTTCGCTAACTTCTCGGTCAGCGCCGTTGAGTGATCCTGTAGGCAAGTGCATCCCAGTTTTGTATATGCAGTGCGAGCATCCCGTTTTTTCTGATAGAGAGACATGACTAACGCGGGCAAAATTTCCGCACTGCAAACATCGATAAATTTGCAAATGTGAGATGCTTTCTCTGTAGGCTTAGCTCTCTTCTAGGTCAATGTCTTGAACCGATAGATAATCGACTCTAATGTTTTGAGTGTGTTCGAGTGCAATCGGACTGTTGTTGTTGCCTGCAATGGTTAGCCGCGTCACCGAGCCTCCCTCAACGTTCTTGAAGGAAATGGCTTGAGCCGACAGTGATGATGCGGGGGTAGCAGGACGCAGCGTGAACCCTTTCAAGTGGACTTGCTCTAAGGGCGCATCGGACGCCGAGCCAACGGGCGAAACCTGCACCATGACGGTAGATAGATCCCCTTTGGCCTGTAGGATCGTGCGATCGGGGCCTTGTCCTCTCAAGGTCAGATGACTACGAGTGATGGCGATCGGCTGAAACAGCTCTAGTTCGCCAATCGGTAGGCGAACTAGAGCTGGCTGTTGGCTATCCAGACTATCAATAAGTGCTTGAAGTGCTGCGCTATCGTCTCTACCATCGTTCGGCCAAACTCCATGATCGATCGCCTCAACCACTTGCAGCGGTTCGATGGCTTGACGTGCCTGATAGCTGAGGCGCAGACCTGCAATATCCCAAGTGGGATTGAGGAAACCTGACAACCAGCCTAGAAACACGGCAAACGTGAACATCTGAACGTATAGAAGCGATCGCGAGGTACTCAGCTTAACTACTTTCTCCAGACCTGTGCCTGCGGCGGTAATGCTTTGTGAGCCTCGGTTTGTCCATTTTTGCTGGGCTAAGTTCATCTGAGTCCAGATTTTGACCAGCGATCCGGCCCACTGAGAAAACAAGAGCAGCGGGAAATGAATGGGTTTTAGGTGAGAACTCCGTCCCCAAAAGGTCAAGCCCAACATCAGTGAGCGGCTGAAGAGAATCCAGAATACAACAATCGCTGCGGCTTTCCAATATCCCTGCAACAGTGAAGCCAGCAAGAATCCTGGAGTAATCAGACAGGTCCAGAAGCTAATCCGCTGATCAATTAGGCTATACCACGTGAACCAACCTGTTCGCTTGGGGCCTAGACCGATTGCCCGACCGTTGTTGCGTAACATGTTGCCGTACCAGCGGCGCATGTTGTTGTAGGCACGATCGAGGACAGAACCCGATAGAGTTTCAATCGAGTTGACGATGGCATCAGGCACATAAAACATGTCGTACTGACGACATAGCAGCCAGTACCAGGTGCTTTTGTCATCTCCCGACAAGAACTTGAAGCGACCCCAGAGCCAGTCATTCAAAAAGTCTTCTTCTAACTGTGTTGCAAAGGAGGGTGCAAGTGCGGCTTCAGCTCTAAACAAGGAAAACCGACCCGTCAAGCACATGACTTTGTGAGCAAGCCCATCAGAACACATTTGCAAATGACGCTGGGCAAATCGTAAGTGGAACCATTCTGAAAACAGATATGACCCTTGCACAATAGGAAGCTCATCAGTAGTGAGAGCTCCCATGTTGGGAAACAGTTGGAAAAAGGGAAGACAGCGACGTAGAGTCCCAGGCATTAATTCTGAGTCACCATCCATGAGGGCAATTACGGTATTCTCTGGCAACTCTAGAAGAGCGAGTTCTCGCAAGGCATCTGCCATTGCCTTCCGTTTACCATCTTTTTGGGTCATTTCGATTAGATGGATGGTCGCTAGCTCCGGATCTTCCTCTAAAAGGATGCTCCGAATCGATGCATTTTCCTCATCACTGCTGCTGTTCACCAATATCGTAATTGGTTGGGCTAAGGTTTTGGCTTCGTTGGCGATCGCTCGAAATACTCGTTCAGTAATCCACGGTTGTTCTTTATAGGTTGGCACCACAAAACACATGTGGGGCAACTCTTCAACGGGCACATGATTGGCGATGCGGCGCAAGCGAGGGAAGGCAACATTCAAGTAATATCGAGCCCTGATCATTCTGAATAAAAACCAGGCCCAGCGCCACATTCCAATCGCGCCTAAACTTAGCAAGCCTAGCACGTCCCAAATTGCTAAATGTCCAGGATTTTGTAATAGAAATAAACCTAATAATCCGCAGACTGCAAAGATAGCGTAAATAATATTGTTGAGGTGAACACTCATTGGGAGTGGCGATCGCTGTGCATTAGCCATAATCTTGCTTTTAGGTGAGCTGAGAGCAGAGTGAACGAAGTTGAACGTAAGCGTAAGACGACCCTAAAGCGAGAGCTGTGTTCCAAACGTAAGCGTTACAGCTTGACCCACCCCGCAAAATTGGTGAGTTTGTTCTTGCATCGAAGTGGGTGGAATGCTGACTCGAACCCGAGCGATGGGCTGTCCAACCAAACTCGCGGGAACAGCAGGTAATAGAGCTTCTGCACGAGATTCTCTTAAAGTGCCGTTGCTAACCGCGTTGACAAACTCGATTTCTCCTACCATAGTCTCGTCGTTGCTAGGGAGTTGAACTCGAACAGGTTTGTCTGCATCAATGCGTCTTGCCTGATCGACGCTGACTAAGGCTTCAACCCATAGATCTTGACAATCGAGAACCGACAACAGAACATTCGGACGATCGACCTGCTCCCCTACATCCCGTCGAGTGTTGTAGACGACCCCATCAAATGGTGCAGTAATAGGCACGGTAGAGACCGTAGGACTCGCTTCTACACTTCCTGCGGTGAGGCTAGTTTGGGTTTGGATTTGTTGACTCTGGAGTTCTGATTCGAGAATTTGGATGCGAGCGACTTCAGCTTGGATATCTTGGAGCAGTCGTCGCTTTTGGTTTTGCAAGTCTTCTGTACTCGACTGGATAGGCGCTTGCGACCTCAGCGCATCGAGCCGAACCTGAGCAATATTTTTCTCCGATCGGGCTTGCTCAACCTCTGACTGGGCTGTCTTCCAGACAGACTCAAGTTCGTCCACTTTTTGTTGAGACACTGCGCCATCTTCCAACAGCATCCGAAATCGCTCGTATTCAGTTTGTGCTGTTGCTTCTTGGGCGATCGCTGCATCTACTGCAGCCGTTGCGCTGTTCAGATCTTCACGAGCGATTGTTGACGTTGTCGTTTGAACTGACTGGTACCGCTGCTCTAACTCTTTTGCTTGCTGGCGCAACATACTAAGCCGCTGTTGAGCTACTGCAAGCTGAATGGGCAGTGTCTGATCAACCGAAGGAGTGGGGAGAGACACAGACGTAGGGACAACATCGTTTTCCATCAGCGTTAATGGTTGCATCAGAGCCAGCACTTGCCCCGATCGCACGTTTGCTCCTGGTCGAGCATAAAAATCTTGAATTGTGCCATCAATAGGAGCCTGAATGCGGACGGTACGACCGTTGACCAAGCCTCCTCGAACGCTCATGTGAGTCAGCTGATAAAAAATCGAAGACGCTCCGATACTGACTGCGGATAGACCTAAAGCTAGAAAAGCTGAGCCAATCAAGAAACGTTGCCAGAAGGGCTGTCGATTGTGGGCAATTAATTTTTCAAGGTCAGCTCTAGGATTAGATGCAGGTGCTTTGGACTTGAGCAATTGGGGGGTAGCGTTGAACATAAGATCCTATAACTAAGCACGGGCTAAAATTCTGAACAGATATAAATTGAAATCAATTGCCAAAAAAGTCCTAGACTCGAACAGCTTTTAACGAAAAAATTATCTAGCTAACCTAGGACTCTTCGTTGAATGTAGGCTTCTCTATCTAGATATAACCTTGCTTGGATGCGAATAGATGCCAATTGATTAGAGCTAGATCCCCTGAAAAATCAATGCGATAAGGTAGGTAAAAACAAAACGAAAAAAAGTTTGAGAAAGCCTTTTTTCTGTATTAAGCCTGACTGAAAAATTACTTCTATAAGCATCTTAAAAGAGCATACAAAAATATTTTTCTCGGCTTTGTTCTCAGCCTTGATTTGGCATACCTTATGATCTTTCTTGACGCACCTTACGAACTATGATCCCTGCATTTACTGAGATAGTCAATTTTTGCTGTGCATATTCATTGAATTTTTGTGGTGCCTTTGCATGACCTTCATGAAAATTTCAATCTGTTGGCAGATGTCGCTTTAAGCGCCTGTTAATTGGTTCTCTACGAACTAAAAGCATAAATAAAAACCTCAGAAAAGACTTTTTGATCCATTAAATGACGAAGAAATGATTTTAGATGCTTTGAAGAGGAAATTATTTCTTAGAATTAAAAAGGCGACAATAAAGTTTTTAGCTTATGTAAGTATCCTGCCTTACATAAAAGAGGTGATCTTTGTGGATTTGGCTTCGAATAATGCAATAAGGGTGGTATGGCTCGTGCGATGCGTAAGATTCTATGAACACGCTGTTTCTTGTCGTGCCGTAAAATTACGAAAATGCGTTGCTTATGGGGGGTCTAAAAATCTCTAAAAAGACAGTTCTGTACTGACGTAATTTCTAGGAATAAAGTTCCCAAAAGATAAAAAAATCTTAAAACACAAACTCTTTGAGCCGTATTCGAGACATGAGTTAACAATTGTTTTTGAGGTATTTTTCTATACGTGACTCTTGTGCCTCGTAGATGATGTTGACGATCGCTATTTGTGCTGTCACCTTAGGTGATCTCTTCTTAGAACGGTTGTTGCGTAAGTTCTGTAGTTGTGTGTGAGGGCGATCGCACTATTGATGACGAGCAATTTTGCTAGTAGACATATCTTTGATAACGGTGCGTTTACTTGACAGCAACGCACCATTAAATGGAATAGGCCAGCTTAGTCCTTCTCGACTCTTATGGGTGGCTCGACTGCAAAGTTATCAATCTTTCCTGATTCATCAATAACGTAGCCGTGAGTCGTTGGCATTTTGCCCTTCTCTTGCTCAGCGGCTTCTTTGATCTGCTCCTTGTTCTGATCTACGTCTGCGTCGGAAGGAATAACGGCTTCGGGATCGTTGACGTCTGTAGACTGTGCCGTTTGTACGCCCAATTGCTTGCCAGCAGCTCCTTTACCTGGTTCAGCGGTACGGGGATTGCCTATGTTAGGGTTATTCTCAATTTCGGACTTAATATTTTCAGCCATAGGTACTCACATTATCTTCATAAGTATCTATATTTTATGAAATGTGGCGGAAGCTACAAACCCATCATAGGAAATAGATGCTCAAAATATAGATCCCACCGTAGGAAGTAAATTGATTTAGGTTTATGGAAAAAGAGTCATATAGTGCTACGCGCTGATATAAAACCAATAGTTGATGGAGAAGCCGCGCACCGCGCGGCTTCTCCATCAATATCTGTCCTAACCTATCTGCGCATTGCTATAGTTAGAGTTGACCGTTGGAGGCAATTAGAAGCAATCGCCGCAGTTGTGGCAGTAATTGAAGTGTATCCAACCCTCTGACATATAGGAGCGTGCCTTTGATGCGTTGACCCAAGTCGAATCAAGGCGGGCTAAATCTTGTAGTGGAAACTACTCTGAAAATTTCGCTGCCAGCAGTGTCACGTCACTTATTGAGATAAGCTTGGAGCCTTCAACATGCAGTAATCTTTACCTTATCCGCTCAGGGATTAACTCGCTCTGTGGACAATCAAGCAGATTTGGAAAACTCTTCATCGTCTTGCCCCAGATTTTCCAAAGAGCGAGAGGAAGTTATTGTGTTGGGTGATGGAGCCTGGATGCAGCAGGTGATCAGAAAAGTGGCGATCGCCCACATCGAGCTTGCTCAAGCATTAGAAATACGAATTCAGCCGCTGCAATATCCTCTCTGCTCGACAGTCTGCAGAGCGCTAGACTTCAGAATTCATGAAAGTGAGCGTTATTTGGAAAGTATTTTCTAAAAATTTTCCTTGAAGGGGGACGTGCCACGGATCGGAAGTTAAGCTTTGAAAGATACTTGCTTTTCCAACAGTTCTGAGGTGAAAGTCGTTTTAGATGACGTTTTAAAAATGTGTGACGACAGGCGAGAACGATAGGCGAGAACGACTTAACCTCTTTAAATTCCCATTTAAAAGGAGAACTTTGAAAGCGACCCTCCCTCTTTGTAGGGTAACAAGGAGGAGATGAAGTGATATTGACGACTTCCTAAACCTCCTATCACATTTAACACCTCCGTAAAACCCTCGCTGCTTATCGCCTGTGCACGATAGCGGGAATGCTTTAAATCAAAAGACTATTTCAGAATTGTTGCGAACATCGCTTATGTCTCCGTTCAATGCCGTCTTAACTCCTGAGGATGTAGCTGCCGACATTCTCGTTATTGATGATACTTCTTCTGATCTTTTTCTCATTACCCAAATTCTCAGTGACGCAAGATATCGGCCTCGCATTGCCCAAACTGGGGCGATCGCCCAACGGTCAATTGAGATACAGCCTCCCGACTTAATTTTGCTGGATGTCAAACTGCCTGATATTGACGGCTACACTCTGTGCGAGCAGTTTCAAAGCAGCGCAGAATCTGGGCATATCCCAGTTATTTTCATCAGCGCGGTCGATCAAGCTTTTAGTAAGGTAAAAGCCTTTCATTCGGGGGCTGTAGACTATGTGACCAAGCCTTATGAAGCGGAAGAACTGGTAGCTCGAATTCAGCTCCACCTCAGTCATCAGAAGCTTCAACGCGATATTAAGCGCCAAAATCAACTGCTGCAAGCCCAAGAAGAACGATGGCAGATGCTGATGCGAGGGACGGGCGATGGTGTTTGGGATTGGAATGTTCAGACCGGAAAGGTCACGATGTCGGCTCAATATCGAGTCATGCTGGGCTATGAGGATGAGGAGTTGACAGAGCGGGTCGAAGACTGGCGCATGTTGCTCCATCCGGATGATCGAGAGCGGATCGACAGCACAGCAAAGGCTTATTTGGCGCAAGAACTGAGTACCTATCAAGTCGAGTTTCGTCTGCACTGCAAAGATGGCAGCTATAAGTGGATTCTGTCGCGGGGTCAGGCAAGTTGGGCTGAAGACGGTGCACCTCTACGAATGGTCGGCATTCATCAAGACATCAGCGAGCGCAAACAAACTGAAAATCAGGTGCGTGAGTTGGCTCAACGTCTTTCTTTAGCGACTAACTCAGCACAAATTGGAGTCTGGGATCTCGATTGGGTCGAAAATCGTCTCGACTGGGACGATTGGATGCTCAAAATGTATGGGCTTGAACCAGACCAGTTTGATGGTACTTACGAGGCATGGCAAGACCAGGTGCATCTCGAAGACCGTGACGCTGTCCATGAAGATCTCCGAGCGGCTATCGACGGAGCAGTACCGGAATTTCAGTCCCAATTTCGCATCACACGACCTGATGGCGAACTCCGTTACATTGAATCTCGCGGAGCAATTTTGCGAAATTTGCAAGGAAATGTGCTGCGGTGCATCGGGGTCAACCGAGATGTGACTGATCACAAGCTAGCTGAACTCGCTCTCGAAGAGAGTCATGCTGCAAACCGGGCTATTCTGAGCACAATCCCTGACCTGATCATTCTGATTGATGAAAACGGCTATTGTTTACGTCACGTTCGTTCTAACTACACGTTAGATGTTGTGCCCACCGAAATCGATGTCGTTGGAAAACATTTGACAGAGTTGGTGTCACCTGAGTTGGCGTCTCGTCATCTTGATGCCGTTCGTAATGTGCTGAGGACTCAGGAACCTCAGCGATATGAGCAAGAACTTCGTACGGGCGATCGCGCCCGTTATGAAGAGGTGCGAGTTGTTCCCTATCAGTCTAATGCAGCTTTACTACTGATTCGTGACATCACAGATCAGAAAGAGAATGAATTGGCTCTGAAGCAAGGCGAAGCAACAAAGCAGGCCATTCTTGAGACTATTCCTGATCTTCTAATTCGGCTGAGTCGGCAAGGGATGCGCCTAAACTTTTTTACAGGAGGAGATGTTTATGCCTGCCCTAATATTTGCGAAGATGAACAGCAATCTATTTATGAAACACTGCCACAACATCTTGCTGATTTGAGAGTTCACCATATTCAGCAAGCACTTGACACAGGCACTCGGCAGATCTACGAGCATGAAATCGAGATCGAAGGAAAATGGCGCTGTGAGGAAAGCCGCGTTGTTCCAATTGGCAAGGACGACGTGCTCGTTATGGTGCGTGACATCACTATGCGGAAGCAGGCTGAAGCTGCGATCAAGTCGCAGCTCGAAAAGTCTCTGTTGATTAAAAAAATTACGGACAGAATTCGCGAGAGCCTTGATCCAGAGCAGGTTTTCCAAACGGCTGCCTACCAACTCGGCGTGGGGTTTCAGGCTAATCGTGTACTTATTCATAGCTACATTGAGGGAGCGTCACCTACGGTTCCCTTTGTGGGTGAATATATCTCTGGGGACTCAGTCTCGTCAATCATGAACTTTGAAATCCCGGTCGCAAACAATCCCCATGCAAAGACGTTGTTGACCCAACAAAGGGCGATCGCCATTGATAATGTTTTCGAGGATCCACTGCTGGATTTTGCTCATGATCTGCTCCATCAGATTGAGATTAAGTCTATGCTAGCCGTGGCTACTTTCTATCAAGGCAAGCCCAACGGCATTATTGGACTTCATCAGTGCGATCGCCATCGCCATTGGACTCAATCAGACATTGATCTCATTGAGGCTGTTGCCGATCAGATGGGAATTGCGATTGCCCATGCCGCTATGCTCAATACTGAAATTCAGCAGCGGCAAGAACTAAGCGATATCAATCAGGAACTCGATCATGCTCGCCAGCAGGCTGAAGCCGCTAATCAGGCCAAAAGCTTATTTCTAACAAGTATGAGCCACGAACTCCGTACTCCCCTCCACGGAATCTTGGGCTTTGCTCAATTACTTGAACTCGACCCTAAGTTGTCTGATGAACAACGGAATCAGGTGCAAATCATCATCAATAGCGGTGAACATCTGCTCACCCTGATTAACAACGTGCTCGAAATGAGCAAGATCGACGCAGGCGCAATGAGTGTGGATCGAACCTCTTTTCAGTTAGTGAACTTCATCAATGATATTGAAGAAATGTTTCGGCAGCGTATTGAGCAAAAGGGGGTATCATTCATTGTTGATGTTGCGCCCTCGCTTCCACTCGTGATTCAGACGGATGCCATCAAGCTTCGTCAAGTCATCATTAATCTAATTGGTAATGCCCTCAAATTTACGCATCAGGGATCGATTCAATTGTTTGTGACGGGCGATCGCTCATCTGACTTAGGCTTGATGCTGCACTTCAGTGTTCAAGACACGGGTGTTGGGATTGAACCTGAGGCTTTACCAACGTTGTTTAATTTGTTTACTCAAGCTAAAGCTGGGTACAAGAGCCTCCAAGGAACAGGGATCGGTTTAGCGATTTGTCGACGATATGTCCGACTTTTGAATGGAGAAATCAGTGTTAATAGTGTTCTTGGCGAGGGGACTCAGTTTTGCATTGCAGTCCCCGTTACGGTAGGTAATGCAAATTTTCAACTTCCTCAAGCACGGCCTATCATTGATCAGCTCGCACGAGAACAACCTCAGTGGCGAATCCTAGTTGTTGAGGATCACGAGGATAATCTTCGTCTCGTTGTCAATTTGCTGAGCCGTGCTGGATTTGAGGTAAACACCGCGACTGACGGAGCTGCTGCGATCGCCTCTTGGAAAGCCTGGCAGCCCCATCTAATTCTTATGGATATGCACATGCCGGGTCTGGACGGTTATGAAGCGACTCGGCAAATTCGTCAATATAGCTGCCGTTACTTGCCGCCAGATATCGCCTCAGCTTTGACTTCACCTTCAGAAAAGAACAGTGATATTACTGAAATCAAAACCGCCGACTCTGTTCTTAAAATAGATGACTCTACTGATTGCGAACATTCCGATCTCAAAATCATCGCGCTCACGGCTAGTGCGTATGCAGAACAGCGTCAACATATGATAGACGCAGGGTGTGATGAGGTGATTTATAAGCCGTTCCATCACCAAGACATCTATGAGGCGATCGCTAGGCATCTTCCCGTAAAATATGAGTACAAAGAGGATCGGCAGCAGAATTTATCGACAGATACTCAACAAACCTTGTTCGATGACCCTCTACATTCTCTTGCCCCTTCAGCTTTTATGGTGATGCCTCTCTTTTGGCGATCGCAGTTACGCGAAGCCTCTGTCGTCCTTAGTTTTGAAACTTGTATGGCACTAATACGACAGATTCCTACAGAACATCATGAGTTTGCAGAAGCTCTAAAGAAGCTTGTGGATAACTTTAGGTTCGATCAAATTACACATTTAATTGAAATAGCTCATTCGTCTCACGACTCTGAGTAGCTTGCCTCCTTCAATAGAGTTCAAAGATAAGCCTTCTTATGCAGGCCATATTCTGTTGGTTGATGATATGCCTGTGAACCTGCGTCTTGTGATAAAGACGCCTAAGAACCATCAATATCAGGTGAGTTGCTCTGTTGACGGTCAAACCGCACTCAACAGTGTTGAGCGAATGATGCCCGATGTGATTTTGTTAAATGTTCGAATTTCGAATATGAGTGGTTGTCAGGTTTGCGAGTCTTTGACATTAAACCCTGTAGTCTGCCATATTCCTGTTTTATTTCTCAGCGCTATTGATACTGCCGAGGACAAAGTTAGAGCGTTTGAATTGGGTGGAGTTGACTACATCACCAAACCGTTTTACACAAAAGAACTAATTAAGCGAGTTGAGCATCAAATCCAGCTCGCGCATTTTCAACATTAATTTGAAGTGCAAAATCGACTGCTGAAAAAAGATATCGGCGATCGCCCAACCCGCGACCAGAGCTTAACCATGCTGAGGCGATCGCCGATATGGCTCTAGCGATGCAAGAAGCCATTGTCCAGTCAGTAAGGAACAATAATGCTAATCATCTTGTTCAAGATAAAGATTAAGGGGATGGATAGCGAGGTTCATGAGCGCGTGGAGTTG
>CAKZMO010000053.1 GCA_937128595.1 uncultured cyanobacterium | reverse complement strand
AAAGACTAAAATATTGAAAAATAATAAAACTTTGATTGTGATTTTAGATAGCAAAACGGACCACTCAATACATCAGCGACTGAGTGATATGTTTACTAACATTCATCATAATTTAAAATGCGATAGTGAAGACTTAAGCTTAAATCCGTGTTCGGTATTAGGGGCTGATTGATTGAAATTAATTATGCGGATCCAGAGGCTTCGTTTGACGGTTGAAAGTGCATGCTTGAGTTGCTTCCAGTAGCAGCGCAAGCGAGGACTTAGCAAGATGACAGCATTGGGAATCGACGCACGAAACATGGCAGTCTATCGAGATGTAGTGTCAACGGATGAGAGGTCGTTCGGTGGTTGAAGGTTTGTTTTATAATGGTCAGTATGGTCATGGGAGCCTCCACTTAGGATAAATGGGGGTGTGTTAACCTCATTTTATGCTTTTGGGTCAAATCTCATGACCGTAACCCAAAAATCTAGGTCTTATCCTGATACAAAGGGTCTGAATTCATCGGTTTTCGTGTGGTGTGTCTGCACCATGCAAAGTAATCGTAGATTGCAGATTATTTGGAATAAAATGTGCTGCTGCCTAGCAGAGTCAAATTTTAGCATGTAAGGATCAAATCAATGGCAATCACAGCATTCTCCCCAGCTGTCATCGAGGCACTGGGTTATTACGTCTATCTGCTAATTGACCCCGATACCGATGAGATTTTCTACATCGGTAAGGGAACGGGCAATCGCATCTTCGCGCATTTGAACGAGGCTGTCAGCCAGGATACCGAAACCGTCAAGCTGGATCGCATTCGGGCCATTCATGCCCGTGGCAAAGTGGTGCGTCACATCATTCAACGGCATGGCCTGACTGAAAAAGAAGCCTTTGAGGTCGAAGCGGCTTTAATTGACTTTGTCGGTCTGACCGATCTAACCAACCGTGTGCTTGGGCATCACTCGCATGATCGGGGTGCGATGACTATCACGGAAGTGGTCGCCGCCTATGATGCACCCCAGGTCCTCATCACAGAACCCGTCATTCTGGTGATTATCAATCGGCTGTATCAGCGTGGTATGTCTGCCGACGATCTATATGAAGTCACATGTGGGAATTGGCATATTGGGAAGCGTCGCAACAAAGCAGATTATGTGTTTGCGGTATCCAACAGCCTGATACGGCAGGTGTATCGGGTCCAACGCTGGTTTCCGGTCCAGGCCCGTAACGCGACGGCAAAGATTCAAACACGCTGGCGTTTTGATGGGCAGATTGCACCAGAGATGCAGCATTACGTCGGTGGCAGTGTGGCTAACTATATCACCCTGGGGGCACAAAACCCGATCAAATACGTCAATTGTTGAGACGTGGGAGCGACACCAAACAGGAACACCAATGACTGGCACACCCCGCAGAATCCCTTATACTACAAGCATCTCTATAACAATGCCCCCCACGAGGATCGCCGATGGCCTCCGATGTGTTTATCTCGTATAGCCGCAAGAACAGCGAATTCGCCCGCAAGCTGATTGACCGCCTGACGCTCAAAGGCAAGGACGCCTGGGTGGATTGGGAGGGCATCCCGCTGACCTCGCCCAACTGGTGGAACGAGATCAAGCAAGGCATCGAACAGGCCGATAGCTTCCTCTTTATCGTCAGTCCGGCGTCAATGGCGTACGTGGTCTGCAACATGGAACTCGATTACGCCTACGCCTACGCCCTGAACAAGCGCGTTATCCCACTGATCTACGAGGACGTCGAGAGCCGCGATAGCTTCGCCTCCATTGCCGATTTCAAACCCGATGAGGCCATGACCGAACGACTCGGCGGTAAAGACCCGCTGCTTATCGCCCGCGACAACTGGAACCAACTCAGCCACATCAACTGGATTTTCTTCCGTGCCGATGATGACTTTGACGACGTATTTGAGAAGTTGGTCGAGACCGTAGAAACGGACCTGTCCTACGTCAAAGCGCACACCCGCAATCTGGACTACCCCCGATGGTTCACAGATTATCTCCGGCAGTGGCGACCACACCCTGCGCCTATGGGATACCGATTATTGTGATTTTGTCGCCTTTGCCTGCACCCGTGTCTTCCGTCATGACTTAATATTTGACGAGCGCAGACAACACGGCATACTCGACGACGAGCCGACCTGCCCCAAATTTGCAGAGGAGAACAGCGACGCCTGAGCGTAGCCCACCCGCCCGGCACATACGCGCATCCCGTGGTAGTATGGGTGCTGAATTGCTCATCACCTATGAGGAAACTACCCATGCGCCGCGTCCTATTGTGCTGAATGTTGCTCTTGAGCACGTCCATCTCATCCGCGCAGACCGCCACGCCAACGGGCGACGGTTGCACGGATTTTACCGCTGCCCCACCGCCGCGCCTCGTCGTCAGGGAATACGCCCGCTTCACCCCCGGCATCCTGCTGAATTTGCGTCCCGTCCCCACCACCGATCAGGCCCGCCTCGCGCAGATCAGCTCCGGTACCATCATCACCGTCACGGACGGTCCACGCACGATATGCTTTCCATGCCTGTTCAGGCGATTTAATTTCGCCTGCTGCGCAATAACTTGACCCTTCGCATGCCTATTTCAACCTGCATACTGTTTGGTACTGACAGGGTTCTTCCTGAATTACTCCCAATTTCACCCTTTTTCTGACCAACACCAATAATCCTACCTTTTCTGATGACTATACCCTATGGAGTCAAGGGCCGAGGAATGACCGGGGCTGTCGGAGTAACCATAGGCTGACTAACGTCTGGCCCTTGAACCCAACCATTGTCTATACTCTGGCTCACACCACCTGGTCCCCAAGCACGCATCCAGATTTGATAGGTGCCCGCTGGTGGGGTGATTTCAAGGGCAAGCGTGCAGTGATCCTCGGTGCAGGTAAAGGCATCCGACCATTCTTGATGCTGCCAGCCGTCATTGCCTATCCAGATTTCCACCCAGTAGGTGTTTGGGTCGTATTGCCACCCGATAAGGTAGCCTGCATCAACAGTGATGTTGGTTGGTGCAGCGGCAGATGGTATATCCACTGAAAACGGGATTGGATCCGGTGGCCATTGCCATTCCGCATCCTGTTCAATGCCGATCCACAGCATATAATCGTCGTTGACCAGCCCCCAGATATTAGGCGCGTTGATCGTTACGGCGCAGGTGCCTGCGGTGCAAACCGCCTCTGGCGCGTAGATTTGATCCATGATGATGGACTGCTGGTCATTATGTACAACAATGCGATACGCCGTGCCGCTGTCGTGTCTCGGCCAATGGATGACAGGCTGTACAGGCGGGCTTGTAGGGACATCTACGACTGTATCCGTCAATGCCGTTGGCGTCGGTATTATTGCCTCAACCACGGTGAACCGCAGACCTGCTCCCACGCCCGCCGCGCCGTTTCCGTCAGCCCCCTCATAAGGCAACGCCCATAACACATGCTCGCCAAGTGAGGACACCCACGGATGATAATCGCTACCGTTATTACCGCCGAGTGTGTACGGATACACATTCTCCACACGGTACCGTATCGTTCCATTGTAATCAAACACCACACTTCCCACCGATTGTGGCACGATATTGGCGCGTATAGAGAGTTGATCCGTGCCTGTCCCCGCCAGACTGATCACATCACCATCCACTAACGGGCGAATGTCCGTGTCTGTTTCTGCATTGACTAACGTAAAGCCTGCAACATAGGCGTAAACGTCCGTAGGTGTAGGGACCGGTGTGTGCGTCACCGTAACTGATGGGATGATGGTCGCTGTGGATAGCGCGGTAGCAGTAGGTGTCGGTGTATCAGTCTCGGTTGTCGTAGCCGATGATGTCGGCGTGGGCGTAGCCGTCATTGATGCGGTAGGCGTGGCGGTGTACGTCAGCGTAGGCG
>CAKZMO010000052.1 GCA_937128595.1 uncultured cyanobacterium | reverse complement strand
ACCGCGCGGCTTCTCCATCAACTATTGGTTTTATATCAGCGCGTAGCACTATAGAGGTGTTTGTTTATTTGTAATGCAGTTTCCAGCTGCTATTGGTCGGCACCTCATCGCATCTATACCCAAAACCACGCTCTACATCGACTGGCGAACAGTTTCAGCGAATTCGATTTGCTCTGAATTGAAAGCAGCTCGTGTCAACCGCTCTGGCATGACGGTGCTGCGAAATCCAGACTCTAAATTAAGTGCTTGCCGATAAGCTTCTTGTGCCAGCGCTATTTCATCACGGCTTTGATGAGCGATCGCCAATGCAATCCACGGGTGAGGGTTTCCAGGCTCTAGCTGAGTGGCTTGCTGAGCAGTGGCGATCGCCTCATCATGACGATCGAGGCGCTGATAGGCCAGACTCAAGTTGAAATATCCAATCTCGTTATCCGGCTGAAGCTCAACGGCTTTTTGATGAGTCTCCACCGCCGCATCTAACTCTCCACTCACCAAATACACAATTCCAAGAGCATTAAGGGCTTGAACATCGGTGGGCTGTTGAGCAATCACCTCCTCTAGTTGCTGAGCAGCATCGGATTCTCTACCCGCTAAGTGAAGAGTCCATCCTAGGATCACTCGTCCTCCCAAATTGCTGGGATCAAGATCAACAGATTCTTGCAGCGCTGCGATCGCTTCCTCATATTGCCCTTGACTGCGATAGTCCAGCCCTTGTTGACGCAGGCGGTTCGCAGCGGCTTGGTCTGCCTCAGATGGTGGATCGGGAATAGGCTCCGGGATCGACTCCGTCTCGGCAACAGGAGCAGTCGGCGGAGAGGGCGAAACTGATGGAGTGACCGAGCGATCGCAGCTCCATGCTCCCAACCCAAGCCCTAGCAAAAGCCCTAGCTTTAGAGAGGCGATCGCCCATGAAGATTTGCTGCGTGAAGAAGACGCCATCTTTTTAGTTTTGTCTTGAAGCCGTGCAACGTTTCATCAACCCTAAGCGTAAAGGAAAAACGGTCTTATTCGAGGACGCTGACCTTGCTGAAGCCCCCCAACTTGGGAAAACTGCAATAGTAGGTGTCCAAATGAGGTCATATCGTGAAGCCTGCTCTCAAAAAGGGAAAGCTGACTGTCTGGAAAGACGAGCGAGGGTTTGGCTTTATTCGGCCTGCCGGTGGCGGCAAAGATATCTTCCTTCATATCAGCGCCTTAAGGGGAGCAGGTCGCCGCCCAAAAGTTGGGGACACGATCTTGTATGAGCGTGAAACAGCACCTGATGGCAGAATACGTGCGGTCAAAGCCTCAATTCAAGGTGTGGCGTCTCGGAGTCAAGGTGTGGCGTCGCGGAGACCGTTCACTCAGTCCCGAAGAAGACGGTCTCGCAGAGTAAGGAAACCCGTAGGCTCTCTTGAAACACTGATAGGTCTGGCATTCGTAATAATCGCGGTAATAGTGATGTCAGAGTTTGGCCCCAGCCGATCGCCCTCTCCAATCGCAAGAGTGACGCGACCAGCGTGTGTCATCAAAGGTAATATTTCAATGAATTCAGGCAACAAAATCTATCACACTCCCGGCATGGAAGACTATGAATCAACTGTGATCAACCCAGAAAAGGGAGAACGGTGGTTTTGCTCGGAGTCAGAGGCGATCGCCGCAGGTTGGACAAAAGCCCCACGGTAACTGTTCGACTTAGCATCAGCAACGTAGCTTTTCTGAACATCACCTTGCTTGCAATATAGCGATGCTAAGTCACGTTTGAACTTCTAATTGAGAGGAGGGGCGAGCTACGCCCCTCCTCTCACGAATCATTAGAGCTTGCCATATCTTGTTAATCTATAAACAGGAATAGCGGGGGGTAAAGTGATGCTGGTCGTTTGGCTCATGCTCAGTGTGGCGATCGCAGCTCTGACCATCATGTTGCTGAAATACTTTGTTTATCTCCTCCACTACCACGCGGAGACTGTTAATGATTGAGACAGGCAACTGACTGCTGAGTGTTATCGAAATCAGTCTCATCCAAAACTGGCGTAATGATCTTCGCTGATCTTGCGATTTTTGAGCCGTTGAAGACAATGGGGCTAAACCAGTTTGTCTATGGATAACTCGATATTGTCAGGGACGGAAAGGAGTGAGCTGGTACTAAACACTCGCAAAGCAAGAATGTCAGTTGGCTCCAAAAAACGCTGGGAGCTTTGTTCTATAAAGGCTGTTAAGCTTTTGTAGATTTCCAGTTGAGTTTGCAATGACCTGTTGATACTGCAATGTTTCGAAACGCGTCAGCAGATGCACAAAAATAAAAATTGTCATCCGGAAGATTTTTGTAGTTCCAAGGTAAATTTAAGCAACATTCCCGTCTTTTGGTCAGCGATCGCACCCAATCTTTGCTTAAACTTAGAGGCCGTTATCCTAGGAAAGGAGATATGAAATAATCCTAAATACCGATGGCGACCTTTGAATTTTGGCGTTAACTTAGTGAGGCATTGCCAAAAATGCTTGCACTACTCAGTTTGAACTCAGTCCGATCCAACCAGTGATAATGCTGGTTTCCTATTCACTCTCGTTCCTACTTCTCAGCTTGATTCATTTAATTCAATCATTTTTGGGAAAAGGGTACGGCAGACCTCGAATAGTTGTTCCAACTCAAGGTATTTGGTTTGACTGAACTTCTAAAACAAGGGAATCAACCTATGACTGATGGTTTACCCACATCTCGCGTCGCTCAAGAACCTTTATCATTGGTTCTCGTTCGGATGTTTCTCCTCCAAGGGCTGTGTCTATCCGTTGGACTAATGCTGATTTTCATGCTGATCTAGCAGCAATCCTAATCACTCGCACGACAGTGCTCGATATTTCTCTTCTGTAGCGCTAGAACAACATGTCTCTGACTACTCCTGCGCTATTGTTTCCGGCAATTTCTCTGCTTTTGCTGGCCTACACCAATCGATTTCTGGTGCTGGCACAGCTCATCCGTCAGCTTCACAGTGCTCGCAAAGATACGCCCGAGCATCTCATTTTTCGTCAAATTCGAGGGTTGCGCAAGCGCATCCAGCTAATCAAGTATATGCAATCCTTTGGAGTGGTCAGCTTTTTGCTGTGCACAGGTTCGATGTTTTCCCTGTTTTTGCAGTTGTCTAGTTTGGGTGAGACGCTGTTTGGTCTGAGTATCCTGACGCTATCGACATCGCTGGTCTATTCACTCTACGAGGTGACGATCTCAACCAATGCCCTTTCCGTTATTCTAGAAGACCTTGATACCCAGACCGTTGAGACGTTTGGCGATCGCCCAGTTCAGCGCTAGATGTCCAAACGATAAAAATTTCTAAATCTTCAAAAATAAATAGGACGAATGTTGAGCTGCTGTAGCCGTTCAGCCGAGTGGAATTCAGTCATGGATGGTGAAAGCTGATCGTCTGTTTGCTTGAGCAGGCAGCCAAACCCTCCTGCACCCACCTCTGATTGCGGCCAAAACCGATAGCAGGGAAAGTCTGCCTGTGCGGACTGGAAATCTGCTAAGTGGGAAACGGGGATCGGCTTTAGAGTCGAATACTTTTTTATCAACCACCTAACGACAGCTTCGTTTTCCTCCGGAGAAAAAGCGCAGGTCATATAAGCAAGATAGCCCCCTGGTCGGAGCAAAGGAACGGCATTCGCAACGATGCGCTTTTGGCGGTTGGCATTTTTGTTGATGTTGACGGGATGAAAGCACCCTACTGCTTTTCCTCCCTTAGCTAGAAGCGATTGACCTGTGCAGGGCGCATCGACGATCGCCACGTCTATCTGAGTGGGAAAGTGCTGAGCCAATGCGGCAGGATCTTGGCTTGCCACATAGATCTCTGGAAAGTCAGACTCTCTTTTTTCGGGAGCAGAACAGTCTCGACGCAGTTGAGCGCCACAGCGCTTCAGGTTTGCAATCAGCGGTGCCAGACGTTTGCCAATGACTTCGTTACTCAAGAGCCAGTTAGGTTGGAGCGATCGCCAAGCACACAAACTTTTGCCACCTGGAGAGGCACAGAGATCGACCACTCGATGAATCGGGTCGGGGATCGCTTGCACAACGGATGCGGCTAAAACAGAGGTGTAGTCGAGACAGTAGTAGGCTCCCTGCTCGTGGAGCGGATGTTTGCCAGGTTGGGCGATGAGAGGTAAGCGATCGACCCAGACGGGTTGTTCAGGGCGAGGCGGTTCAACTTCGAACGGGAGCGGAGTCGGGCGATCGCCACACCAGAGAATACAGGGATGGATCGGACGCGGCTCAATCAGCGCCTCTACAAATTGACGCTGGTCGCCGGGATCATCAAACAGGCGGCGGCTTAGCTTTAAGAGCAATCGAGGAGCTGCTTCGCTCACGATAAGGGTTCAATTCATTTGATCACTAACGTTGAGCACCCTAACACGAAAAATTGGCTTACGAAACGGGATTATTGGAGGAACTTGATCTGCGATCGCGCAATTTCGATCAGTTGTTGGGTGCAGTCGTCTACTGTTAACCCTCTGGCATCGATTTTGTAGATTTGAACGTCTCTCTTTTTGTGGAGGTCGTATGTATAAGTCTTGTCATAGTAGTGGAGGATGATATCGGCAGCGATCGCCAAATCGCCCTCTTGAATCGCTCCAACCGCCTCTTGAGTGCGGAGTCCGCCCAGTTTTTTTTGAATCCGCTCCGTTGCAGCGATTAGACCGCTGGGATCAACGTCGCCGTAGTCCTCTAGTAAATTGCGAATCCGTTCGTCGCGCGATCGCTCAACCTGAATCACCGGAGCTGCCATCATCGGGTAAAAAAGTTCTTCAGGAACGTGACAAGACCCTATGCGGCGGCTTTCAGCCTCAATCCATACGGGGCGATCGCCACTTAGCATAGACCAATTCAGCGCGATCAGATTTTCAAAATGTTCGGTGCTAGGCTGAGCGGGCAGCCCTAAGTTGCCATAGCTGCTGCCTCGATGGTTAGCTAAGCCTTCCAAGTCAAGTGTTTGTTCGCCATGCTGTTCTAGAGCCTTGAGTAGGGCGGTTTTGCCCGTGCCCGTCATCCCGCCCAGACTGATGATCGGTTTCGGCATCGCGAGGGTTTCCCTCACCCAGCGACGAAAGGACTTGTAGCCCCCTTCCAGCAGCGTTACGGATAGTCCTGCTGTTTCTAGCAACCATGCCACGCTGCTGCTTCTCATGCCGCCTCGCCAGCAGTGGAGCCGTACGTGACGGTCGGGGGCGATCGCCTTAGCTTGTTGCACCAATCCAATCAGCTTCGGCCCGACCAATGCCAGCCCAACTTCAATGGCCGACTCCCGTCCGTATTGCTTGTAGCAGGTTCCCACTTGAGCCCGCTCTTCATTTGAAAACAGCGGCAGGTTGTACGCTTCTGGAATGTGCGCTTGCTTGTATTCGCCAGGACTGCGCACATCCAGAATCGGTGCAGGGTTCCGGAGAAACTCATCAATGGCAAGGGAGGTCGGCATGTTAACCCAGCGTTTTACAAAAGATTTCAGGCTCGAATTTAAACTGAGTTAAAATTTTAAATGCCCAAATCAACGGCAACTCGGTGGGCGCAAGCAAATCCAGAAAAGGCCACGGCATTGAGTCCCTGTCCTGGAAAGGTGCTGTCACCGACGCAATAGAGTCCTGAAATGCTGGTGCGATTAAAAGGCATGGCTAGTAAGCCCATCAGCTTTCGAGATGGAATGGGGCCGTAGGTGCCATCGGCACGTCCCAAAAATCGACGGTGAGTACGGGGAGTCCCGAGTTCCTGGTAGTCCACTGCGTCTTCGAAGCCAGGAAAAATCGCCTCTAGTCGCGAGATAATCTGACTGGCGATCGCCTCTTTCTTCTGCTCGTATTCTTTCGAAGTCAGATCCTTCCAATCCTCGATCCAGCTTGGGGTAAACACGTGGAAAATATGATGTCCCGGAGGAGCAAGATCCGGATCGAGCAGGGTGGGGATCGAGACAAACACGGTTCCGTAAGCATCCTCTAGTCGATCCCAGTCTTCTAGCAAAATATGGTGACAGTCGGTATCGGCAGGAATCACGTCTGATCGTACTCCTAAGTGGAGACTAAAGAAGCTTGGCGATTTTTGGTAGCGATCGCGCCACTTCTGCTCGCGACGAGGCAACGGAACCTCATCCGGTAGCAGCTTGTCAAACGTGTCCCAACGAGTGGAATTAGACACGACCCGCTTCGCCCCAACTTTCTCGCCAGAGGCCAACTGCACGCCTACCGCTTTGCCCCCATCCATCAAAATTTCTTTGACCCGCGCTTTGTAGAGAATGTGGCTTCCAGCTTTTTCCAACCCTTCAACCAGTTTCTGAGCAATCTGCCCCACACCGCCCTTGGGATAGTTGATGCCGCCGTAGTGGCGATCGCTAAACACCATCCCCGCGTTGATCATTGGCGTTTGCTCGGCGGGTACGACCGACCAGCAATAACACTCCATGTCGATGAATTTTAGCAACTCTGGGTCATGAATATAGCGCCGTGCCACATCCCCTGCATTTTGCGGCAGATATTTCACTAGCCCAAGACAGGCAAAGGGGTGCTGAAAAAACACGCGGGTAAGATAGCGCGGCTCTTCCAGGGACAGCAGTTCCATCGCGTTGAGGCAGTTAAACACTTGCCAACATTCGTCGTAGAACTTCCGAATTCCCGCTTCTTCATGGGGAAAGCGAGCAATCAGCTCTTGCAGAAACTTTTCGTAGTCTCGGTGAACCTTTAGCTCTAGCCCATTCGGTAAATGGTAGTGAATTTGCACCAAATCGGGGATCGTCTCCAGACTGACATTCACTGCATCTAGGGCACGGGTCAACAGATTGGTCGTTCCCTCATCTCCAAACCCAAAAATCATCGATGCACCGACATCAAACCGATAGCCCTCGCGGTCAAAGTAGCCAGCGCTGCCTCCCGGAATCAGATATCGTTCAAGCACCAACACCTGCGCTCCCTTGGCGGCAAGCTGGGTCGCCGTCACGAGTCCACCAATGCCAGAACCGATCACAATGACATCAAAAATTTGACCCTCTAGCTCTTTGCTGCTGAGCGTTTGAGAGGATGCTGAGGACGGCGTGGCGATCGCCCCATGTCTCACCCCACGGTCTGGGCGATCGGCTGAGCTGAGGTTGGAATTGGACTGGGTAACCATAAAGACGAGCGCAACAACGGGCGCATAGAGGCTGGGAAAGATTAGCTTGAATGCGGTCAAAGAGACTTTGTTAGTGTATCGAAAGAGGCGATTCCTTGGCTATGCGAATGACTCAACCTGAACCGTACGGTCTGCACCAAACCGCTCGCTCGGAGCGAACCTCAAAACTTGGCATCATGAAACGAGTGGGTTAAAGAAACCTTGAGAACACCCCACTGAGGCCAGTAACGCAGTATCATAATGCAGATTTAAGCAGGCTATACCGTAGCCTAGATTGCTTCATGTCTCTGCAACTCCGCGTTTATGTGCCTCCTCATCCCCTCGTCAAGCATTGGTTAGGGGTTGCAAGAGATGAGGCCACTCCGAATGTACTCTTCCGTAGCGCCATGACTGAGCTTGGACGCTGGCTCACGTATGAGGCTGTGCGGGATTGGCTGCCTGTGATTGAAACAACCGTGCAAACCCCTTTGACAGCCTGTCCTGCCACATTCATCGATCCAGAAGCTCCTGTCGCGATCATTCCTGTCCTACGAGCGGGTCTATCGCTCATGGAAGGCATTCAAGCAATTCTGCCGCTGGCCTCCGTTCTCCATTTAGGACTGGTTAGAAACGAAGAGACGCTAGAAGCGAGCTGTTATCTCAATAAGCTGCCTGATCAGTTTGCACCCAATACCCGAATCCTTGTGAGTGAACCAATGTTAGCCACGGGTGGATCTATCATGAGGGTGATGAAAGAGCTGACCCAGCGAGGAATTGACCCGGCGCTAGTCAGAATAGTCTCTATTGTTGCGGCTCCACCCGCTTTGCAAAAGCTGGGTACGAGTTATCCAGCGCTCAGTATCTATACTGCTACTATCGACGAGCATTTGAACGAGAGCGGTTTTATCGTTCCTGGGTTGGGAGATGCGGGCGATCGCACCTTTGGGACTTAGTCGGCAAAGCATCGCAGCAGAGAAGCGACCCGAAAATCAGATAGACAAGTTTCACAAAGCTGCCATGCTAAAAATAGCGTTTTGAGGGAGAACTATCGGCTATGAGTCAACAAGACAATTTCTTTGGCGGATTTGTTGTCGGCACGCTGTTTGGCGGCATTGTGGGAGGCGTTGCTGGAGCATTTGTCATGTCTAAAATTAATGACAGCGAAGCCCGCGAGAGCAGCACAGGCAACAGCGACAAGAAAAAATCGAATGAATTGCTTAACGATAGCGATATGGAATCAGCCCGTCGTGGCTTAGAAGATAAGATTGCTAGACTCAATGAAGCGATTGATGATGTGCAGCATCAACTTAGCGGTGTCAATGGAATGGCTGCTAGCGACAACGGTGAACAGGCGATCGCCAAAGATCTTTAAGATCGTCTAAAGCAAAAGGGACTCAACGATCGTCTCGTTCACCTCGCTCAAGGCTCTGAATCCTGTGTATTTTGGCGAAGTTTCCGATGTATTCCGGGTAAAACCATCTACGACACGGACAAAATGACATTCCGCTAAACTATATAATCGGGGTTCTTAAATAATTGCAACAACTGCAATAGACCTCGACATCCACCGTTCACAAACGCGCAGAGAAAGGAAACACCGAAACTATGAGCATTATTCTCAGCTCCCTAGCCACCTTTATCAGCCTGTATCTGATTCTTCTGTTTATTCGCGTCCTGTTGACGTGGATTCCCAGCATCGATTGGACGAGCCAGCCTTTTGCTGCTCTAAGTCAGCTCACCGATCCTTACCTCAATCTATTCCGCTCTATCATCCCCCCCATCGGCGGATTCGATTTGTCGCCTATTCTGGCCTTTCTTGCGCTTCAGCTAGTGTCGCGACTGATCAGCAGTGCGGTGGTAAGCACGAGCTATTCTGCGTTCTAACCTCACGTTCTCACGCTTGCGCTGCACTTCTCGGCGACAAGGTTTGCATGCTTAAAAAGCTAACGCGAGGCCGAACAATTTTAGAGGCCGAACAATTTTATTAGCGCATAAGCCGCTAGTTTCCTTCAGTGGAGAAACTAGCGGCTCATTGTTTTGCAGAGGTGTCTTGCAATCAGTTCCGACCTACCGCCGAACCCGTCCCGAAAATCCTGTAGCCTTAAACTGCTCTAGCTTCAGAGGTGTGGGTTGATTGGCTGCAACGCTAATTCTCAGCTCAAAATCACTGATTCCGGGGGGCACTTCATCAATCAATCCCAAGCGAGTCCGATTCTGCATCACAGGGTTGTTGTTGGCGTCATAAACGCGGCCAAAAATATCTGCGTCGTACACAGGCTTGTTGGTTGAATTTTTGGCTTTGCCGTAAACAATAAAGCAGTTGGCTTCTGCACTTGAACCAGATACTAGCAACCCTTCTGAAAGAGCTTCAGGGCAATCCTTGTAGTCAATCTCGGAGAGTTCAATTTGAGTGAGAGCCGACGCAGGAAGAGACAAACTGAGGCTGGCAACCCACAGACAAATGGTGAGTGCGATCGCGCTCCATACTCGACTCCAGTGAAGCAAAGGGGTGATTCGACGCAGCATAAACATTTCGTTCACGGTGATGGTAATGGGGACAGTTTAATCAAACCAAGCATTAGAATCAGTCGTTATCGTCAGCCAAGTCATCAGCTAATGTCGAAGTCTCTTCGAATTCGTTCAGAGTTGTTTCATTGGCTGATTTAACGTCCGAAACATCCGATTGGTCTAGGGTTTCTAGCCCAGATGAGTTGAGCGGATTGGACTCTACTGATTCGATTTCGGGAACCTCATCTGGAGGTAGCTCTTTCGTGCGGCTGAAGATAATCATATCGTCACCGACGACTGGATTGCGGCCAATCCGAATGTCGTCTTGGTCAAAAATATCCAGTTTTGAGAAGTCAAGCTGCTTTGTTCTCGACAAGATGTCTTGGGCAAGCCGATTTTGTTGAGCTTCGTCCAACCGATACCAGTCGTTCCCCAGGTTGACGATCAGCCGCTCGCTTCCAAAACTCACCTGCACAGCTTTTACCATGCCCTCAGCGTAGTCATCCGTCAGCTCTGAAACCTGATTCTGAATTTCGACCAGACGTTTTTTGCTTGGCGGTGATTTAGCTCGTGTAGAAGCGGCCGGAGCAGACCCCGCTGGACTGGAAGGCTTTGTTGGCATTTCTTGAGCTACAGAAGGAGATCCTCCAGATGTGATGGCTGAGGTCAGCCACAAAAATCCGACAAGAAGAATGGCGGCAAACGTAGTTAATGTAATGTCAGACAAAGTTTTGAGGCTGTCGGGGAAGAGGCGATCGCGCAACACCGCCAAAAGCCTCAGCCATAGTCGCCAAAGCTGCTTCAAGATTGGGGTCAGCGTGCGGGTTGCTGCTTTCGAAAAATTGGTCAGTAGTGTCGTGCTCGATACCTCAGACTCCATTTTTGGAGTAGATGTTGGGATGGCATCGGCATCCAGCTTTCGAAGGATCCATGTCAACACAGAATTGAGCGATCGCGTCGTTGTTAGGCTGACAAAGAGAGCCAGAGGTTGCACCGTTACCCACAAACGTTCGATCCATTCTCCGTCTGAGGGCAGCTTCTCTCGCTTCTCAGAGCGCGTCTTTGCGTTCTCAAGTTTAATAACGGCCCAATTCAACGCTTTCATTAAGGTTTTTAGCACCCATACGGACACTCCTTTCATAGCGGCTAAGACGTTATCCAATATGCCTGATGAAGATTGAGCTGCGGCTGAGGGAGTAGGTTCTGGAACCGGATCTAGAGTCTCTTCAGCCTTCTCCTGTTGGACTTCTGGCCCGCTGACGCTGTCATCAGACTCAGCCGCAGGCATACTCACTGGCTCATTGATTTGAATAGCCTCATTCTCTTCCAATACTTCGTCTGTGACTTCTTCACCGTCTTCGGCAGTGGTTTCTTCCATCTCAAATGCCGCAGAGGCTGGAACTTCTGGCTCTTCAGAATCTTCTGATAAAGTTTCGTCCGATGCTGCTACAGATGCTTCCCCATCAACCCCTACAGGTGTACTCACAGACTGATCAGGCTGAACGGCTTGCTTGGTGGCTAAGGCTTCATCTATGAGTTCGCTGTACGCAGGAGTAATTTCTTCTCCCGAAGCGACAGAAACTGGAGCTTCCTCGTCGGAATCTTTCGATGACTCTTCGTCTGTCGCTGCGATGGATGCCTCTATGTCCGACTGTTCAGCATCATCTGACGCGTCCATTTGAGTTGTGTCTGGCTCCAAAGACTCAGCATTCTCTTGGGCAGCTTCAGCGGCAACCGCCTGAGAAGCGGCGTTCTCATTGCTAGAGGTCACTGATGATGAGTCAGATCCATCTTCTGAAGACAACTCAGTTTCTTGAATCTCTTGTTCTGAAGATTCGAGCGCTTCAGATTCTAGAGAACCAGGTTCTGAAGGCATCGCATCTGAATTTTCAGAAGCATCCGAATTTTCAGGCATTGGAGTCTTGGCAGAATCATCGGTCATAGGAGTTGCGCAAATTACAATGAAGTGCGGTACAGGAGTGAAATGGAAAAAGCGGCTATAGAGAACCGACAAGGGCAAATCTATTCACAGGTTCATCATGACGCGTCAAAGAGGAATTCTGAAAGACGAGTTCTGATTCATGCATAGAATTTACATGGATAATCTATCATTTCGAGCCTCCTAACCTCCTCAGTTCATTGAGTTTGATTAAACGTCGTTGAACCCAAGAAACTCGTTGTCCTAGATGAGCATGTGTTGCTCCGTTATCCCAAATCCATCGCGGACTGAAAATAGAATTTTTTTAAGTTGCTTATAAAACGCTTGGTGAAAACTAAGTAGAGGACGAGAGGCATACCGCAATATTGAGTAAACGCTTGGAACCCTTGCCATGTCGGTTTTTTGGGCGCGCGATCGCCCCCGGAAAAAAGGTGGCAACAACGGCACAGCCTCTGTCAAAAAATGTATACCAGAGGACATATCCGCCAAGATCCAGGGTCAGCAGGAGGATGGATGGCAAGGTGCAAAGGCAATTGCAATAATTCTAATTAATCCGGTGCGCAGCAAGCCAAATGAACCGAAGCATTGTGATGGAAAGCTGCTCTCATTCAATATTTCTAGTTCCTAATGATTGAATCAATCACCGAATTTGAATTCAACTACCAAAGCTTCTGCGCATATACAGGATGATGAACGAAAAAAGAGGTACATATGAAACGCCTAGTACTAGCAACTGTCTCCACCCTGACAGCATTCGCTTTTGTGGCACCTACAGTCTCTCAGCGAGCTTCAGCACAGCTGTTTGAAGATACTCCACCAGCAGGAGCCGACCCTTCGGTAACCCACGATCGTAGCGGCTTGGAGCAGGGATACCAAGAAGGCTATGACGCGGGCTATCAAGACGCCATGTCGGGTAGCGATTATGATTCGACCTACGAAGGCTACAATGACGATGACTCTGTAGAAGCCGAAGTCGGCGGTGTCACACGAGACAGTTCTGAAGAAGGGCTAGAGCCTGAGTTTGAAGAAGAGTTCGAGGAAAATCTCTTTGAAGATTAATCCTCAAAGCTTTGAACAAAGCGTCAAAAACAGAGACTCACAACCTGTTCTGAGCTGAGATCTCAACAAGAAGGAGGGCGATCATGGCGATCGCATCCCTTCTTGTTTTATGACTTCTTTCTATGATTTCCACGGTTCCGTGACGGTATCTAGGGTCTGCAAATCTTCCTCATCTAATGACCAGCCCAGAGCACCTGCGTTTTGTCGAGCCTGATCTGCGTTCTTCGCACCTGGAATGGGAATAACTCGCCCTTGATTCATTAACCAGTTGAGTGACACTTGGGCTGGAGTTCTGTTGTGCTTGCGAGCGATCGCCTGCAAACAGTCGAGAACCGGAGCCAACTTTTGTAAGCCGCTGCGACTAAATTTGGGGCTAAACTGTCTTGCTCCCGAGGGTTTAGCCTCGCTTTCGAGAGAGTATTTGCCTGTTAGTAACCCCTGATCAAGAGGGCTGTGAGCTAAAAGCGTGATGCCCATGTCTTGAGCCGCTTTGACCACGCCATTAGTCTCCATCTGACGGGACAAGAGAGAATATTTCACTTGATTGACGGCTAAATGTATACCACGCTGATGCAGCAGATCATGGGCTTGCTGCATCTGTTCGGCTGAATAATTACTCACTCCCACCGCTTGAATCCGCCCTTGAACAACCTCATCAGCGAGGGCGTTCATCAGCGTTTCTTGACCCATAAACCAGTCAAACGGCCAGTGAACCTGATAAAGAGCTACAGAATCAACCTGAAGCCGATTGAGGCTAGCTTTGAGTGTCTCTGTTACCGCATCGGTCGTAAATCGCCAGGGTAGTGGAAAATACTTTGTGGCGATCGCCACAGGCTGACCCGTTTGCTTCAAAAATCGTCCGAGCAACCGTTCCGACTCCCCAAATCCGTAGATTTCTGCGGTGTCGAAGAAGGTAATTCCTGCGTCAAGTGCCGCGTGAAACGCCGCCTGAAGCTGGTCTTCGTCATAATCTTTGCCATAGCTCCAGAAAAAGCTATCTCCCCAAGCCCATGTTCCTATCCCAAGAGGAGAAAACGATGGCCCATCTGGACAAAGTTGAATGGTTTGAGGAAGAGTGCCAGAAGTCATAAATGCAAAACGACTTCACTAGAAGCCCGCGCTAACGTCAGTTCTTTCACGTTAGCGCATCGGTCTCATCCCAGGCTTGCTTCCCTATTTTGATGCCAGAATTAAGCAAGTGATGGAGCCGGCTTTTCGGGATCTAGCTCTGGTGCGCTAGCTAGGTCATGCTCCACGATAAACACGTTGGATTGAAGGTTCGCGATGATTTGCTTTCCTTCTTGAGTCAAAGAAAGGTATTCAATCGCGCTTTTGATGTAGGGATACACCACGTTCCAATAAAACTTGGGGTATTCCCGCCGCAAGTCTCCTGGATTTTTGTAACCAACGCTGTCGTTAAATCCGGTTTCCTCAAACTCGTAGTACAGTGCACTCACCTTGTTGAGATAGCGGGGATCGCTGAGTTGACCAATCAAATCAGCCGCACGCACTAGCCCAGGGTATTGAGTCGTGTCTTGGTGATCAGAATCATCGGGCACAGGAAACCGAGTCAGCTCAATATTTCGCTTGACTACATCAGCACTGAGCCAAGTATTTCCACCAAATCGTTCTTCGACAAACAGTTTGCCGCGATCAACGTGATAGGGAGTCAGTCCTGCGTCTGTAGAACCCGTCGGCAAAAAAATGCGATCGCCATCAATCCCAGTTGCGTAATACCCGTCGCGATCGGCACGGCACACGCCTTTGATATAGCCAATGTCATGACAGAGAAGAGAAATCATGAAGTGGAGCCAATCTTCGCAGGAAACACCGCCTTCACGAATGTGCTTCCCCCGAAGGATTTCTTGTCCCACTAGCGTCACTAAAATTGTGTGCTCCACGTTGTGATAGAGAGCATCACTGTTGGCAATATTTTCGAGAGCCATCCGGCCTGACCAGGCAATGATGTTGCCATAGTTGGACTTCAGGCCACCGTAGTTTTGATCATAGCCAGCCTGAAGTTCCTGGACAAAGGTGGTGATTAGGGTCTGAGTCGGATTAAACATTGCTCATGTACTCGCTTAACGAGCCAAATAACAAAAGTCCAAAGTCGATACAAATAGATAGTCGCAGACTATAAATGCAGAGATTAAATACGGGACGCGGCAGCAACGAACGAGAGATAAGCTACAAGTAAACCACACTAGTTGCAGAAGATCTGTTCAGAACTATTTCACTCATTTAAGTCTGAACGCACGTGATCGATCAACTTCACGGGGACTTCACATAATAGAAAGTCATGAATGCGTGCTCAAATACTTTTTTGTTAAGAGCAAGGGCAACCTGTTCAATTAGAAGTGAAAGCCCCATGAGAAAATAGGTTGAGATTTGTCAATTCTAACGAGAGAGAGACTAATGTGGGTTGCAGTAAATCACAATCATTGGCGATAGCAAATCACACCTATTTCCGGTGATATCGATGGCTATTGAATCGGGCGCAAGTCTCGACCAAAGGGTAGAAACGCTAAGATAATCAGCTTTAGATGCTGTTTTGCAAATGGCAAGCCAATAATGGTAATCGCAAGAACGGCAGCTGCTGTCAAATGGGCGATCGCAATTTCCCAACCAAATAGAATGACCCAAAGAATATCGAAAATAAGTTTGAGCGTGCTGTCTGCTCCTTTTTCTTCAACGATTTCTTTCCCAAAGGGAGTGAAGCTAGCGAAGCCGAGTTTGATCGCTTGCAACCCAAACGGAATGCCCACGATGGTCAAACACACCAGCAATCCGCCCAGGATGTAGCCGATTCCAGTGAAGAATCCGCCGAAGACCAGCCAAACAATGTTTCCAAGTAAGCTCATGGGTCTGAGAACTATCCATATCTATAGCCATTCATTGTAGGGCGATCGCGTGAGCCCATTAAGGGCAACAGAACTCATAAGCCGCCCTAACTCTATGGATTCGACTCTGGCTTGACGACCAGAACACAAGGAGAAGTTCATCCAAGAACCGCTTGTTGAACCCGCTACAACGCCTGATATGTCTAGCAAAACAGGTCATCATCTAGAATGACCTCCAAAGCTTGATTCGTTGCAGAAAGAGATAAAAGTGGAGCTGACGGGAGTCGAACCCGTGTCCGCTCCGGGTAGTAATACTCAACTCATTCACAGGCTTAGCCTATCTAATCCTCAAGGCGGGAGCCACTTATTGACCCAAGTGGTAGGGCTCTCTAGTAAAGTCTTAGCTAACCGTTGACTAGAAGCAATCGGTTAGAGCATCCGTTGGGGTTAGGTCCATAATCCTTAACGGAGTCGAACTATGAACGCTCGCGGTCTAAACCTTTTTAAGCGGCAACTGGTGCTGCTTTGCGAGCAAAAGGTACGATGTTGTTCGCACTTACATTTGTTGAGTCTTGTTTAACGAGAGTAGACTCACTCTCGGCCTGTATCACTAAGTAGCTTTCACCGAAACGTCGAAACCGTTACAGCCCCGTGTCCAAGAACAATCATGTAATTTTTGATGTGCCCTTGGATCTTCTATTATAGCTCGGGATTTTAGATGTCACGATCAACTTTTAGGACTGTTTCGATCGGTGGGGGCTTCTTGTCTTGTCTGGGAAGCTTCAACTTGATGTTGAGCCTGAAGAAACTCTGGCTGATCGGTCGAGGAAGACGGATCGAAGCAACGGGCGTCGAGAGCATCGATCAGATCATCGGCAAGATGCAGAGTCTTGACCAAGAGAGGAACCAGAAGAGTGACAATTGGGCGATCGCATCCTCTAGCTCGCTGTGCTTCACGAATGCCATGAATTTGCTCTAGCAGTACTGGAATAAAGCGGAGGGCGATCGCCACCATAATGCTGATCTGTTCAGGATTGATACCCCATCGTCGCAGAGGTTTCAGTGCCTGAGCAATGGCCTCAACCACGTCGAGTGTTCGAGTCGTCAGGGTCATCAGGGTCGCCAAGATGATGAGAATCAAAAATCGGAGCGCGAGCATCAATCCGGTTTGCCAGTGGGTCACCAGACTGTGAGCTAGCACGAGCAGCAAGAGAATCGTCAGCACAGGCCGCACCTGAGTCCAAAGCACACGGGCAGGAATACGGGCGATCGCCACCAAGCTAAGCACGATTGCTAATCCGCTCAACAATAGAGGAATTGAATGGACAAAGAAGATGCCAATGCCAGCTAGTGCAAGTATCCCCAGCTTTGTGCGAGCTGAGAGACGATGTAAAAAAGACGTGCCCGGACGGTAAAGGCCTAAGGTCATGTCAGCACTGCTTACGACCTCGGCATGGGCTGAACTGTCATCCGCTGAACATAATCAGGAAGGGCGATCGCCGGAGCCGCATCCATAACGACCTCGCCATCATCGAACACCAGCACGCGGTCAAAATCCTCAAGCAACTCTAAGTCATGGGACACGACAACAATCGGCTGCTCTAAGCGCTGCAATACTTGTTGAATGTGGTTACGGTTCTTGAGGTCGAGCAGGGTTGTTGGCTCATCAAAGACCACCATGCGAGGAGTCATCACCAAAACAGCGGCGATCGCCAAAAGCTGCTTTTGTCCCCCGCTGAGTAAATGCGCTGGATGATGGCGATGCTCTAGCAATCCATAACGGTTTAAGATATCAGTCACCCGTTGTTGAATCTCACCGCGACCCAGCTTTAGATTTTTCAACCCAAAGGCGACATCCTCTTCAACCGTGGGAAAAACAATCTGGTGATCAGGATTTTGAAACACAAACCCAACGCGCCGTCGCACTGCTTTCGCATGTTGGCGCGTATCCAAGCCTTCGACCTGGACTCTTCCTCGATCGGGAACAAGTAAGCCGTTCAGCAGCCGGGCGAAGGTACTTTTGCCTGATCCGTTGCTGCCAATGATGCCGATGCGATGTTCCGTCAACGTCAGATTGAGATTTCGTAAAACGAGGCGTTGGGGCTGGGCAAAGCTCGTATCGCCTTTGGGACTCTTTCCGCTCAAGCCAGACCTTTCACCTAGATTGCGCTCAGGAATTGCACCCCACTGCGCCTCAAATCCGTGGCTTACCTGAATCACCTCAATCACAAGAAGCTCGCTTCATCTCAAGCGTATTTTAATAGCTAATTTTTCCAAGGATTGTTCTCTAAATTTAGAGCTGAACCGTGCGATTGAAGTACTGGAACGGTTGCAACGGCCCGTAGCCTGCTTCGTTGTCGTGGTAGCCGGGATGAGCCGCCATCCATAACAAATGGTTCTTCAAATCTTCTGTGTTTTCTAGAGGAGTTCCATTTTCCTCCGTGTTTTCGTGCTTAGACGCAATCAGTGCCGCGAGTCCCGCCACAAAGGGAGTAGCCATTGATGTGCCGCTCAACTCCGCATAGCCGCCGTCCTTAAACGTAGACCAAATGTTAGAGCCGGGAGCCATAACGTCAATTTCTCCACCACGGGAAGAAAACCCGGAGCGATTGCCGTTTTCGTCGTGGGACGCTACCGTAATCACGCCACCGTAGCGCCCTGGATAGCCAATATTGTTCTGAAACAGCGATCCTTCGTTTCCCGCCGCGCAGATCACCATCACGCCTCGAGCCAGAGCAACATGAATGGCTTGATAGAGGCGATGGGATGAAGAAGGCCCCCCCAAAGACATGTTAATAATCTTGGCTCCCTGCTCTACGGCCCAAAGCACTCCATCCGCAATCCAGGGAAACGCTCCACTGCCGTCGTTGCCTAGGACTTTCGCGATCAACAATTCTGTTTTGGGAGCCACTCCGACAAACCCAGTCTCGTTGTGCCGTGCCCCTATGATTCCAGCGCAGTGAGTGCCGTGACCATTGATATCTTCAATGCCGTCGCCTGTAAAGTCTTCGTAGCCAACAATGCCTTCCTCTAGGTCAGGATGATCCAGATCGATGCCAGTATCGAGCACCGCAACCTTAACGTCCTCTCCCTGAGTCTGAGTCCACACATCCGGCACGCCTAAGATTGTCCCTGCCCAGTTGATCTGTTCGCGATCGCCTTGTGCCAACATCAAGAGTTCGGTCGGGTTAGCTGCCTGCCGATGAACTTTGACCCGAGGCAAACCAAACACCTTATCGCTTACCATCGTTTGCTCTCTCAACTAAGATCTGCAATCAAGGAGTATAGGCTATTCCTAGAAAGTCTCGCCAACGAGCTTGTCCGTAAATTTATCCGCAGGATCGTCTCTTCAAAACTCAAATTGAATCTGGAAAGAATCATCGAGAACCGATTAGGATAAGGGCTAAGACTTGTCGTTCTTTTCCTTCACTCCACAGTTACTCTTCCACCTTACTCATTTATTCACAACGTTCGCCATGACCACCCATCGCATTGCCAATCTGCTGAAAGACGGACAGCCCGATGACATCGTCACCATCAAAGGCTGGGTGCGCACCAAGCGCGATCTCAAAGGCTTTGCTTTTGTAGAAGTCAACGATGGCTCATCAATGAACGGACTTCAGGTGGTAGTGAATGAAGATATGCCTGACTACGACCAGCTAGAGCAGGCGAATACTGGAGCTTCTGTCGAAGTCACCGGAGTGCTGGTGCCTTCTCCTGGTAAGGGTCAACGCATCGAAATACAGGCAGAAAGCTTTAAGGTTTTTGGGGGAGCCGATCCTGAAACCTATCCCCTTCAGAAAAAACGTCATTCCTTTGAGTTTTTGAGAACCATCGGTCACTTACGCGCCCGAACCAACACCCTGGGAGCTGTGATGCGGGTTCGCAATGCCTGCGCCACAGCGATTCATCAATTCTTTCAAGAACGCGGCTTTTTGTGGATGCATACGCCCATCATTACTGCGAGTGACTGCGAAGGCGCAGGCGAGATGTTCCATGTGACGAGCCTGGATTTGAACAACATTCCTTTTGATCAAGACAAGAATGCGGACTTTTCGCAAGATTTCTTCGGGCGACCTGCCTACCTCACTGTTAGCGGTCAGCTTGAAGCTGAGATCATGGCGATGGCTTTTTCTAATGTCTACACCTTTGGCCCCACGTTTCGAGCTGAGAACTCCAATACGTCGCGTCACCTCGCTGAGTTTTGGATGGTCGAGCCAGAAATGGCCTTCTGCGACCTAGATGGCAACGTGGAATTGGCAGAAGCCTTTCTCAAATACATCTTTAGCTACGTGCCGGAGCACTGCCCCGACGACATGGAGTTTTTCAACAAGCGCATTGACAAGTCAGTACTAGAAACAGCAGACAACATTATCAATAGCGAGTTTGGCCGCATCACCTACACCGAGGCCGTAGACCTGCTAGAAAAGTCAGATCGTAAATTTGAGTTTCCGGTAGAGTGGGGCATCGATCTCCAGTCGGAGCACGAGCGCTATCTCTCAGAAGAAGTGTTCAAAAAGCCCCTGGTCGTAACCGACTACCCCACGGAGATCAAAGCCTTCTACATGCGCCTCAATGAGGGCGGAAAAACCGTAGCGGCAATGGATGTGCTGGCTCCCAAGATTGGCGAGATTGTCGGTGGCTCTCAGCGCGAAGAACGCCTCGATGTGCTCGAACGCCGCATTCAAGAAGCAGGTCTGCCCGTGGAAAACTACTGGTGGTATCTCGACCTGCGCCGCTACGGCACCGTGCCCCATGCGGGTTTTGGGCTT
>CAKZMO010000051.1 GCA_937128595.1 uncultured cyanobacterium | reverse complement strand
ATGGAGAAGCCGCGCGGTGCGCGGCTTCTCCATCAGTTATTGGTTTTATCTCAGCGCGTAGCACTATATCTGCAATCACGAAACGGATCAGTATCTTTACTAGAACCTAGATTCCGGGCTCTTTGTTTTGGGCGTTGCACATTCGAAGAATGATTTTGGTAGGGGCATTGCAATGCGATGCCCCTACAGCAGGTCATCCATGAGTTGAAACTTTCCGCATCATTCCATGCTGTGCAACGCTTTTTTTGTCGGGCAGTCGCTGTGAGGTGATTGTGAGATGGCTACGGGACACATCTGTGGCGATCGCCCCCAACATTACTTCTCTTCCAGACTTCTCTGCCAGGAATCCCCACGACCAGAAACATTTGTCAAGTCACGACCTCTTTTTTCATCCACCGTGATTCTTATCTCAAAGGGTTTCGGAGACTGGGTCGTGATACGATACATTACAATGAAAAGCTTGGTTTAGAGAGGTATAGCGACGGATGGAAGCTGCACTGCTGTTTGCGAAGTTGCCCGAAGCATATTCGATTTTTGATCCGCTGGTTGATGTGTTGCCGATTATTCCGGTTTTCTTTTTGCTATTAGCGTTTGTATGGCAAGCCGCTGTTGGGTTTAAGTAAACCTTTCAGTGCCATAAGAGAGACGTACACAAAATCACAACTATTGATTGAACCTTAAAGTCAGTCCAAAGAATTCAATCTGAAATCGAAAGAAGCACCTTGTTGAATGCAAGGTGCTTCTTTTCTAATATCTTTTCGGTTTGTCACATGATGCTGGATCGCTTCTCTGCATCATCTACCAGCAACTTGTGCATCGCTATTCGAAGTTGCGCCATCAGAACTCTCTTCAGCTAGCTTTTCCTGCAATTCTGGAATCAACTCTTCCATGCAGCGATAGCCTTCTTCAATCATGGCATCTGCCTGATGAAAGTCAAAGATACTATATCGGCCTAGGGGGGGTTCAATCAAAATATCTGGCGGACAGCTCCTTAGATTATTTTGCGTGATCAGCTGTTCCATAACATTGAGCGATGTCCCAATCACCTCAAAGATGTTCAAGCCCTTTTTTTTCTCAGGTAGCCATTTCTCGATCTTGTCCTGAAACCGATCCAGCAACCGTTCAGAGCGCTGTTCCACCTGCTGGAAAAAAGCTTCAATATGTCCTTTGGACTGAGACTGTGAGGATTGCTGACTATTGCCTTGGCTATCCGTCTTCGAGTCACTGTTACGGGATTGATGAGATTGCCTGTGAGCGGACTTTGATGCAGACCCTTCATCCGACACAGCCTCAGAAGAAGGCTGCCCCGAATCCTGAGGTACCAGCGATGAATTGGGAGACAACATCTCCGTTTTTTCTGCTCCCAGCGCACTAGAGCCAGAGTGACTATTCAAATTGACCGCTACCGTCACGTCAACATCCATCTCGCGCATGACATCGATAGGCAGCGGATTGGCAACGCCACCATCGCCCCACCATTGATCGTCTTTTTGAAAGGGAGTAAAAATTCCAGGTAAGGAGATGCTCGCACGAATCGCATCTACTATCAGCCCAGTCTTTAGGCGAACCTCATCCCCACTGACTAAATCAGTCGCGATGCAGCAGAAGTTGATCTCGGCTGATTCGATCGCAAATCCTTTTAAGTGGTCAGACAACAGGTCGTAGACGCGATCGCCATCTAGCAGGCCGCTGCTTGGAAACACTAGATCGAAATAAGTCACCAAGGATTTCCAGTCTAGCTCCCGAACAAACTCTTCCAACTCGTCTAGCTCACCTGCTACATAAAAAGCTCCGACCAGAGCGCCAACGCTAGCTCCAGTGACGGAATGAATTCGAATATTGGCATCTTCAAGCGCGCGAATCGCACCAATATGAGCCCATCCCCGCGCTCCGCCGCTGCCTAATACTAGACCAACTGTTTTCACACTACTGCTCCAAGTTTTTTAATTTAGGAAACTGCCGACAATAAATTAAAGTCCCGTTAGGGATTGGGATTAGGTCGGCCGTCAGTCTCAAAGAGACTTCAACTTCTGTGGTCTGCAATTGATTTGCGGGTGTGTGGCTTAACCATAATGAGAACTGCTGCACGTTTTCATGCTAGCAGGATGGGCAATTCACCGTTGAAACGGCGGCTCTACCAACAAAATTTGCCTCCAACAAAACGGGATCATGTCACTTTTGCTCCCAACAAAACCTAGATATTGCATCTTGGTGGACAACAACGGAGTATTTGCGAAGCGTCTTCGAAGGAGACAATCCAACACCAGAGACAGTGAAGTTACGATATGAGCATTCAATGTCTCACTCGTACGCTGACCTCAATATGGCAACTTCTCTCTGGACGTTTCTCAACACCGATATCAAAGAGCTGTTTACCCTCGACGCCGTGAATGAGTCGGTGGATGCAGCGGGAACGGTGATGAGTTTAGCCGAAACTCTGGGAGAACAGGAGATTCAAGATCTCGCCCCCTGGATCGACCAAGGGGCATCGATGTTAGACGTGCTCAACACACCCGAAGCGGAACTCATCGAATCGGTCTTGCCCTTCGCCAAAATCGCCACAGGACTGCTGAAGTTTTACCTCAAGAAAGCAAAGCAAACGCCCGACTTTGCTCAGTCTGTGATTTTGGTGGGGATAAAAGCCTACGCCGAAAGCCTTGCCTGTTTTTTACCCGATGTTGAGGTTGAAAAAGCTGCGGGCGATCAACTGTCAGACTCAAGCAACCTCAAACAAGAACTCGAAAACCTGACTATTGACGAAGCCGAGGCCAATCGTACTCTGAGCTGCTTTCGGCGATCGCCCCTGGCTACAGCCCTAAAGTCTTTGATGTCCGCTCGCCTCACCCAAGCCGGACTCAGCCCTGAAGCCGCCGATCGCATCACAGAACGAGCCGCCTGGGACACCCATCGCCATATCACGAAAGCCTGGAACGACCTGCCATCGGAAATGCAGCGGTTTGGCCGTGCGTCTATTACCGACTGGCGCAGAGAGCAGGAAAAATATGACAGCATCGACACCTATCTGAAAGAGTACATCTCGCCCAACCCCGACGACCCGACCCGCAAAATGCGGTGGCAGGTGTTCAACGAGCCGTTTACATTGCCCGAACTGTATGTGCCACTGAAAGCCCAGCCCCTTACGGTCAATGGTGAAGAAGATGAAGAGAAAAGGCCGATTGCTCTCGAAACTTGGGCGTATGACTTACTGACAGATCCTAAGAAATATGACTTACTGACAGATCCTAAGAAACAAGACCGGGTGCTGTTTGTACAAGCGGGGCCAGGACGAGGCAAAAGCGTCTTTTGTCGCATCGTGGCTAACCAGGTGAGGGAAAACCTCTTTCCG
>CAKZMO010000050.1 GCA_937128595.1 uncultured cyanobacterium | reverse complement strand
CATTACCATGACTCTCATCGAGTAAGGTTGATTCTATAGTCGGGCGATCGCACTTAGAGTTTCAAATTAGCCTGAGGGTCATGGTTGCAGCCAGAATAGAGAAAGCGCTCATCTTGCCATGCTCTAATCATGTCTGAACCTCATCGCGGTCAACCCCACGACTCCAATCGCTCTCCAGATCTTCCTCAACCTACATCACTCGATCGCCCTTCGTCCCAGACTTCAAAACTGCGACGACTCTCGATAGGAGTCACGCTAGGCATCATCACCGTAGTTGTGATTGAAGCGCTACTGGTGGTGTTTACCCAGCCGCTTTCACAGATTCCTACGCTATATTCAGGAAGCGCGATCGCCCAAACCACTCCAGCCACTCCCAATCTGGCTCCCCTACAATCGCTGCTCGATAGCGGAGACTGGCCTGCGGCTAATGAGGAAACCCATCGATTGTTGATTACAGTGGGCGATCGCAATGCCAGCGGTTGGCTCGAAGATGAAGAAGTCGTCTTATTTCCGTGTGAAACGTTAGGAGCGATCGACGAGCAGTGGGTCAATGCCAGCGAGGGTCGATTTGGGTTTTCGGTTCAGCAGTCGCTCTATGTTCAGTTTGGCGGGACGGTGGGCGACTATCAGCGGGGAGCCTATGGTCTCTTGGGGCAAACAGCCGCATGGTTTAGGTCAGCGACCGATTGGGAAGCTGCCACCATTCCCTATACCGAGTTAGCGTTTCAGCAACCTGGATTCGCTCCAGCGACGGCTCCCATTGGTCATTTACCCATCGGCCACAACGCACCCAATGGCACTCAGACACCGGGGCAACCGCGCCAAGGTGGAGGGTTGCGCGGGGGAGTGCTTTTGAGAACTCTGTGCGATTTGACCGCAGAAAATCCGATGGCGGCGGCTCCCATGTTAATTCCTTCGACGCCCAACGATTCGTCCACTCAGTCCAAGGCGGCTTCGTCGCCGACCCATTCTTCCACACCTGTGGAACCTTTTTCGCAAATCGGCAATGTGCTGCTCGGCCTTTTTGGAGCGTTGGCACTAGGGGCGTTGGCTTGCCTGGGCGTAGCCCGTATCGCCATTCTAGTCACGGTGTTTTGGAAAAGGCGCGATCGCTCTTCCACTGCCACTTCACCCCAAAACTCACCCATTGAAACCAGTCCTGCAGCTCCTAGACTTGAACCGGATCCAAAGGCGATCGCCCAGTTGCTCAATGCTCGCCTCCAGCCCAAAGGGATGAGGGCAAAGGTGGTGCGTCGCAATCAGCAGATGGTGATCGGCATCTGGGCGAAGTCACCCGTCTCTCGTTCTCTAGCAACCCATCTGAAAAATTTTTTGGGGCAGCAAGATGTTTGTAGAGGCGAAGTGATTCGGGTGATGGGCTATGTGGCGGGGCAAAAGGCTCCGGTGTGGAGGGAAAAAGTGGCGATATGGGCTACGCCCAGGCAAGCCAACGCCCCACCTGTTGCGTCTTCTCACGCCACCTCCAGTGCGTCTCAGGTAGAAGCGCCCCAACCCTCAGCAACCAAAGCGCCCCCCACTCGACTGCCCCTTGGCGTCGAGTGGTTTTTGGTCAATGGGCTGGCACTTCTGATCACAATCGTTTTGGGAAGTGTGTTGTTCTCAGCAGGAAATGTTCTTCTCTTTTCTGGCAATACACCCATTAGTTCCAGCTATTTTGGAATCGGCTCGTGGGTTTCAAGCACGGCGGTTTTCTTGGGAGTGGGGGCGATCGCCAGTTTGTGTTTTGGCGTGGGTCAGCGGTGGGTGCTGGGGCGACGATTGCCCCAGCTCAAAGCTTGGATTCCCGCCACTGTAGGAGGCATGTTAGCGACGATTCTATTGGTGCAGATCTCCCTCGCCATCCCCTTTAGCTCCGGATGGAGACTGTTGTGCTTTGCCATCTTTTTGGCCTTTACACCTCTCCTTCAGTTTCGGATCTTACGCACTCAGACCCCTAGGGCGGTCGGCTGGCTCATCGGGCATTGCGTCGCGTTGCCGATTTCACTGGCTGTGGCTTCGGGGATAGGATTTTTTTGGTTTAGCTTAAACGCGTATATCGATAATATTGGCCCCTTTGTCATGGCAATGCTGGGTTCTCTGGGTCTTGCCCTAGTGTTGTTTATCGCGGCAATCTCTTTCACGGTGCATCTGATGATGCGATCGCTGCCTGAGCAACCGACTCGGCTGTAAAAACAGGACATGCCACTAAGACTTCTACGACAAATGACAGACCTGCATCAGCTTCTTTGTTCGCTCGTAAAGCGAAATCGACTGACTCGCACTCACTTATCAATATTTTGCGTTCGAATCCAGTGCAAGAATCGAGTATGTCAGGATGAGAGCGGTTTATAAACTGAGGTTCAGCGACTGAAGCCAGTCCGCTAAGCCATTCAAAATTAGCTGCACCCCGATCGCCATCACAAACAGCCCTAGCATCCGGCTAAGAGCCTTGATTCCAGAAGGCCCCAAAAATTTCAACACCCAGGTTGACGATCGCAACGCTAAAAAGATAATCAGACCCATGATGGCGATCGCAACGGCCAGCGCAGATAGATTAATCGCGGTCTCTACAGAAAAATCTCGTCCGGCTTGAGCCGCCAATCCTAGGGTCACCGCAATCGAACCCGGCCCCGCCAGCAACGGAATCGTCATCGGCATAAAGGTAATGTCTGCATGTTCCCCAGCTCGATGCACCGCTTCTTGGTTTTCCTCCTCGTCTAGCTTCGGTTCTGAATTGATGGTGTGCCACGCCGCATGAAACACAACGATGCCCCCGGCAATTCTTACCACCTCCAGCGAAATCCCAAAAAACCGCAGAACGCTGCCTCCGATCAGCACAAATCCAATCAGCAGCAACACAACGTTCAGAGCGATGCGCCGTGCATACTGGTGACGAAGCACAGGAGGAGCTCCCGCCGTCAACACCAGAAAAATCGTCACACTGCCAATGGGGTCAACCACTGGAAACAGCGCTGCAATACTTCCTAACGCGAAATCTAAGAAAGTTCGAACATCCATCGCTGCACCTCAACCCACTCCACTGCATTCAAACATTACCTGCTTATTTTCCGCTAAGCAGCCTGAATGCCCTTGCAGTGTATCGAACCCATACAGATTGAACGGTTCGTTTGGGGTTGAATGTACCTTAAATATTTCTAACGATACAAAAGAAACCGAACTGACGAAATAGGAGTTGTGTTCAGCTCGTCCACAAGCTTTCAATTTGCCGAAGCTGCTATGTTAATAGGCGTGTCAATCCAGAGAGTTTTAACCATGTTGCTACGGAATCGGTTCACCTTGTTCATGGCATCTGCGGCCTTGTGCATTGCGTTATTAGCCTCCTTTGGCACGTCCTCAACCGCAACAACAACCGCCCCTGTGCAAGTCACTCCCCTTGGCAGTCACGACGGCGAGTTTTGCGCCCGCGACCGAGCCTTGGTCTTTGAAGATCCCTCCGGGCTTCGCATTCTCTACGATGCAGGCCGAACTGTGGCTGGAGCTGATGATCCGCGATTGGGCGATATTGATGTTGTGCTAGTTAGCCATGTGCATGGTGATCACCTGGGCGATCGCCGCATCGCAACGGTCAACGAAGGAACCTGCACTGAGCCTCAGACCAATATCATCACGACCCCCAACTCCAACAGCGTTGAAATTGCAGTCGCCAAAGAAGCGAACATCATCGTCGGTAGCGAAATGGCGAGTTTTCTCTCCAATAAAGTTGAACATCTAGGCGGCGATCCGACCTCGGTACAACTGGTTCGGTTTGGGGCATCGACTACGATGGATGGCGTCAGTTTCACAACGGTACCTGCTGTTCACTCCAACGGTCTCAGCGGCAGTTTTATCGAAGGGGAACTCGGTGAAAGTCTTAGCGAATCTGGACTCACCGCCTACGTTGGGCCACCCACCGGATATGTCATCACCTTTTCCAACGGTCTGGTCGTTTACCTGTCGGGAGACACGGGCGTCACGGCTGAACAAGAAACGGTGGTCAGAAGACAATACGGTGCTGAGCTGGTAGTGATGAATATTGGCGATACCTTCACAACAGGGCCAACCGAGGCAGCCTATGTGATTAACGAACTGATTCAACCGAATGCCGTTATCGCATCCCATGCCAACGAAGCGGCGACGAGCGAAGGTATGGTTCTGCCAGACACTAAGACAGCGGCTTTCATAGAAGCCACAGAAGCTCCAGTGTATCTCCCTCTGAGTGGTGTCACTCTATCGTTTGATGCGGATGGAAACTGCACCAGGGGCTGTTCAGCGGAGTGATGCTTCTGAGGCTGAATTGACTGACAAAAATTTAGAGGCTGGCGGTTGAAATCACGCCTAGTCTCACCACTTCAGCCTCCGTCGATTATCCCCAACTTGCGCAGGCGGGTTTTGCTTGTGTAGGCGCAGTGAGTCTTCGAGAAGCCGCAATGCGCCTACAACTGCCACAACATAAAGTCTTATCAGTCAACCGGATTATACGCATTAGCAACCATGAAAATCAGCGGTCATGAGCATAGGCTCTCGACTCCACGGTAAACGAGGGAATTTCTTCAAGTTCATCAGGAGTGAGATCATATTGTTCACACACGATACTGAGTCGATTTCCACGGGTTTTAACCGGGTTTACAGAATGGGTTAGATCTCCTTGAAAATAAACGAGGGAATTTGCCTGAGGCGCAATTTTTGCCACATGACGCTTCCCTGACTTGAGAACCAACTCCCCACCACTCATACATTCGGGAACTTTTACATAGAGCACACTCACAACGAACGGAGGATCAATCGTTTTGCAATAGGATCGCAGCGATCGATCGATATGAGGATCAACCCGAGAACCTGCTCCCAGCAACAACGGATTGAGATAAAAGGCATTGCAGTCTGGTTGGAGAGCAACGTCTAGGTAGGGCTTGAAAAACGGAAATTTCTGCTCGATTGTCGATAACCCGTCGCGCCGAAACACCACCGAAAATCCCTTGGTTTGAACAAAATCTCGATTCAGATTGTTGACCGTAAAGTACGGGACAGCATTGATCTTTTTCCAAAGCTTATTGAGATAACGCTCCGACAAAACGTTGGTTTGAACCTGATAATATTTCACCGCTGCATCTAGCTCGTGTGGATGATTCGATATTGGCGCTCCGATTATTGGCGCTCCGATTACTGGCGCTAGGTGTGAGGTTCACCAAACAGCACCACAGAACATTTCAGCTCGCGAATGGCTGCGGTCGTGACATCACTGACAGCTAGCCCTCCAGCAGTGCGACGACGGACAGATCGTAGCACCACCAAGTCACAGTCCTGTGCGGCCTCTAAGATCA
>CAKZMO010000049.1 GCA_937128595.1 uncultured cyanobacterium | reverse complement strand
GGAGAAGCCGCGCACCGCGCGGCTTCTCCATAAACTATTGGTTTTATATCAGCGCGTAGCACTATAAGATTCCAGATTTGCTTTCGTTTCTTCGCTTCAGCCGTTCAAAACTGGCGATCGCATTAGCTGCCCTCGTTTGAGTCGGTATTATTCATTTGGGAGCATTCTCTGTCATGATATGTTTGGTATTAACAACCACATAATTGAGTTCGCTATCAACTCCAGTACTTGGAGACTCCCTTGACAGCATCCTGAATTATTTTTTTAGATTTTTGTCATAGCGCTCTTTTCATGAGCTTGCTGACTTTAAGCCCTAAATTGAGTCGGTTCAAGTTTCTGAGAAATCGTCTAAGTTCTCCAAAAGAAAACGAGACTTTCGAGCACTAAAACGACTTCAAGCTAGGGAATTCACTTAAAGAATAAGCTAGCTAATAAAAATTCTAGGGTTGATTAAAATTTTCTTTTAGCCAAGTCCAACGAACGAAATATTCAAGATTTTGAAATGCTTTGTCAGTGATTCGGTGAAAAGAAGCTTTGAATAAGGAGCATTGCTGGAGATGTGACATGTAAGTGGTGCAACTCTGCATGAGTGTCTTCCTACGCAATGCTGCTCAAGTAACACAAGCTGAAGTCTCTTTGACAGTAGATCTAACTACAGTGTTGTCGTCACTGTGGACAGTTTGTTGAACCGTAAGATAAGCTGTTGTCGAGCTGTTTACAGTTCTTGTTAATCTGTCATAGAAGTTTGCGAACTTCTAGTAAAGAGCGAGATAAATAGCTGCTACAAGTCGTATGGATGGGTACTACTTGGAGTGTTGGGAAGCCTCAGTTAATCGGTCTTCGAACTTCGTAAAAGTGTCTTTTAGGTAATGCAAATTTGCTGAATTATTTGATGGCCTGATGTGCAATTGTGATAGATGATACGAAGAGTTGGTCGCAGTGAAGCATGTGTCACACTTTAGTTTTCCGCCTATCTACTCGCTTCATCCTTAAAAAAGGTTCTCTTCGGAAAGAGCACAGCAGGATTCCTGGCTACGACTTACTTTATCTGCTGCCAGGAATACTTTTCAAAGAAACAAGTTGCTCTGAGACGGCGAAGTTTACTTCGAGGCCACAGCACAATCAAGCGGAAAATATCAGCGAGATGACAGTAAAATTCTGAAGAGCATTTCGGTGGCTGTAATAACAGACCATAACAACAGAACACACATCTCTCAGGTGCTGCGCGCATAACCACATTGTGAAGTGTTAGATTTTGAGGTTTCAACGATTTGGAGAGAGCTATGAGTATGAATGGCGATCGCCACATTGCACTGATCTCCGTTCACGGAGATCCGGCTATTGACATCGGTAAAGAAGAAGCCGGTGGGCAAAATGTCTACGTTCGCCAAGTGGGAGAGGCTCTGGCGAAACTAGGTTGGAGCGTCGATATGTTTACCCGACGAACCAGCTCAGCTCAGTCTTCTATTGTTGAGCACAGTCCCACTTGCCGCACCATTCGACTCACAGCGGGCCCACAAGATTTTGTCCCTCGCGACGAGATTTTTGATTATTTGTCAGAGTTCGTTCAAGAATTCACGAGATTTCAACAACGCTCAGGCATTCGCTACGGCATTGTTCACACTAATTATTGGCTTTCATCTTGGGTTGGAATGGAGCTAAAGCGCCGTCAGCCCAGACTTCAACAAGTGCATACTTATCACTCTTTAGGCACGGTTAAGTATCGCAACGTCGATAACATTCCAGCGATCGCCAGTACTCGACTGGAGATTGAGAAGCGCTGTCTAGAAACAGCGGCAAGAGTCGTCGCCACTAGCCCCCAAGAACAAGACCACATGCGGGCATTCGTCTCGACTCGCGGCAATGTCAACCTCATTCCCTGTGGCACAGATATTGATCGATTTGGTTCCATTAGCAAAGATGAAGCTCGGGCGCTGCTAGGAATTGATCCCAAGGCCAAAGTTGTCTTCTATGTGGGACGGTTTGATCCTCGCAAAGGGATTGAGACGTTAGTTCGAGCTGTGGGACAATCTGCAATTCGCAATACTCAGGCGTTGCAACTGCTGGTTGGAGGAGGCAGTCGTCCAGGTCAAAGCGATGGTCTGGAGCGTGAACGGATTGAGGGCATCGTTGCGGATCTCGATATGCAATCCATTGTCCAGTTTCCTGGACGCATCAGCGATGAAGACTTGCCGGCCTACTATGCTGCTGCAGATGTTTGCGTGGTGCCGAGTCACTACGAACCCTTTGGTCTAGTGGCAATCGAGGCTATGGCAAGTGGCACTCCTGTTGTGGCGAGCGATGTTGGAGGCTTACAGTTTACCGTTGAATCTGGAAAGACAGGACTATTGGCTCCACCTCGTGATGAAACCGCTTTTGCGGCTGCGATTGACCGTATTCTGTCCAACGCTGAATGGCGCGATCGCCTAGGTCGAACCGCTCGAAAACGAGTCGAGGCTTACTTTAGCTGGCAAGGGGTGGCCAATCAGTTAGACCAGCTTTATGAAGAGATGCTCGAAGCCCAATTCTCCTGTTCGATAAACTCTTCCGTTGCATAGTTATGATTTTTGCTGACGGCGATCGCCAAGCAGCGGAATCAAACTAACGAAGGAACAGATTTGCAACTTCACAATTAGCATCGAAGTCGTGCGTTGATCCTCAAAAAAGCTCACCAGAAAATCTCAGAAATATCTCACTATGCAAACACTTCACGGTTAGAACTGAAGCCATATGCTAGTATCTGAGAAAAAATCACCTCTATTGAATTATTATCAATGGGAAAAGTGCTGGTGCTCAACGCATCGTATGAGCCATTGAATATTACCAGTTGGCGAAGAGCGGTCGTTCTGCTAATCAAGGGCAAAGCAGAACAGGTGGAGCATAACGGCAAATTTATCTATCCTGACTTCCCACTTCCGACGGTCATTCGCTTGAGGCAGTATGTTCGGGTTCCTTACAAAGACATTCCACTCACCCGCCGCAATATCCTCCACCGAGATAGCCACTCCTGTCAATACTGTGGATATCATGGGGACGATTTGACCCTTGATCATGTCGTTCCTCGCTCGCGGGGAGGTTTAGATATCTGGGACAATATTGTAACGGCCTGTGTGCGATGCAATGTCAAAAAGGGAAGCCGCACGCCTAAAGAGGCAAGTATGCCGCTACGGAGCCAGCCACGCAAGCCTTATAGCAGTCTCTACTTTGAAGTGACCAGACATATTCGAAGTGGATTGCATGTTGAGTGGCAAAAGTATGTGATTGGTGGTTGACAGCGTCACTGCGCTGACTGTCACTGATTAGAAGGGGCTGACTCAGCAATAGGCTTGAGCGAGACCTTTTGCGGCTGTGCAGAATTTCCGCGACAGTACAAAATGGCGATCGCCTTGCCTTCGTGTACGCGCGGTTCAGAGAGGTTTCGATCACACCAAAAACTACAGCACAACATCTCCAGGTCTGAAATTAGGTAGATGTTGAATCAATTTTTATTTGTAATGATCGGAATAGGTGTGCTGATGTCTTTGCCCCTAGTGTCAGTAGCTGCACTAGCCTCACCGTATGTTCTCAAAAGCTTGAGTCATTCCACCTCTTGAACGCTTGTTTTCAAAATATTGAGCGCATCTGAAATTCGCTGACTCACACATGGCGGTGTTTTCAAAATGCAATGGTTCAAAACAGACTGCGAACAGATTCAATCAGGGATAAATCTAGTGATGGTGACCTGATATCGATCGTCACTTGATACGTAGCGCGGTTGTAACTATTGTCGAAAGGTGACGCCAGACACTTCTGCTCCCATTTCAGGTGTAATCAGCGTAGCTTTTCCTCGTTCGCTAGCGATTCGTGATTCTCTGTTGAGTTTGTTGTGGGCAAGCTCAACAGAGTGTGTCCTTCGGGGTTCTTCGATCAAGCGTTGTGCAAGTCTTATCTAAATTCTCCTTGTGCAACCAGATTTGCTCTCAGGCTATTTAAACTCTCACAACTTATTTATTTACAAACATGTCTGATTCCTCGATCGCTGACTCGGCTCTCGAACTTACTCAATCGAATGATATGACTGATTCTTTAATGACGAAATCCTCTGGAGACGAACATTCATCAGAGACTGGAGGCCGAGCGGGTTCGTCTCGCGCAAGCTCCTCTGGCAATCGTCTAAACGATCAAAAAGTTAAAGAATTTCGTCAATTCTTGGAAAATCATGAAGGCGATCGCCATCTAGTTGTTCTTCAGGATTTTCCTGATCCCGATGCCCTCTCTTCGGCCTGGGGCTATCGGCTCATTGCTCAGGAATACAACATTACCTCTGAAATTGTTTATGCAGGCACTCTGAGCCATCAAGAAAACATTGCCCTTGTCCGCTTGACGGGGCTGCCTGTAAAACGGTGGTCACAGCAAATGACAAAAGAAAAGGATTTGTCTGCATATGACGGCTGTGTGTTGGTTGATAATCAGGGAACAACGACTCAGCTGACTCCAATTTTGGAGCGGGCAAAAATACCAATGCTTGTGGTGATCGACCATCACACTTCCCAAGGAGAGCTGAATGCAGAGTTTATAGATCTGCGTTCTCAAACCCGTGCTACGGCTACTATTTTTGTTCAATATCTAAAAGCAGGATTGCTAAAGCTCGACAATAGTGAGTCTGAGCATATTAAGTGTGCAACGGCACTGATGCATGGTTTGCGGTCTGACACCAACCATCTAATGCAGGCGCAAGAAGAAGATTTCGTTGCGGCGGGATATCTAAGTCGCTTTTATGATAGTCAACTGTTGAATTCGGTACTCCAAGCGTCTCGCTCGAAGCGTGTTATGGATGTGATTGAGCGATCGCTGCGAAATCGGACGCTGCAAAATAACTTTTCCATTGCCGGGGTCGGCTATCTGCGGTACGACGATCGGGATGCCATTCCTCAAGCCGCAGACTTTTTAGTCACTGAAGAAAACGTCCACACGGCAGTGGTATATGGCATTGTGCATGACGAAGATGAAGAACTTGAACTGGTGATTGGTTCGCTGCGCACCAGTAAAATCACGCTTGATCCCGATGAGTTTATCAAAGAGGCATTTGGTCACGATGCCAATGGGCGCTTTTTTGGTGGCGGCAGAGCCATGGCAGGTGGCTTCGAGATTCCGATGGGGTTTCTCTCAGGCTTCAATGAGAACAACGAATATACCCGCATTAAATGGGAAGTGTTTGATGCCCAAATCAAGCAAAAGCTGATTCCACTTGTTGATCCCGAAGATGGCATGATTCACACAAGCTGAGCCAACTCTGTTTGGGATTTAGAGGGTTCACTCGTATCTTGAAGCTTCTCTACAACGGTTTTCCCTATGTGGTTCTAGATTTACAGCTATATTCACTAGATTTATAGCTATAGTGCTACGCGCTGATATAAGGAGAGCTTTAGCAAAGAATCTACCAATTCATTAAGATGGAAGCATCGACCCTGTCCAATAACTGCCTCCAGTGATGAGTGATGCTCCGTTTCTTCCAAAACGTCCTACCCCCTCTCAAGTCGAAGACCTGCGACTCGCCGCGACTCAGTTAAAAGGGGCTCATCGTCGCGCCTTTCAAGCTGAGATGACCCTGAAATATTGTGAGGGGAACTCCCGCTTAGCCGAAAGTATCTTTGGCTGGGGACGCCAAACCGTGGCATTAGGGCTCGCTGAAAAACAAACAGGGCTCGTCTGTGTCGGGGCGCAATCAGGCTTTGGGGGCAACCATAAGTGGGAAGAACGTTACCCTGACGCTGCTGCCACCTTAGTCAATATCGCCGAAGCCCATAGTCAGCAAGACCCAAGCTTTACCACCTCGATTGCCTACACGCGATTAACCGCCCCCGAAGCGCTTAGACAACTCCAAACTCAGGGTGTCCCCGAGGAGCAATTACCGGCGCGTAGCACCATGGCGGTGATTCTTAATCGCCTGGGCTATCGCTTGCGTCCCGTCGTGAAAGCCAAACCCCAAAAAAACTGCCTGAAACGGACTTGATTTTTGAGAACTTGCAGGCCAAAGACCAGCAGGCCCAGACCCAAAACTCGGTTCGATTGAGCCTGGACTGTAAGGCGACGGTGTGCATCGGCGACTACTCCCGTGGGGGCAAAACACGGGGCGATACGCAGGCTTGTGACCACGATATGGGGATCAAGGACAAGGGCATTCCCTGTGGCGTGGTCGATGAGGATCGGGGAGACCTTTATATCGAATTTGGCCAGTCCTACAAAACCAGTGATTTCATCGTGGATGTGTTGGAACACTGGTGGGAGCACTTGCCATCTGCTACTCGGCAGGCGCTGCCATCGATTCAACTCAAAATCGATAATGGCCCTGAAAGCAGCGGTGTGCGAACCCAGTTTCTCAACCGCCTCGTGGCTTGGGTGGATCAAATTGGTAAGCCTCTCCAACTGCTATATTTTCCGCCCTATCACAGTAAATACAATCCAATTGAGCGATGTTGGGGGATTTTAGAACAACACTGGAATGGTGCCCAGCTCACCGATATCGAGACGATGCTAGCTTGGGCGCAGAGTATGACCTGGAAAGGGAACCCACCCGTCATCCGGTTGAACACCGCGACTTATGAAAAGGGGATTGCCTTAACCAAACAGGCGATGGCGAGCATTGAAAACCGACTGGAACGCAATCCGCTGTTACCGAAATACGACATTCTGATTCGTCCGGCCTAACTGGTAAATTCTTTTCTAGATATCTCCTTAGGACTCGCGATTACCCGGCGACTAGTGACTCTGATGGGGGGCCACATCTCT
>CAKZMO010000048.1 GCA_937128595.1 uncultured cyanobacterium | reverse complement strand
ACCGCGCCAACCTGGGTATGGAAGTAATGCACGAGCGTAATGCTCACAACTTCCCGCTAGACTTGGCAGCCGCAGAAGCGCCTGAAATCGGTTAATTCTCTGCTCTGAGCTAGAACTTGAAGCGCTCCCTTTCGAGGGGGCGCTTTTTGATTTAAAGTTTTTTGCAAACTCTACTCAATTCGCACAATACACAATTGCCAAGCTCCGATTGAGTGAATTAAACAGTATCGACTAATCCAACAATTTCATCGAGGAATTCTAGAAATACCTAGAATCACAGCTTTTAAAATTTAAGGGCGATTGTTGCCTGATTAATAGATGGCAATGTTTTGAAATAACACTGCTACGCTACAATACACACTCAAGCTTTTCGGCGTTTACGCTGAAATTTAAACTATGGCGCTAACCAGAAAGGTTAGGGACTTTTTGTGAGACGGCTAGACTGTCTCACAAAAAGTCCCATGTCCTAAACAAAACGGCTGCTGCCATATTCAACACAATCAGATCAAAAACGCGGAGTTTATTCGTTGAGTGCAATTTTAGTGACTGGAGCAGCAGGATTTATTGGCTTTCATCTCAGCCAATCCTTAGTTCATCAAGGCACACAAGTCATTGGAATTGATAACCTCAATAGTTACTACGACCCTCAACTCAAGCGCGATCGCCTAGCCCAGATTCAAGACCATCAGAATTTCACGTTTGCCGCGATAGATTTGTGCGATCGCACTGAACTCAACACTCTTTTCAACACTTATCAACCCGAAACGGTCATTCACCTTGCTGCCCAGGCCGGAGTCCGTTATTCACTAGAAAATCCCTATTCTTATGTTGATAGCAACCTCGTTGGGTTCGTCAATATCCTAGAATGCTGCCGCTACTATGAAGTGCAGCATTTAGTATATGCATCGTCTAGTTCTGTATATGGAGCTAATCGGAAAATTCCGTTTTCTACAGACGACCCTGTAGATCATCCCGTGAGCCTATATGCTGCGACTAAAAAAGCGAACGAACTGATGGCTCACACCTACAGCCATCTCTATGGGATTCCAACAACAGGACTTCGCTTTTTCACCGTGTATGGCACTTGGGGGCGGCCTGATATGGCCTATTTTCTCTTCACCAAAGCCATGTTAGAGGGGCAGCCGATCAAAGTATTCAATCATGGCAAGATGAGGCGAGACTTTACCTATATTGACGATGTTGTAGACGGTATTGTCCGCTTGATCGACCACATCCCTCAACCACACGACGAAGGCAACAGTAATGCGCCCTATGTGGTCTACAACATTGGCAACAATAAACCTGTTGAACTGCTGCGGTTTATCAATGTTCTTGAAGATGCTCTCGGATTAACGGCTCAAAAAGAGTTTCTTCCGATGCAGCCAGGAGATGTAGTTGAAACATATGCCGATACCCAACCGCTGACCGATGCTGTCGGATTCCAGGCTAAAACCCCTATTGAGGTGGGTCTACCTAAATTCGTGGATTGGTATCGACAGTATCATGGCTAGTCAGTCTGAAATGAACGTACTTCATCCTTGATTAGCGCTCTAGCTTAGCGTTCTATCAATAATGTTGGTGCTGTGATTCCTGTGATCCTACATTCAACATTTGGGAATTGAAAAACGGCTACAACGGTCTTTGAGTGAGCCGTCTGGCTACATTGGTATCATGCCTAGATTAAACACCCAGGTATCGGCATCCATCCTGACTCGACTCTAAATGATTTGAAAAAGAGGATACTCTGCTCTACATTACGTCTAGTCTGATTGAAGTTGCATCAGAACGTATCAATGCCACACCCTGCAATGCATCGCGTTTGTAGAGACATGCGGTCGGGTGATGATCATTCCTCAGAAAATCGATAGCGCTAACGACCAACTGATTGCCACTCAGACTGCAATAATTCTATTGTTCTAAATTCACTGGTGAGGGAATTGTGTCTACAACTGCGGATGTGCGATCGTCTAGTTCAAATTCGGCATCACAGCCGACTCTCTCGCTTGAAAAGGCTTATGGCGATGACCCAGAATTATCACGCCCAGATGTGTCTATCGTGGTGCCCATTCATAATGAAATCGAGAGCCTGCCTCATCTTTTAGATGCGATCGCCACAGTTCTCAATCCTCAGCATCTAAACTACGAACTCATCTGCGTGGATGATGGCTCGCGGGATGGATCGACTGAATGGCTGAGAGAAAAAGCGCAGCAACATCCCCCCCTTAAAGCGATTATTTTGCGCCGTAACTATGGGCAAACTGCTGCAATGGCAGCCGGATTTAATCATGCCAAAGGTCGCACTATTATTACGATGGATGGTGATTTACAAAATGATCCGGGTGATATTCTTACGTTGATGAGCAAGCTCGATGAAGGGTATGACCTGGTCAGCGGATGGCGGAAAGATCGTCAGGATGCGAAGCTAACTCGCCTGCTGCCATCGCGTATCGCCAACTGGTTGATTAGCCGAGTAACTGGCGTTTCGCTCCATGACTATGGGTGTTCACTCAAGGCATATAGCGCTGAATTGGCGGCTGACCTGAATCTCTATGGTGAACTCCATCGCTTTTTGCCAGCGCTAGCTGCGATCGAGGGCGGGCGCATTACAGAAATTCCGGTACGTCACCATGCTCGACGCTATGGGACGAGCAAATACGGACTCGATCGCACTTTTCGAGTGGTGATGGACCTCATGACCGTTTCGTTTATCAAAACGTTTCTGACCCGTCCGATGCACGTATTTGGCTTCTTAGGCGTGATGTCGCTTTTGTTAGGAACCTTATTGGGTGGCTATCTCTCATTTGTGAAATTCTTCATGGGTCAGTCCATTGGCGATCGCCCACTGCTGATTTTGGCCGTTGTTTTGTTCCTAGCGGGGGTTCAACTATTTTGTTTTGGATTACTGGCTGAGTTGCTCATGCGTACCTACCATGAATCGCAGGGACGCCCTATCTATCGTGTTCGTGAACGCATCGATTAACAAGTTTGGGCTATCCCGTGATGGCTTGATTGATGGCTAATGCATTCAAATCCAACGATGAGGATAATTGCAAGCTGATTGACTAACAAAAGTTTTGATGTGGGTTGGTGCTGAGCAACGCAAAACCCAACACCAGTAACGGTTTTAACAGGTCACGCTAACGCTACCCATCCTACGACAGAATGGGAGTTTCAAAAGGTTTGTCAGTCAATCAGGATTAAAAGTCTGGATCATCTCCATTGGCAAACTTCAACGGCTTGGTACATGCATTGATGTGTTCTACCAGTGACTTAATCCGGGATGAGTCGTCCTGATTTGATGGTTCACAGCATTGAAATTGATCGATGACCTACTTTTTGTGTTGACTTCGACAGGACGGAATCGCGATCGCAATTGCCTGATAGACGCCGCCTCGCTAGGAACAAAGGCAATAAACCCCTGGCTTGAAAAACCGGATGGATCCGAGTCTTGTGAATTCGACACCTTTAAACGGACAATAAGCAATAATTTCCAGCACCAATCCTCAGGAGCGTAACGATATGGCTAATGAAAACCATTTCGCTTGGATTAACAAAGGCGTTAGCGCCTGGAATGAATGGCGATCGCAAAATCCAGACGTAGCTCCTGACCTGACTGGAGCAAACCTCAACAAAATCAACCTCAACAATGCCGATCTGCATGGTGCAGATTTCAGCGGTGCGAGTCTGCTAGGGGCAGATCTCGGCAATACTAATCTTAGTCAAGTGAACTTATCGAGTGCCGACCTAAGTGGCGTCGATTTTAACGCGGCTGACTTGAGCGCGGCCAATCTCAGTCGGGCCAACTTGCTGGGTGCCTATCTCAGTGGGGCAAAGCTCTGCAATGCCAATCTGACGGGTGCAAAGCTCAATCGCTCCGACCTTAGCAATGTGGACTTAACCCATGCAGTACTGGATGAAGTGATTTTAATCGGCTCTGACCTCAGTCGGGCAAAGCTCAGTCATGCCAGCCTCATCCGTGCAGATTTAAGCCGAACTGAAATGAGTCGATCGGATCTGAGCCATAGCAATCTCACAGACGCACTCCTACGAGATACGCGGCTAATGGGCGCAAATGTCAGCAAGACGACGCTTCTGCGTGCGACCCTTAGCGGCGCGCGACTGAATCGGGCTGATTTAACGGCTACTGATTTTACTGATGCCAATCTCAGTACAGCGACATTGCTGGGTGCCAAGTTGAATGAAGCCAACCTGTCTGGCGCAGATTTGACTGACGCAAACTTGAGTGGGGCTAATCTAACGGATGCAAATCTCACAGCAGCGGTTTTGGATGGGGCCAATCTTAGCGGGGCTAATCTCACCAATGCCACGATCGCGGATGCATCAATGGAGGATACCGATTTGAGTCAGGCCACGATGCCCGATGGAACCGTAGCAGGCTAGCGATCGCCACCGATTGGCCATCAGAATGCTACATTGCAATTCCACGAGTGTATCTCACTACTGTCCAATCTTTGGGATTACTCGCTAAATGCCCGCGTTAGACCGCCGCGATCGCCGTCGAGGCGATTGGGCACCACCGATACCAGCCGTCTCTCGCTGAGGCACATAATTGCTCTCAGATGGAACCTCTTGAGCGTCAGTCGTAACCGTCGCGGAAGAATTAATCCCTTTTGTTGATGCAGTTTCGGTTTGTTCAGGTAAGGCAGCGATCGCAGTTGCTGGCTCTAAATCTCCAGTTTCAGCTACAGGCGAGGGAGACGCGGATGCAAAAGCCGCCCTGCGCTGAGACATCATGAACATTCGCCATTGCGTGTCATTCACCGCCAACCCTGCTAACCCACCCGAGGCCACCGAAAAGACCGGATTCGTCATCGCGTTCAGCAAGGTGTCAACCATAAACAGCAGCAGCACAACCATCACCAAGCTAGCGGGGGCAATCTGCGGATTCGTCCAAGTCCGAGCAGGATAGCGTCGAATAAAGGCAAGGATCGGAGCAAAAAAAGACCAGTACAAGCCAGTCAGACCCACCAACCCGTTAATACCATAAGCAATAATCCATAAACTATCGGTCACCGTAATATCATTACCTTCATCGTCATAGACCCGGTTACGCCCCCAACCGCCCCAACCAAATAACACTTGCTGACGGGCTTTATCAGCCAGTATCTCCTCATTATTAAACCGAAACTCTAGCGATTGCATCCGTTCCTCAGACATCACAGGTTGTAGCGTGTGAACAATTTGATCACTAATATATGACTCAGTTAAAGCGTTCTGAGCCAGGTATATATTCATGAAGCCAACTAGGAAAATAACTGGCAACGATTGACGAAGATACCAGGCACATCCCAATACCCCCAACCCCATCATGAACATTAAATAAGCGCCGGTTGACTTATTTAAGATAACGACGATCACCAATAAGGGAACCATGAACTTGATTGGGATGTTGCGGAGCTTTTTAAGGGTTCCAGTTTTCCATAAGCCAATACCAACTAGGGCCGCTGCCATCATCCATCCACCGACTGCTAGCCCGTGATACATGAAGACCGTAGGGCGAAATCCACCCATTCGAATAGCTTGACCAAAGTCTGCAAAGGCGTGCGAACCGTAAATAATGCTATGCAATTGCGGACTGAAGCGAACCTCAAAAATGCACAGGGGAACATAGGCTAATCCACCAACCAAAATGGCGATCGCCAACATTCTCATACCCTTCAGGTTATTTAAATAGATTCGTCCCAAAAAGTAAGGAAATCCCCATGTTACCGTTTGGTCAATGGTTGTCGTAACCCCATCGTATAGCCCTAACCCGTTTGTCATTGATGACATAAATGGCACTAGGCAATAGGCCAAAATCGGTATATCAATCCAACTCAGACGAAAATACTGAAATCGTTGAACATCAAAAATAAAGGTAGCTAGAAAAATGCCATAGCATGTCGCCGACATTTTGCCATAGTCAGGCAAGCCTGGCAGCGGCAATACGGCTTCTGGTAAAAATAGCCAGGCAAGCACGAAGCCAAGTGAAATCGCTCTTTGCCCTGGCAACCGCATGAAGAGGTAAAGAATAAACGGAAACCAAAGTAGCATGACCAACGGCACAGTTGGCGCTACATAGCCAAACATATTAGAGGGAAAAGTAAAAGACATGATAGAGCAATTTAGACAGGATCGCGGCTGACAGCATGAACAACTGGCTCAAGCCGTGAGGGATAAACCATCACTATTCACGGGGCAGTAAATAGCAGTCCACAACACGACAAACGACAGCACAATACAAGCATCGATGGGGATTAACCCATATTCTGGCACACCTCAATATTTCCAAAGCTGGTACTGCTCAATGCGCACGGCGCTAGCGTTATGTAGGTCTGCCAACATTGGGATGAAAGCTGGTGAATCTGGGCTGTTGCCTGGAGTTTCCTCCTATTGTGAATGATTTTTCCCTGTCAATATGGCATTTTTTTCATTGGAACGCGATCGCGCGTCTTGAAATAGCTTCAAAGCCTGCATCCATCAGAATCCCACGCTACTTAAAAATTCAGCAAAGCTCTTACTGTTCTAGCTAGGATTCCCACACCGAGCGTTGCCACATTCCATTCCATAGTTCATCCCTACCGCAGTTTTCAGGTCGGCTAAAGCTACAGATACACCAAATGGAGACATCTGCGGCGACTTCACTGCCCACATCCCTCCTGCCTCATGACCGCTCTAGGCTCACCAAGATAGCTCCTGCCATAAGTGCAGATCACGAGGATGCATCCAAATTTTGCAAGCCATATAAACGCTTGTTCAAACGCCAAGAAAAACAGTTCTTTCGATGTGTCGAATGGGTAGCTCCGCTCGCCGATCCATCGCGGGTTAAGTCAATAAAACCCACTGAAATGGGTTCAAGCGTTGTATCACGGGTATCAAGTCGTGAGTGCAATTAGAGTAAACTTGCCTCGCGATTAGCCCGCCGTTGAATCACGGGGCGGGTGTGCGACATTAACCCATCCAGTGACTGAACGCGCAACCCATCCGGTGATCTCAAACCTAGACTTACGAGACTGGGATGCCCCCGATCACGGCTCGGAATAGCCCCCTCCATCACGATCGCGACGAAGCTAGAGCCGAGTCTGGCAGTATCACGCCCTGCAAATTTGCGCCATCTAAAACAACATGGTCGAGGCGAGTCCCGTTGAGGTCAGCGTTTCGTAAATCAGCATTTCG
>CAKZMO010000047.1 GCA_937128595.1 uncultured cyanobacterium | reverse complement strand
AACGGGCAGATGAACTCAGCGCCAATCTAGAAGCATTGGTCGAGGCAGGCATTCAGCCTGATCTCTTTGTTGAGGAAAACATTATTAAGATTGACCAGCAGTCTCTCAGCGCATTTGTCGTTGAAGAAGAATCAGAGTCAGAGTCTGATTCTGAACCAGAGTCAGACTCTGAGTCCGAGTCCGAGGAAGAACCTTCACCATTCCTAACGGTCACAAAAACAGATGCTAGGGTTGCGGGCAATCAAAAGTCACCAGAACAACAAGCACGGGCGTGGCGAAACCTCTTAGAAAATTCCCTCGCAAAAGCCATAGAGGAGCGCAGTCCTGATTTCTTGCAGCGAGCGATGCTTCTGGCACTTGCGGTTGTGGGGGTGACTGCGCTGCTTTCTTGGTGGATACAGCGGTTGAAAAACCGAATTCTTCCCCATCCTTTGCAAGAACTACAGCATTTTCTGAGTTCGCAACAGCCCTCGTCTGAAGATGCCCAGATATCGTTGACCAGCATTCTTACAAGTCTTGGGCTTGGTGTGTTGCAGGTCAGTTTGTGGATTATGGCCGGACTTTACGTCATCAATCTGTTCCCACTAACGCGCGATCGCAGCTATGTTGTGTTTCGAGCGCTGATGGACAGCCTGTTTTCGCCAATGTTGCCGTTGGGCGATGACACCTATTCCATTACTGATCTGATTGTGCTGATCGCTGTATTTAGCGGCGTGGTCTTGGGAGCGACTGTTGTTGCGAACTTACTACGAACACGCATCTTACGCATGGCAGGGCTGAGTTCGGGATCTCAGGAGGCGATCGCCGCTATCACCCGATATGTCTTGATTGCGATTGGGGCGATCGTGGTGTTGCAGGTGTGGGGACTCGACCTCAGCTCTCTGACATTGCTCGCCAGTGCCTTGGGTGTGGGTATTGGTTTCGGTTTTCAAAACATTGCCAAAGACTTTGGTAGTGGGCTGGTGTTGTTGTTTGAGCGGCCTGTGCAGGTGGGCGACTTCGTTGAGGTCGATGAGTTTATGGGGACAGTCGATCGCATTGGAGCCCGCAGTACGAGTGTCAAAACCCTTGATCAAGTGTCGATTATCGTGCCCAATTCCTACTTTTTGGAAAACCAGGTAATCAACTGGAGCCACGAAAATCCCCTATCTCGAATTGCTCTGCCCGTCGGTGTCTCCTATAACTCTGACCCGGAGCAGGTTAGAAAGATTCTCCTGCAAGCCGCAGAAGATCATCCAGGCATTGTGCGATTGCCCCGTCCTCAGGTTTTCTTTTACGGTTTTGGCGATAGCGCCCTCGATTTCAAACTCATGTTTTGGATTGTGGAGCCTAACCGTCAACCTTTGATCAAAAGTGATCTCTATTTCAAAATTTTCGCCCTGTTCCGCAAAAATGATATTGAAATTCCGTTTCCGCAGCGCGATCTCCACATTCGCTCTGGACAATTGCCTATCGATCTCAACTCACCGCCTCCGGAGTCTCCGGTAACGCCATCGAACGGAACCGAGGGAAATGGCAATAACTAACGATCACTCGACAAAGACCTCAAGCCGATTGAAGAATTGATTCAACGATCTTTAGCGCTTGATGAATATGGTCTCGATTGACCATCAAATTCGTGACGGCTCGAATGGAATTTGCTCCCGTTGCCAAAACTAACATCCCTTGTTCTCCCAGTTGTTTGGTAAGGATTGGGGCAGGAATAGAGGTCGTGTCAAACCGCACAATGTTGGTTTGAATGGTGGATGGGTCAATTTCAATTCCTGGAATGGCTTGCAGCCCCTCGGCCAGTCGTCGGGCGTTGTCATGATCGTCTCGCAAGCGCTCACGATGATGCTTGAGAGCATAGAGAGCACCAGCAGCGAGAATTCCGGCCTGACGCATCGCGCCGCCAAACATCTTGCGGAATCGGCGCGATCGCGCGATAAATTCTTTCGACCCAACTAGCGCCGACCCAACCGGAGCCCCCAATCCCTTAGAAAAACAAACGCTGATGGAATCAAACGGACGAGCATAATCTGCTTCAGAAATTCCGGTAGCGATGCAGGCATTCCAAAATCGAGCACCATCGAGGTGGAGCTTCAGTCCTTGTTCCTGGCAAACTTGTGCGATCGCCTCTATCTCCTGAAGAGGATAGATTCGCCCCCCTCCCCGATTGTGAGTATTTTCCAGGCAAACCAGCTTGGTTCGAGGATAGTGGTCATCAACAGGACGCAGCACAGCTTTTACATGATCCGCAGTGAAAACGCCGCGATCGCCATCAACCAACCGACACATCACGCCTGACAGTGCCGCAGGGCCTCCACCTTCGTAGTAGTAGATGTGAGCATTGGAGTCGAGAATGACTTCATCGAAGCATTTCTAGAGGGTGAGGGGCTTTCTTTTTCCAAGCATTCAGCCGTGATTGCGGCCTTTGGCCGGGAGTTTGCCAAAACGCAGCGAGTTCCGTATGAGTTTCATCAGTTTTTGATCGAGGTTCAGGAGCTACGAACTACAGGTGATTATGGTCAACTCAATGCTATTGCACCTGACCAGGCTGCTGAACAGATCGACCATGCAGAAAAATTTTTGGTTCTTGCCGTTCAGAAGATTGATTCGATATAAGCCTGAGAAGTCGTGCGATCGCCGTGCATTCTGGTTTGATGAAGCAGGCTGTCGCTCAACTCTCAAGAAATTCTCATAACTTTGCAGTGCAGAGTGAGTAAGCTGTCTTTGGGCTAAGGGCGATCGCCACCAGCAAGTCAGTGGCCCTACCCATCTCAACTCTATGGAATAGGGAATTTATGGACAATTCACACCCCGTTGTTCAACCATCAGGCCGCGTTTATCTGATGATTGCCATTCTGGTCTTTGGAGCCGCAAACTCGGTGACTCGACGGCTGACCGATTTGGGAGCAGCCAATGTCATCAATGGCGAGAATCCTATTTCCTTTTGCAATGTGCTGTTTGTGGGCAACGTCTGTGCTTTGGGGTTGCTGACGCTGATTTATCGTCAGCAGTTGCGTCCAGCCATGCTGCGGCAGATTTCGACTAAACAGTGGATGAGCCTCACCGTCATTGCCATTTTGAGTGCGGCAGTAGTACCGACGCTAATTTTCACAGCGTTGTCGATCACGTCAGTGAATAATGTGATTCTCATTGGACAAATCGATACGCCGTTAGTGTTGGCGCTGTCTGTGTTGCTGCTGGGCGATCGCGTCAATCCCTGGGTCATTGCTGGTGCGGTTGTCTCCTTCATCGGTGTGGCTTTAACCGTGTTGCTGCAGCCGCCCGGAGCAGAGATGATGCAGATGACAGGAGGATTTCAACTTGGCAGAGGAGAATTCTTGACTCTGTTGGCAGCTGTGTTCAAAGCAGTTTCTAACTTGATTAGTCGAGTGAGTCTAAAGGCTATTCCACTAGGAATTTTCAACGTCTATCGCATGCTGGTAGGCACGATCGTCTTTTTTGTCATTGTGCTTGTCCTGTTTGAGCCTAGCCACTTTATGGATGTTACCTCGCCGTTTCTGTGGCGCTGGATGCTGCTCTACAGTGCTGTGATTGTGGTAGGCGGTCAGCTGGCTTGGTTCACTGGGCTGAAGCAAAGCACCGCCAGTGAAATATCCCTTGCTGCGGCTTTTACTCCCATCGTCGGGGTGTTAGCTGCCTATTTGATTTTGGGAGAAGTGCCGACCTTTGCTCAGTATGTGGGTGGGGCAGTCATTATTATTGGAATTTTGCTGAATCAAATCGGTGTGCAGCGACTCAACAAAACGACACTGACTCCTCCGCCACCCCCGGCGGTTATGAGCGAGAAGGTACTCTACAAAGGCGTTTGAGCCTGAAAAGGTTTTTGAGGCTGGTCTCCCAAATAGCCTATTGAACGAGTTGTGGAGGCTGCGACCTGCATTGAGCAAAACTTCACCGGGTCAATCGAGAAAGCTGAGAACTTGCATTGATAGGGGTTTCAATCGCTTAGAAAAATCCCAGTAGAGGCAGTAGTTGCTGCTTCCACTGGGGTTAGTTGAAAGAAATTGGCTGGTTGCGGCGCTGCACGCTTTTGCAAAGGCGTACGAATATCAGCAGCACCGCGCTATGGCAGATTTTATCGGCGATTGGAGTAGGTTGCCCCATTGTGATGACGTTCGTTGTCGGAGACCATGTTTGACAGTCGATTCCAAACGTCTTTGACGGCGTGCTTTCCTTTTTCCCAACTGAGACCATCTTTGTGATGCTGGCGCTGGTATTCGTCACGAATATGAGGCTCGGCTTCCTCATAGGACATGCCATTTCTGCGTCCGTAGGTGTTGAAGCTGTCGTATCCTAACCGATAGGCAGGTGAATATCGCTCATACTCTTCATTCGAATCGTAGTATGGTCGAGAGCTATAGTTGCTGCTCCAATATTTGTCATTTTCGTGGCGATCGCGATCAGAATCAGTGAGTCGATTCCAAGTATCCTTAATCGCATGCTTTGCCTTTTCCCAGCTTAAGCCGTGGTCGCTATGCTGCTGCTCATAAGTCTTGCGAATGTTGGGTTCGGCTTCTTCGTAAGACATATGGCGATCGCGCCCATAAGCCGCGTAGGTGTTGTAGCCCACTCCATAGGCTGGTGCGTAGAGGTCGTAATCTTGTCCATCTTCTACGTAGGGACGAGACTTGTAGTTTTGTCTCCAGTAGTTATCGTTTTCGTGGCGATCGCGAGTAGAACGATCGACTCGATTCCATGCATCCCGAGTGGCATGCTTCGCATTGTCCCAGTCTAAACGACTGTTGCCTCTGCGCTTTTCGTAGTCGCTCTGCAAACGGGGTTCTGCATCCGCGTAGGTCATTCCTTCACTAGAGTATTGGGAATATCCTTCATATCCAGTGCGGTATGCGGGCGAGTAGTCGTTGTCGTAGTCGTAATCCGAGTTGGTGTAAGAACGCGAACGATGGTGCTCTCGCCAGTAGGAGTCTTCGACGGTAGGGTCGATGTGTTCGGCGACATTCTTGCCGATCAAACCACCCGCTACAGAACCTACGACGGCACCTGCAACAGCACCGACTGGTCCACCGATTGCTGCGCCAACAGCCGTAGTGACTGCGCCAACGCCCGCTGCTCCCGTACCTGTTCCTACAGGATGAGCCCCTTTCTTTCCTGTGATCGGATCAGGGTTAGCATCTGGCTTTTGTTTGTAGTCTTTGCGATCTTC
>CAKZMO010000046.1 GCA_937128595.1 uncultured cyanobacterium | reverse complement strand
GAATGTTTCGTTCTGGCTTCGTCTTGGTCTGTGAATCCAACTTACAAGACCTCTTAACGTCCTTGTTCTACAGCAGGACAGACGAAACCCGTTTGAGCTCTCTCTCAGACTAGGTTGCCTCTTAATGATTCGGCTAAATGCCCCTGCGGGTTAGGAATTGTCGGACGTTGCTCCATTCGGCGTTTTGTCGAGTCGATAGTGATCAGAGTAATCGTCTTGATTGAAGAAATAAACTGAGCGGATTGGATATGGAATGTTATAGTCCGCCTCGTCGCAAGCCTGCTTGAGAGCAACCATCACCAGTGTCTTGATGCGCCGCACCTCTGCCTGTTGAGGCGCGGTCCAATAACGCACTACAAAGTTGATAGCGCTGTCGCCAAACCCGGTGATATCAACTTCAGGCTCAGGACTGGACTTAACACCAGAAATGTCATCCAGCGCCTTTAGCAGCACCTGCTTCGCTTCAGATAAAGGCGTGTTGTAGTCCAATCCGATATCTAAGTCAGTCCGGCGATTGACGTTTGCTGTCATCACCTGCACTGCACTGGTAAACACAACTGCATTGGGAATGACGACTTCTTCCCCTTGATAAGTACGCATTTGGGTTGAGCGCAGAGCGATTTCTTGTACCGTTCCCTCGTAGTCAGCGACGATAATTTGATCACCGATGCGAAAGGGCTGCTGCAAAAGAAGAATAATCCCTGCCAAAAAGTTCTTAAAAATATCCTGGAAGGCAAAACCAACTGCGACTGAACCTAAACCTAAAAGAGCGACGATGTCGCCAAGACCTAGATTCGGAAACGCTATAACGGCTGAAATGAGAACTCCTACGATCCACGCGGCAACATAGCTAACACTGACCAGCAACCCTTGGAGCGATCGATTATTAATAAGACGCTCAGCCGCTCTCCGAGTCAAGCTACGGACAAATTCTGCCCCGTAACGGGTTAGCGCTAAGAGAATGATGGCAGCCAAAAGAGCCGGAAGAAGGGCGACTCCTTGTCCGACTAGTTCTACCCCTGTCGTTTGAATTTCTTCTAGCAAGCTCTGCATAAAATCTCTGAAGTGCTCTGATGGAGCGTGTTGTTTGCGACAGCTGAAGCTTTACACATGCTAATTATATTTCGGACTTGGACATCTATCTTAAGAATGACACTGAGAGACAATTCTTTGAATCCAGTGCATACAAATTCTCTCAGTTGAGCAGAATTACCGCTTCGTTCTGCTGGTCAAGCCGCTTCCTCTAACCAGGGCAGGTATCTGAAGCGTGGGAGCTTTAGTATGAGAATATCAATATAGTTCAATAGTTCTATCTTAAGTACCGATTCTTTGTAGAGGATCAGGAAAGATCAGAAAATGTCAGAAAAGATCAGGAAAGCCAAACTACACTGAAAAGTCTATGCAGGGTGACTTCAGTTGACGGGCCGATGAACTTTGAAGACGTACTGGAACGAATCCATGAAGCCGCATTTGCTCACAGCGGTAGATATCTCAGTGAACCTCAAGTCCAAGTTCTGCGAGGAACATGGAACAACTTGACCTATGACGAAATGGCTGAGGCGGGATACAGTGCAGGCTATCTGCGACAGGATGTAGGTCCCAAGCTCTGGGAACTCTTGACCGAAATTTTTCAAGAGCGTGAAAGAGTCGGGAAAAAGAATTTTCGGCTGGCAGCAACTCGTTGGATGAAGCGTATCTCTGCTGGCGATCGCCCGCCACTCGACGATCCTGAAGTCAACAATGGACAATCTGAAGACCCAGTCAATATCCAACCTCCATCTGAGTTTCTCTATGACTGGGGTTCCGACTTTCCCTTCAGCACCTTGCATGGGCGTCAAACAGATGCTGATGCAGTCAAGGCTTGGATTGAGCAAGAGCGCTGTCGAGTCGTCATGCTCACGGGAGTTGGAGGCATTGGCAAAACAGCTCTAGCTTGGGCTGTCGCAACCGCCCTAAAAAATTCGTTTCACATCATTTGGCGATCGCTCCACGATCAGTCTCCTCAGGACGTATTGCAGGACATTCATTCCTTCTTAGCTACACTTCATCCAGATTCAAATCTTGCTTCCTCTCATTTCTCCAGTTCCTCCGATCTCGTCAGCACGATTCTTCAACTCTTACAGCAGCAGCCCTGTTTGATTGTCTTAGACCGATTTGAATCCGTGTTTCAGCCTGAAGAAACTGCCGGATGCTATCAGCCTTCTTGTCGCGAATATGAAGACCTGCTGAGGCAAGTTGTAGGGCGATCGCACTCTGGCTGCTTGCTGTTAACCAGTCGAGAAATATCAGCAGATTGGCAGCGGCTACCTCCGGCCTATGGGCGAGTGAAAGCGCTTGAGCCTCTGGGTTTAACCCAAGGACAACACTTTTTTGATGCGTTTGATGTCAACTCAGATCTGTTTAGCAACTCGTCTGAATCCGCTGAATCAGACTGGCTTCGATTGCTCGATATCTGCGACGGAAACCCCTCAACCCTCAACGAGGCAGCCACAGCACTGCGTACCTTGTTTGCAAGCGATGTCGCGGTACTGGTTGAAGAGATGGAAAGAGGCTACCTGCCACCAAGTATCCGCGATAGCCTCGCAGAACAGATAGAAAGGCTATCGCTAGATGAGCGAGAGATACTAGATGCCTTGGCGATCGCACAACAGCCTCTTTCCCTGACAATGTTGCGGCAGGGTTTAGTGTCACTACAATCGCGCGCCCAGTTACCCGACACCCTCGACTCGCTATTACGGCGATCGCTTATTCAATCTCAAGACTCATTCTACGTCCTGACACCTATGCTCAAAAGCTATGTACGAAGGCAATTCGTACAGCATGTTGTTGATGAACTAGTGAGTGGAAACCTGCGTCGATTTCTCCACCACGCGTTGATCAGAGCCAACAGCCGCGATGATATTCGTGAGCGACAACAGCGCCTTGTTCTACAGCCTATTGCCAAAGCTCTTCAGAATGAGCTGCCCATAGGGTTGGGAATGAAAGGACATCTTCAACATATTCTTTCTCGTCTGCGCAGCGACTATCGAACTCAGGCAGGCTACGGCGCAGGCAATATCGTCAATCTCTATCGTCATATGGGATGGAGTCTCGAAGGCATGGACTTTTCGAGACTGCCGCTGTGGCAAGCTTGCTTAGATGATGTCAGCTTGGCTGGGGTCAACCTAGCTAGAGCAAAGCTTCGAAACTGCAAATTTTCTAGCTGTTTAGGAAGTCAGCCAGTCGTTGCTTTGGATCGGCAAGGAGAGTTCCTAGTGGTGGGCGATCGCCAGGGACAACTTCTGGTCTGGACGCTTCAAGATAATCAGCAGCGGATTTTTTTGTCAGAACCAGAGTCTAGCGTCACCTGTCTAGCTGTTCATCCTCACCGACCTCTGGTCGCTAGTGGACACACCAATCAACGCATTTATCTTTGGGACACAAACACGGCAAAACGTATCCCTCTACTGATGCCTCAGGGTGGAGCCGTGACCAGTCTCCGATTCAGCGCCGATGGAGCCACGTTAGCAAGCGGCAGTACCACAGGGTGGGTGCAGTGTTGGACGATGGAATCACTTCAGGTGCCGCAGCTGAGTTTGACCGCTTCAGTCCCGATTCGCGATCTTGAATGGGGAATGAGCGATCGCCAACTCATCAGTCTCAGTGATCAGAATGAAGTCATCGTTTGGGATGTGGAAACAGGCGATCGGCTACACACCTTTCAGTCCAGTGAAATGGCTCCAGCCAAAACTGTCTTCTTCTCTAACAACAACATTCCAGTCTCACCCCTTTCTCCGGACGAGTCATCCGCAGTGGTTGTTTGTAGTGAAGAAGGAAGACTACGGTTATTCGATCTAGTCACCAAACGCCCTATCCAGTCATTACAAAGTCCTGCGGATGGACTAGGAGTTATAACCGTCGCTACCGTTCCAAATAATCAGCTTCTCCTTGCTGCCGCAAACCCAGATCAAGTGGTGCGGGTGTGGAATTTATCGACGAATGAAACCCTCCAAACCTTTTCTAACTTAGATGATCCAATTGTTTCTTTAGATATTGCCGCCAACGGCTCATTACTGGCTACGGCCAGCGACCAAGCTATTCGCTTGTGGGACTTAGAAACAGGCACTCGATACAAAACTCTTGCCCGACATCAATGCCGAGTATGCTCGTTGTCCATTAGTCAAGATGGAGCCGTTTTAGCCGTAGGAAATGACGACTGCACGATCAAGCTATTGAATTTGCGCACAGATTCAGACTTGAAAACCCTGAGAGGACATGTTAACTGGGTTTATGCGATCGCCTTTAGCCCTGATCACAAAAGCTGTGCTAGTGGCAGCGACGACGGCACCATTAAGCTTTGGGATATCGATTCGGGGCGATCGCTCCAGTCTTTTTCGGGGCATCGCCAAACTGTACGAGCGATCGCCTTCAGTCCTGATGGACAAAAACTAGCAAGCGTCAGCGATGATGGCAGCCTCAAGCTTTGGAATCTCGATACGGGAACCTGTATCAACAGCGTCCTTGCCCACAACCATCGGATTTTTGAGGTCGAGTTCAGTCCAGCAGGCGATCGCCTTGCCACCTGTAGCGCCGATCAGCATATTGGCCTGTGGGATGCTGCCACTTTGGAGTCCATCACCCTGCCACTCGAAGGCCACCAGAGCCGCCTCCGGACTCTAGCTTTCAACACCCAAGGGGATTATCTCTTGAGCGGTGGCGACGATCAAACCGCTCGTCTGTGGAATCTCAGCACCGGGGAATGTGAACAGGTGTGGGACGAACAGGCCAGTAAAATTCATGCTGTTGCCTTTGACGCGCACGGACAGGGACTCGTCTGTGCCAGCCACCAGGGAAGATTCGGTATATGGAGCCTAGCTCAAGAGAGATGGATTGCGTCGATTGCGGACGAACCTGGGTTCACCTTGGTTCAGTTTGGCTGTGGAGCAGAGGTGCTGATCGCTGTCAATGAACAAGATCAGGTTGCGGTATGGTCGTTTGGCGATCGCAGCTTTCCCTTTTTGTTTCAGGTCAACCAGCTCTACAAAAACATGAACATTTCAGGTGTCACAGGCATCAACGAAGCCCAAAAGAAGGTGCTGCGTCAATTGGGAGCCGTTGAGCAGTGAGGTAAGTCTCAGATATAGTGCTACGCGCTGATATAAAACCAATAGTTGATGGAGAAGCCGCGCGGTGC
>CAKZMO010000045.1 GCA_937128595.1 uncultured cyanobacterium | reverse complement strand
GTAAATAAAGAAAAGTCGGCTGGTGTGCTCAGCCGACTTTTTAGTTTGACAAGTCTTTACCTATCTTAATGAGTGTCTGATGGAGCTTCAGTGTCTCAGCTAATTTCCGATCCACAGGCGAAGTTTTTCTCGCCCTTCCTGATAGCGCTTTGAGCCGCCCTTTTTGACCTCCCAAAGCTGAAAAATGATGTCGTCTATGGACATTCCCTTCGCTCGCAAGAGGAGTGCTCTATCACGTTCAGATAGTCCGTTCGCGTGTGGGTTCAGGGTAGGTTCAGGTTCAGGCTCTGGAACGTTCGAACGGGGTTCTTCAACGGGTTCAGGTGGGTTCAGAGGTTCAGAACCCTGAACCTGGGTGTTTTGTCCTGAACTTGAACCTGGGTTCTGAACGTTCAGGTTTTGTGGGTTGGGAATGCGAACTTTGACAGGGGCTTGCCCAGGTCTATAGAGCAATCCATCACCAGTGGGAACGGCTTCTCCCTTAACCGATTTTGTAAACAGCTCAATTTGGAAGCAGCCGCTATCTCTCAATGCCGATAGTCCTCTTGCTCCTGCAAGTCCACCTTCTATGGTGTTGGCGTGGCTAATAAAAATGGTGTGTAACTTAATTTTTCGGGTGTCTGTCCACGCTCGGCGAAGGAATTCTACCGCCACATTGCTGTCAAGGCGATCGCTCCAATTTGTGAATTCGTCAGCAATGATTGTTTTTGAGGCAAAGGCATAGGCTTTTTTTTCAATCTCAGCTTGAGGCCGTCTGGCTGCAATAGCTTCCTTTTGTCGCTCAAGGGCTTGTTTGTATCTGCCGTCAACTTCGCCCTTGAATGAGATGCAGGCGCTTCCGATAGCTCCATAATCCATCCCAGCGCCTATCACTGGGAACTGCGCCCACTGAATGCCGTGAGGGTCGAAGGCGATAATTTCGTGGTCGTGAACTTGACGGTCAGTGGCGATCGCCCGTGCAAGTGAGGTTTTTCCAGACCCTTGAGCACCAAAAATGATGATTGAGGGGTAGTGTCTCAGCTCATCTAGATTCAGCTCTGGCAGTTGCTCCGCTGGTAGTGTTGTGGTGGGTGTGGCGGCGATCGTCTTTTGAGGGGTGACGGGCTTCGGCTCGGCCTGAGTCGGATTGGCCTTCAATGCGCGTTGTTTGGCCTGTTCGTAATAGGGTCTCTCTGCCGCTGGAAGATAAGGGGCGATGTTCCCGGCATCGATGTCGAGCGCGGCCTTGTCTCCTGCCTTCAGTTTGTCCCAGATGAGCGCGCCTCCAATGAGGAGCGCTCCGAGTCCTCCCGTGGTTCCCAGAAAGCTAAATCCTAAAAATGCAGCGGCAAGGGTGGCAATCCCTTCAAATTTGAACTCTGACATCTCAGCTGCTTCAGACATGGCTTGCATGGTGTAGAAGTCTTCTTCTGTCAGCTCCCCAGACTTGTAAGCTTGAGAGATTTGAGTGATGTCATGCGGTTTCATGTTGCGTCTTGCCTCCGCCTAAGAAGTACCTTCCGTTGTGCAGCCAGAGCCAGCAGGAGACGACTAACTCGACCGCTACCAGTGTTGCCGCTGCCAAAATTAGATTTTTAAAATCTACGTCACTCATAGATGGAGCCATGAGCCAGAGTGAGAGGTCTGTTTTGAGGGGAGGGTAGTACCAGAGACAAAATGCTGCATCGACAATGTAGACAATGCTTGCGGCCTTCTTTGCGTTGCTCACCCATTCGGCGGGTAAGCGATTATGCTTCACGGTCAATCGGCGGATGAACTCAGGGTCGTCATTGTTAATGGGTAGCGACTTGATTTGCGATAGTCCTGCAATGACCTGTCTGATTTGCTTTTGACTGCCCATCATCAGCAGTGGTAACAATTCCAACAGCTGAAAGACTCCCCAGAGTGCAATCCCAATTAGGGACGTGGCGATTGAGTGCAGTGTGTTGATAATCCAGCCGATGACCGGGAGTCGGGCGAAAAACTGAATCAGAGGATGCATCCCTGCTCCGTCTAAAAGCTTGGTCACGCCATCCATGTAGGGCATGATGTTGAGCCAAATTACGAAGCCTCCAACGACAAACAGGAAGATTCTCAGAAGGATAATCACGAACGATTTGCGATCGCCCTTCGACTGGGCACTCTTCCCCGCGTTCCGAACCCATTCCCAGTTTGGTTTTTTGGACTCAGTTTTGGGCTTTTCCTTGGGGTCATGCTTTCGCGTTTCGCTTTGATTGGCAGTCTCTTTTGCCTTTCGCTTGGCGTTTACTCGGTCTCTAAGTCCCATTAGAGATTTCCTCCGTTTGCTACAGGTTGAGCTGTTGCGTTGATGCCTTGAGCATCGATGGCCTGTTGGATGATGGCGCGATCGCCCGTGCGAGCTGGGTCGGCTACGACTCCGTCTTGAATCGTTCCAGTCAGGCCGTAGACATCACAAACTCGATGGCCGTCTGCCAATGGACGATTAAGAGCCATGTCGATGACGGGTTCTCCAGGGGTGATGCCTGCGTACTGATTGGGATTCGAAGTGTTGACCACAAGCAGGCAGTTGTTTTCGTATCGAGAATTTGCAACTGATTCCTCTTGCTCCTCTTCTGCCCGAGAGAGTTCAAGCTGAATCCTCTCTGCGGCAAGTTCTCGCCGTTCCTCTTTGATGAGAGAGGCTTGATTTTGCTGGGTCTTGATTTCGTCTACGCCTCCCGTGGCGAGGCTAAAGACCAGCGCTACTGAACCGATAACGTAGAGCGGGTTAATGGTTTTTAAGTTCATGAATTTAGAATCTTTTGTGGTGTCAGGTGTCCGGTTTCCCTCGTTCTGCGGTCATTCCCCAAACAGGTTTTGCGCTAGGCATTGAACGATGGCATGACATTCGGCTAACGTGGCGTCTTCCAACACGTCATCCATTGTGGAGGGGAGCAGGTCTGTTATTCCTTCGTCTATGACCTTGATTTGCCCGTTTCGGTGATTGAGCCAGGCAAACACCGCTGCGTTGAGAGATGCAAGTTTTTGGTCAAGGGTCATCTGTTCGAATCTGAAGCCATACTTTGACTCAAGCCGTTGCATTGCTGCAGAGCTGTGAAAATAGGTGATTCCGTGAGCCATAATGAAGAATCCTTTTTCTAAGTGATTAGGGACAAGGGGCGATCGCTCGGCTGTGGTGAGTGAGGGCGATCGCCTTCTTTTGTGAGCCTTAGCTAGGCCATCCGCCACGAACCCAGCCTTCTCTCGGATCTAGATACCAGCCTGGTTGATTTGTGGATGCGATCGCCTGATTGCTTTCTGTCAATTCCTTCTCTAATTCGGCTTGATATTGGTCAAGGTCAGCTCCGCAGCGTCTGCGAATTTGCTGGATGTGTGAGTGGCTTAGGTTGCCTTCTAGTTGAGAGATTCGGGGTAGGTCTGCCACGAGGTTCCTTTTGTGATGGTTGATGAGGGGCGATCGCTCGGCTGTGGTAGGTGAGGGCGATCGCCTTTTTGCTGCGTTAAATGAGATTGGCGATCGACTGAAGGTATCGGGCTTGCGCTTCAAAAATGAGCTTGATTTCACGGAGGGTTTCAACATTGTCTTCTTCCTCCTCTTCTTCCCAGTCCTCAACATCCAGACTGAAGTTTGATTCAAAAATGTCTCTGAGGTTGAAAGGCTCGTAGTTAAGGTTCAATTCCTCCGATGTGTCGATACTGTCGCAGTAGGCTGCAATGCGTTCAATTTTTTCTATCGATGGTGTGGGCATAGATTACGCGGATAACAGTGAATCGAGAGCGGCTGCACAGTCCACCGATTTAGATTGGGGAGCTGCGGCTTTGGGTGAGGGTTGAGCGCTAGATACTGTGGGCACTTGCCCTGTGGTGTAGCAATCGGCATAGACCCGAAAGACGGCTTCTATTGCCTGACGCTGGGTTGTCAATCCCATGCGGTCTGCCACTTC
>CAKZMO010000044.1 GCA_937128595.1 uncultured cyanobacterium | reverse complement strand
TGAGACTGAGATGAGACGCCTGATTCAGCAGATATCGTATTTTTCGAGGTGCCCATAACAAATATGGGTTATAAAAAGCACCGTATATATTTTTCGAAGGGACAATGCAGCCGTATCGCTTCATCCGCCTGACCGTCATTGAAGACGTTGATGACCTTAAAACGATTCTTCAACTCGCCTAAAGTTGTTAGGACGGCAGGTCATCATGACAGATGCGACCCGAGGATGGCTGAAAGTTGTTCAGGAAAAATTGCCTAATGTCATCCTCCTCTCACTTAGCAGTTCACAAGCGATTTAATATCGCTATAAGAGCGAACACACCACGCGAAATATTCCCGTGGTGTGTTTGATATCGCGCGATCGCCTAACGAATCAATTGCAGGTTCGAGCCGTAGGAGCTGTTTCCACGGTCGCCAAACCATTTGATCCAAGCACCCTAATCGAGACCATCTCAGGCATCGTTGAACCAGCATCTTGCAATTAGCTTTGTTTACAGAAAAGGGCTTCTTCATAACATCCTCATACTCTCTCGATAACGTCATAGTTGAAGGGAGTTTTCAACAGGACTCAGTTGGAAATCAATCGCTGTTTCCTTTAATAATGAGCTGCCCTGATATCAAAGAAGTTCGAATCATCTGAATGACTCTGAGGAAATAAAACATGTCTACTCAGGAAAAAGCTCGTCAGTACGTCACCGAAACAAGGCAACAGCAACAACACCTTGAGCAATCGATGCTAGAGCGAAGCGAAGCAGAAGCTGCTGAAATTAATGATGCTGAAATCCAAGAAGAAACTCGTGAGTTAGTAGCAAAGCAGCGTCAAAAACAGCAACATAGAACACTTTCTATGAAACACCGCTTGGCAGAGGAAGTGGAATGAGAAAAAGTGCTGGATAGTTCTAGTGCTGAAATTAGTCGGATGTCTATCTCCTCCCATCTGGGAGCAAGGGGTTTAGGAGACTTTGAGATGAAGGAAAATAAATATAAAACTAACTTTCAAATCATCACTGAGGCTTATTTAAAGCAGCCTATTTTTGATCGGAAAGTATTCATTTGCTTAAATCCACTCAAGTTTAGAAAAGACTACAGGCTCAAACTGCTAGAGCGCTGCTTGCAGCTTGACTATGAGACAGAAACGTATCGCTTACGATTGGAAAACTGCTGGCAAAAAGCTGGTTTTGAATCTGCCACTGCTACGGTTCTACAATCTCAGCGTTGTCGTCGATAAACGTAAAACAAAGTTGGGAGTTTCACTATGCCTGCGACGAAAAGAAATTTATCTACAAAAGTCAGAGAAATGATACGAGCTTTTTTGGAGCTGTTTGAAGACATCTTAAAGGTTGCAAGTCGTCTATTTAGTCCGAATGATGATGATTATCCGGAAACAGGTGTTCAACCATTTTTGGGCGATATTCCTGATCACCAGCATCGGCATTCGTCATGGTAGCGGGAACGGTCACTGCCGTGCGAGGCAGTGTAGTTGATCTGCATTTTCCAGAGGTGCTGCCTACCTTGCATACCCAAGTAAATGTGGGGGAAAGTGCCACTATTGAGGTGGTGAACTATCTCAGTGCCCACGATGTGAGAGGTATCGCCCTCACCTCTACCGATGGGATTGCGAGGGGTATGACGGTAGAAGATACGCATTTGCCTCTCCAAGTACCAGTTGGTGACGGTTTGCTAGGGAGAGTCTTCAATGTGTTTGGGGAACCGATTGATGGACTGGGAGCTGTGACAGGCTCTTGGCGATCGCTCCATGGCTTTCCCCTACCGCTAAATCGGCGCGTGACTCAAACCAAAATTTTAGCTACCGGCATCAAGGCGATTGATGTCTTAGCTCCCATTGAGCGCGGCGGCAAAGCGGGTCTCTTTGGCGGTGCGGGGGTCGGCAAAACAGTTTTGATTACTGAGATGATTCACAACGTGGTGAAGCAATACCAGGGGGTGAGCATCTTTTGTGGTGTGGGTGAGCGATCGCGCGAAGGTGAAGAACTGTATCGCGAGATGCAGGCAGCAGGCGTGCTAGACAAAACTGTGATGGTATTTGGTCAGATGAACGAACCACCGGGGGCACGCTTCCGGGTCGGCCACGCGGCTTTGACTATGGCTGAATACTTCCGCGACGAGGCTCACCAAGATGTTCTGCTGATGATCGATAACGTGTTTCGATTCATCCAGGCGGGTTCGGAAGTATCTGGACTCATGGGGCAGCTGCCTTCACGCGTTGGCTATCAGCCCACTCTGGCAACAGAACTCGCCGCTCTAGAAGAGCGAATTTGCAGTACCGATACTGGAGCCATTACTTCAGTACAAGCTGTGTATGTACCCGCTGACGATCTTACGGATCCCGCCGTGGTCCATATCTTTTCGCACCTGTCTGCCTCCATCGTGTTGTCCCGCAAACGAGCCAGTGAAGGTCTTTACCCTGCGATCGATCCGCTGCAGTCCGGTTCCAAAATCCTTACCCCCACAGTGGTGGGTAAACGCCATTACCAGATTGCCCAGGCTGTGCGCAAAACCCTGGCCGACTACGAAGATCTCAAAGACATTATGGCCATGCTAGGCATCGAAGAATTAGCCCAAACCGAACGACAAACCGTTTACCGTGCCCGCCGCCTCGAACGCTTCCTCACCCAACCCTTTTACACCACAGAACGTTTCAGCGGTATTTCAGGTCAATTTGTAGCACTGGAGGAGGCTCTAGATGGGTGCGATCGCATCCTCAACGACGAATTTGCCGATATCCCAGAGAAAACGCTCTACATGATTGGAAAAGCTCCAGAGGGAACAAAGAGAATGAATTAGAGAACGGGGAAGAGATTGCAGAATGTGAAATGCAAAAACGTAGCCCTGAATCCAAAATTACCCACTTCCCTATCATTTTTACTCCCTTACCCATGCACCTCAAACTTCTCCTCTCTAACCATGTTCTGATCGACCAACCCGCGACAAAAGTCATCGCTGAGGCGGAAAACGGGGCGTTTTGCCTGCTACCGCATCACATTGATTTTCTTGCAGCGTTGGTTCCGGGTATTTTGACGTTCTTGACACCAGAAGCAGAAGAAATTTTCGTCGCGGTAGACGGGGGCATTTTGGTGAAATGTGGATCAGAGGTCTTAGTTTCGACCCGCAATGCTTTTCGAGGCAGTCAACTGAATGAGTTGAAGCAGGAAGTTATCCAGCAGTTTCGCACCCTGAATGAGCAGGAGCGTCGGGCTCGCACCGCGATCGCTCGGATGGAAGCAAGTTTAGCCCGTCAGTTCACGGCGCTTACAATGGAGGGCCGATAAATGTCTAAGCCCAGCTCGACAAACTCCTCTGACCACCACTCGTTTGTGGACAACATTGGTGGCAAAGCTCGCCGCAAACTTAAAGCCCGCCAAACCCGGAAACAAGTGTGGTTTGCGGTGGGGATGTTTGGCATGGTGGGCTGGGCCGTGACGTTGCCAACGCTGATGGGCGTCGCCCTG
>CAKZMO010000043.1 GCA_937128595.1 uncultured cyanobacterium | reverse complement strand
TCCGTGTGGGAGAGCATCGAGGCGCTGTATCAATATGCCTATAAAAGCCATCATGTTGATTATTTCAGCCGTCGCCGCGAGTGGTTCACGAGATGGGAAAAACCGTCGCCCGTTTTGTGGTGGGTGCCGACGGGCCATCAACCCACATTGCCCGAAGCGTTGAACCGCATCAACTACATGCACACGCATGGCCCCACGCCCCATGCGTTTAACTTCAAGCAGCGTTTTAGTATTGATGAGATGCTGGCCTATACACCCACTTAGCACGACAATGCCACCTCAGCAAACCCCCACTTATTCGGGGGTGATTCCAGGTTGAAAGCATGAAATAGAATTGAGATATACTGTAACGAACTGAACGTCACAAGGAATAAGGAAGTTGCTGTGTTAGATAGCCTGCGTATGCACTTCGCTGATTTACCCGATCCGCGTATGGTGAATAAATGTCATCATCGCCTGTTGGATATTATCGCCATTGCTGTTGCAGCCACGGTAGCTGGCGCAGATGATTGGGCAGCCATCGAAACATTTGTTAAAACGAAAGCCAAGTGGTTGCAAGAATGGTTAGCACCCCCAGAAGGCATACTACCATCGATTGATACCATCAAGCGTGTGTTCCGACGGCTGAATGCGGAAGCCTTTGAGCAGCATTTCATTGCGTGGACACAGGCAACTTTCCAACGAACACGCGGTCAGGTGATCGCCATCGACGGCAAAACGGTGCGTGGTGTAGACGCGAATTTACATCTGGTGAGCGCATGGGCGACCGTCAATGGGATCAGCCTGGGACAATACAAAGTCGATGATAAATCCAATGAAATCACGGCTATTCCAGAGCTGCTCTCATTACTAACGCTTGAGGATGCCATCGTCACAATTGATGCCATGGGCTGTCAGAAGGCAATTGCCGATCAGATTGTAGAGCAGAAGGCAGACTATGTTCTAGCTGTCAAGAAGAACCAAGGCAAATTGTATCAGTTGGTTGAGGCACGTTTTGCACTCACTGATGATGAGCGATTTGTTAATCATCCACAACCGGATTATACGGTTACCGAAGAACGGCGCAATGGCTGGGTAGAAAGACGAGAATGCTGGGTGCTCGCTGATGATCGCGCTATGAAAATAGGCTGGCGTAACTGTCAAACTCTGGTGCGGATCCGCTCACACCGCGAGAAAGATGGTGAAATCCAAGAGGAAACGCGCTATTTTATCAGCACACTTCCACCTCAGCCCGCTTTATTGTTAGGTTGTGTCCGTGCTCATTGGGCAATTGAAAACAGCTTTCATTGGGTTCTGGATGCCGTATTTAAGGAAGACGACAATCGGACGCAGGAGCGCACCACTGCGCGTAATCTGGCGAGTCTGCGACGCATCGCACTCAATTTACTCAAGCGACGTAAAGGCAAGACTTCCTTACGGCAGATGCGCTATCAAGCTGCTTTGAATGAAGACTTCCTACTTGATGTCTTGCGACCTTAACTCTATTTCATGCTTTCAACCTGGTCACTAATGTTATTCTACTAATACATCTAAGGTAGAGGGCCAAAATGCCACGTGATCCGATTTTAAATACTAAAATTATGATGCCCATTCTGAGACAGACTACCATTGCACGATCTAGGTTGGTCAGCCAACTTCAGCACAGCCCAGGGCGAAAGCTGACTATCATTAGTGCTCCTGCCGGTTATGGGAAAACCACTTTGCTACAGCAGTGGGCGACTCAAACAGAGTCCACAGTAGCATGGTTTACGCTCGATCAAGACGATCAGGATCTGACACGGTTTCTCACCTACTTGATTGCATCTATTCAACAGGCTGATAAGCAATTGGGGGAGGTTTCAAAGGAACTTCTTCGTTCACCTGAAGCCTTACCTTTTAAAACAATTCTTATCCCACTAATCAATGATCTGATGCAGATGGATCATTCCGTTACGATCGTTCTTGATGATTTCCATGTTGTACAACAAACCGTAATTTTGGCGGCAGTTGAATTCTTTGTTGAACGACTGCCTGCACATATTCAAGTTGTCATCGCTACACGTCATCCGCCTGATTTGCCGGTTGCCCGGTTACGTGTTCGCGAAGAACTGACCGAGTTAAGTCTCAATGATCTACGGTTTCGGCAAGATGAGATCGAAAACTTCATACAACAGTCTGTAAATCAGCCGATTCCCGCAGGCACCCTCCATCTGCTCCAAAAACGAACTGATGGATGGGCTGTCGCACTTCAATTAGCTGCGCTCTCTTTGAAAGCCTCCCCAAATGTGGATGGGGTTTTGCGATTACTGGAAGGCGCTCCGTCCCATCTATTTGATTATCTTGCTGAAGAAGTACTTCAGCATCTACCTGATGATGTCATCCAATTTATTTTTCAAACAGTGCTACTTCACGAGTTGTGCAGTGATCTGTGTGATTACCTGCGAGATGCGAAGAACAGTCAACATTTTTTGGATCAGCTAAATGATTATTATCTACTTATCACACCACTTGATACTGGACGGCACTGGTTTCGCTATCATCCCTTATTTACGGAATTTGTGCTACAGCGTGCTCAAAGTGAGTATATTGAACAACTTCCGAGTCTCTATCACCGCGCTGCCCAATGGTTCGAACAGCAGGGGGTGATTCGCGATGCGGTGCGTTATGCCTTGATGGCCGAAGCGTATGAGTATGTGGCCGATTTGATCGAACAAAACAGATATTTGATCTGGGTACGGAGTGAACTTTCTTTATTGAACTCCTGGATGAAACAGCTACCGCAAGCGCTGATTCACTCTCGTCCGGGCCTGTGTGTGATATATAGTTGGGCTTTATTGTTTAGCGTTGAGTTACAACCTATTGAATTTCTACTAAACCATGCCGAAGCAGGAGTCACAACACTTCCGCCCGATGTTCAAACAAGTATGATGGGGGAAATTGCAGCGATTCGTGCGAGTGTGGCACGCATTCGCAAAGACATTCCCAACACTATTCAGTTTGCCTCTCATGCACTCCAACTACTGCCTCTAGAAGACAACTTGAATCGCAGTCTACTGGCATTAATGCTTGGTTATGCCTATCGGCTAGACGGAAACACGATAGAAGCACAAAAGGCTTATCAAAAGTCAATTTCCACCAGCTATGAACATGGAATTCCCTTCGTTGCAGCCTTAGCTAGCTACTCGGCTGCTCACCTTAAGATGGAAAGCGGCCAGCTTAAGGAAGCGGAAAAAATCTACCAGGAGGCACTGCAAGCCACTTTTATTCCCGGTATGCCCCAACTGCCGATCAGTGCGATAAATGCTGTTGGGATGGCAAACGTATACTATGAATGGAATGATCTTGATGCAGCCTCATCACACCTGGAGCGTGGAATGCAGTTAGCCGCAAATGGTGAACAATCGGATGTGCTGCTGGCAGGATTTACTCTATTGGCACGTATTAACGCTGCTAAACAGGATTTTGCAGGTGCATCTACAGCGCTGAACCGAGCCTTGGAGCTTGCTCAAGGGTCGACACTGCCCTGGTTGATTCCGGAGGCTCAGGCGTATCAACTCACGCT
>CAKZMO010000042.1 GCA_937128595.1 uncultured cyanobacterium | reverse complement strand
TACGACGTCTGAGAGTATGGACACATCTCTGAGACCTGGATGATGTGCGTATTAAGTAGTGGTGAAGTTGCTCTTGTTGCCCTGTAGCTCGGCTTTGATATCACCAAAATTTTGGATAATTGTCTGCTGCTTAACGTCGCCGCTTTCAGTCATGTTTCTGTTATGTGCGCCTGCACGAACTCAACTGATACTGAGTCAGCGGTTACTGAGTCAGCGGTTACTGAGTCAGCGGTGCGTTGATGCTCATCTTGAGGGGCGATCGCTTGTTGTCAGTGGATAGACACAAATAATCATTGGTGTGGGCGTCGTTATGCAGAGCCGTAACGCACCATTGCGTAGAGATTTGATGCGTGACGCTAGCGCCAACGCATCCTACCGGAGATTTGAGACTACATACTTAGAGAGCTGTAATCGATGAAGAGGCGATACGGTTTGTGCATCGGAAGGCGATCGCTTCAGCCGCAAATCTCTTGATATGTCAGCTTCGATATGTCAATATCTGCTAGTTATCTTGGCTCGATGGATATTTATATTCAGTAGGCTACTTTAAGATAAACGATAGACCCGTCAGGTAAGCTTGACGCAGGAATGTATCGACAGCAAATTCATTCTAATGTACCGGGGTAAGCTTTTCTTTAATGAATACACAAGTAAAAGTCAATCAAGCCTTAAACCAGTTCGATGTAGAACAATCGCGAAATGAGCACTTTTTTGCTTTACCCGAAGGCATTAGCCACTGGATTGTTGCGAACCTATTAAAAGGTCAGGAAGAAAGCAACATATATATTGTCTATGTCATGGCAAATATTTGCCTCACCACCATTCCTTGGGCGATCGCGCTCTACATATTAGAAGGCAGAGTATCAAATATACTCACCTCTGTCTTAGGATTGTGTTATGTGCTTTTTAACCTATTTTTTTATGCAAGGTCATTCATATTAGCGCTGCATTATTCTACTCATACCCCAATCTTTAATCGAAAATGGCAGTTTCTAAAGCACATTAATACGAGCTTCTTAAGTAACTTCTTTGGAATGCCAATCTGGACTTATTACGCTCACCATATTGCAATGCATCATTGTGAAAACAATATGTTGCCACACGATGTTAGCTCTACAATGCCCTATCAGCGAGACTCTAAACTGGAGCATCTGAAATACATGCTTCGATATGTACTTCTAATCTGGGTTGAGCTGCCTTATCACCTCATCAAGCAAAATAGAACTAAAGTCGCAGTCCGGTCGATTATTGGTTCATTCGCTTTCTTTACAACGGTTTTTTATCTCTATCAAGTCAAGCCTATTGCCACACTGTTTGTTTTTATTCTGCCCACGGTTATCCTGTCGTTTGCCCTCATGGAAGGAAACTGGAAGCAACATATCTTTGTTGATCCAGAGGAGCCAGATAACAACTACAAATCAACGTTTGCCTGTATCAACACTCCCAAGAATTCTCTGAACTTCAACGACGGTTATCATGTTGAGCATCACGAAAATCCTGCTATGCCTTGGCATCGGCTTCCAATCTACTTTCAGAAGCAGATTTCTAACTATGCCAAGCACGACGGATTCATCTTTACAAATGTCGGGTCAGGGCAAGTGGGTACGTTGGTCTTAAATGGTCAGCTTGAGCAGTTAGCTGAACACTATGTCAACGTAGGCCAAAAAGAAAGAACGAAAGAAGAGTTAGTGGCTGAGTTCAAAAGACGATTGCAACCTATTAAGTAGATGGACATCATTAAATGATGCTGTAG
>CAKZMO010000041.1 GCA_937128595.1 uncultured cyanobacterium | reverse complement strand
GTGTTGACAAAAAAATGCCTAGCTCCGGTGACACATGGGTTTGCAACTGAGTGCGTACGGTTTGCTCAATGTCCGCCATGCTATCCATGCTCATGCCTTTCGCCTCGGCGTCATCGTAGAGAAGCTGAGCGATGGCCGTCACATGCTGTTCCATTTGCTCGCGTTGTTCGGGTGTCATGAGAAGGTTGGGTAGAGTGCGCTGACTCCATTATATTTTCATACCGCTAGCGGATGACGTGCTCCCCATTGAAAATCTGGAGGCGGGCTTAAATAGCTTTAGGGAAATCTTGAATGGGCTTGGAGGTGAGGATGTGCAGTAAAGTTCTCGGTGTGGCGATCGCGGCATACCAAATCGATGGAGCCGACCGCCGAGAGGTTATCTGTGGGCATCAAAAGTGAGCTGCTGCGGCTCATCTCAATCGTTAGACCCCTGAGTCCTTGATTGAGTTGTAGCCGAAAGACTGCCTGCCAATACTTCAAGGCAAATCAATCAGAGGTTTGATGGGTCATATATTCCACATACTTGATTTGGTAGACTTGAGGCATTGAATAGGCTAAGTTGACCTATGACTATTGCAGTCGATCCAGCAATTCAACAGAAGCCGCTTAGCTTTGACGAGTTCCTCGCTCATTTTGGTGGCGACAACCGCTACGAACTGATCGACGGAGAGGTGTTCGATTTGGAACCGACAGGCTTGCATGAAGAGGTTGCAGCCTTCATCACCACCAAGATCTGTGTCCAGATCGACGGAATAGGTTTACCTTGGTTTGTCCTTCAGCGGGGACTGTTGCGCCCTTCTAACACTGGCATGACGGCATTTCGGCCTGATATCGCAGTGGTTGATCAAGGTGAGCTGACCAAAGAGCCACTTTGGTATGACCAGTCAATCTTAACTCTAGGCACTTCGATTAAATTTGTGGTGGAAGTGGTGAGTAGCAACTGGCAAAATGATTATGCCCGCAAACTTGAAGACTATGCAGCGTTAGGCATCCCTGAATATTGGATTGCAGACTACGCAGGATTAGGGGGGACTCGACACATTGGGAAGCCCAAGCAACCCACCATCTCTATTTGCACGCTAGCAGACGGAGAGTATGAAATTCAGCAGTTTCGAGGCAATCAGACGATTGTTTCGTCAACTTTCTCAGGCTTGAAACTAACAGCAGAACAAGTGTTGAGAGCTGGTAGGTAGCGATCGCCACCTCAACAACCCTATTGCAGCGGACTGAAAAGGGGAAAGCCTATCTTGTGCGATCGCTCCTTCCAGCGACCATGAGCCAGGTCGTGACGATGCCCTCTTCGCAAGAGGCGTGGTCAGCCGATAGAAGCGCCAGGTGAGCGCGATCGCCAATCTTGTAGCGTGCGCTCCCCATGACATGCGGTACAGCAGATTGCAAGGAGCCGCTTGTGATGCTACCCAGAGACCATAACCGCTGACCAAGATCGTTAGGCGACGGTAATACAGCTATCATTTTCTCAAGGGGCACTCTATCAAGGAAAAAAATAACTGAGGATTACTGAAATGAACCCCTCATAGTGCTGCTGCTCATGATTTAGATGCTGAAAATTTGAGGAGAGAACATGCTAATAAGTGTTGAGGGAATTTACCGCGATGGTCGTATAGAACTTACGGAAAATCCCAATAACGTACCTGAAGGAACTTGTGTAATTGTTACCTTCGTAAAGTCGAATGATATTGACTTAGCATCTCAAGGCATTGACATAGAGCAGGCTAAAGCTTTACGCGCCAGTCTAGACACCTTTACAGATGATTGGAATAGCCCTGAAATGAGTGTTTATGACAACTATGACGCAGCCAACGCCAACTGTTAATCGAGGTGATATTGCTCTGGTTCTCTTTCCAAATTCCAACCTGAGTTCTGCGAAGACGCGCCCCGCATTGATCGTGCAAGCAACTGATAACCTGGCAACGATTGTAATATCAGCGGTTCATCGTGTGATTGGCTCATTGCCGACAGCAAAAATTGATGAAGCATTGAAAAACACTCTGGGCTTATGGCGATCGCAGGCTAACAAGCCGTTGGATCGCTAAATTTCCCTATTGGCAACGGTAGACTTTCTCACGGTTTAGGTACTACAAGATTTCCAGCCCACGGTCGGGTCTAAACGCGCCGCTGAAAAAGAATATAGCTAAACACTATCCCTTCAGGCGCTGTTTCAGATGATCACCGACGCGTAGGGCATTAGCAATAACCGTCAGGGCTGGCCCGACTCCACCGCACGACGGAAAGAAACTGCTGTCCACAACGTAGAGATTGTCGATATCGTGAGTGCGGCAATTTATATCTAAAACAGAAGTTGCAGGATCGGTTCCCATGCGGCAAGTGCCGCTCTGATATGCTACGACCTGAAGCGGAGCTTCTCCACGGGGATGAACGCCGCTGCGCTGGATGCCTTTCGTATTTTTCTTTTCCATCGTTTGCAGAGCTTCAATCCAGCGGTAGATTAGGCGATCGTGCGCTTCGGTGTTGTTTGGGGTGAATTCTAGTCGCAGCTTGCCCTTCTCCAACCGCACTCGGTTTTTGGGATCGGGCAGCACTTCAGTCTGCGCCCACCAGCCAATCGATCGTTTCGCTAACTGTCTTAGCCCTGAACCTGGCATGACCTTGGCTAAGACCGACAATAAGGGGGGAGACTCTGCGAACAGCACGTCTTGCAAGAGTCCGCCTGAGTTGTGGATATGACCCATCGGATAGTCGTAGTCGCGATCGCCCCAATAAAAGTCGTTGAGGCTGACACTGCGAGAAAACTGACCGGAGTTTGCGGTGGTACTAAGTTGAACAATACTTGTCGTCTGTGGCTTCATCAAGTTGCGTCCCACCTGATCAGAACTGTTGGCAAGTCCCGTGGGATGTTTTGCATTGACAGACGCTAGCATCAGCGCTGCCGAATTGATCGCGCCACATGCCAGCACCACGATATCGCTGGTGTAAAGCAAAACCTGCTCTCCGACTTCGGCCTGTACTCCCTTGATAACCGCTCCTGAAGCGTTAGTGTGCAGACTGACAACCTTCGCTCCAGTAATGAGGGTGACATTTTCAAATTTGAGCGCAGGTTGAATGCCGAAAACTTCTGAGTCTCCAGTTGGGTCATCATCTCTTCGAGTCAAGCTAAGAGGCAAGGTTGTAGGATGTAATCCCTGCTGAGTCAGCGTCTCGACACTCGGCTGCATCAGTGGCTCATGTGCGATCGCAGGGAACGGATAG
>CAKZMO010000040.1 GCA_937128595.1 uncultured cyanobacterium | reverse complement strand
ATTGATGGAGAAGCCGCGCACCGCGCGGCTTCTCCATCAACCATTGGTTTTATATAGCGCGTAGCACTATATTCAGTGTTGTTCTACGTTTTGTAGAGCACAGCTTTCTAACACCAAACGAATGCCTGGAAAAGGTCAAAGATATGCTCATAGGAATTCCAGGAAAATTTCTACAGCTCATCCCGCAAAAACATTAGCGTATCGTCGATGACAAGTTCTGTGTCAGAGCGTCCAGATGTTTCCTCAGATAAGACTTCAGAGGCATCTGAATAGCTATCGTAGAACGTCGGGTCGGGTTTGATTTGCACCTGTTGGAGACGGCTTTTAACAATCTGTTCAATCTCTGTCGAAACTCGGCTCGCGGAACGAACTGAATTGCTAACCGAAAAAGAGAAGCTCAGACTGCCCAGCCGAATGCGATCGCCATCTTTGAGGAGGTGCTGGCGACGGATGGGTTCTCCATTGACAAAAGACCCATTTGTGCTTTCGAAATCGATCAAGTAGAAGGCTTGAAACTGCGGCTGATAGGCGATCGCCCCATGACAGCGTGATAGACGTTCATCTGCGACAGGAATTACAGTTTTACGGCGATCGCGTCCGATTGTCCAAATCTGCTGTGGTTGAAAAACAGTCTGAGTACCTCCTTTCATCAGATTGGTCATCAGTCCGACCTGCCCATTCATGACAAAGCTGTGAACATACGGAGCCGTAGTGGCACTAAACAAGTGCTCACCCGTTGAATTCTCAAGATTGAGAATCTCATCTAAAAGGGTTCGATGTTGTTCATAGAGCTTGCTGAAAACCTGATACAAGTTCAGCTTTTGCTTTAACGAGGGGTGAACACCTCCGACAGTAGACTCACTGTCTAAAGACGACATAAAAGCATCAATGTCTAACATAGTTTTATAAGGTTGAGCGCAAAGCTCCCAATCAATGACAACAAGTGAGGTTTTTATTAAAAACTGGATAGGAAATGATACTGAGAGTAGCGGTACAAACAGCTACAACCTCTGCCTAAAATTTTCTCAAAAGTACGCAGAATAGATTATTACAGACAGAGTACATGAATCTAGTATACAAACGCGAGTGAATCGAGCGGTAAATAGATCTGTTCTACAGAAAAATTTTGGAGAAACTTGCATCCTCCTTATTCAAGAGGTTAGAACCCGCCTCAGAAAATAGAACGATCTTAGTGGAAAAAGAAATTGAAAATGGAAAGATGCAGAATCTCACTTCGCTAGAGTCTTATCACAACTCATAATTCACGCTTCTTGCAAGCCGTCGAGCTTGGTGTGAGGGGAGTATTCCATCTTCGCAAATCTGTCGGTGTTTGCTGTGCGATTTTCCCGCCTCTCCATCAGGCGACGCGGCTCCAACGTGGGCAAAGATGCCCGGCTACTATGTAAACTTAGGATGCACCTTTGCGTGAAGACGAGTTTATGCAGTGATAGAAGACACCACAGAGTCTCAGATCCTCATACGAACAAGAGACTCAACGATGAGTTTTCAAAATCTACACCCTTAGAAAAAACACTGAACCGAATTGTATAGCTACAGCCATTAGCCTTAGGACGTTTTTGTAGCCACGCGACGCGCGGCTACAAAAACGTCTATGTCCTAAATAAGCTGACTACAGCTATACTGAGTCCTCAGAGGCTGTCTGAGAAGTCGTCCATGTTCCTTCAGCTCTCCTCTCAAAAAGAGGCAACCACTGTCACAGTTCCTTTCAAGACTAGGGATTTGAGAAGAGCTGTGTTGTTCCTGCCTGCCTTGTAATACTTGGCACCCATCCTTTTAGTCATTGAAGAACCCAGAACACAATGTTTTGCGTTCCAACACTCTTTGGGACACTGGTAACACTCTTAAAATGCCCCGATATTAGAAAATAGTGCTCTCACTTCAAGTGCTCTCACTTCAAAAGTATGGTGCTACGCGCTGATATAAAACCAATAGTTTATGGAGAAGCCGCGCACCGCGTGGCTTCTCCATCAATATCTGTCCTAACCTATCTGCGCATTGCGATACTGGCGTCTAGAGTGGGGCAGTAGAAAAAAGTATTAGGATATCGTATGGCAAATCGCAGTTAGATTAAGACAGCTTGGAGGGCTGAGCATTTTGCTTAGCAAGCATCTCATTTTGAATCCTGAATTCAGCATTCTGCCTTTTGCTATATTCTAGTCAGCTTTGCTTTGAAGAAACCGAAGCAGTTCACGGTTCACGGTTTGAGGAACTTCTTGTTGAATCCAATGACCGCACTGAGGAATAAACTTGAGCTGGAGAGGAGCCGAAACAAGAGTTTCTAATCCGTCCGTCAAAGCTTGAGAGAGAAAGCAGTCTTCTTCTCCCCACAGCACTAGGGTCGGAGCATCAACAGGTGTGAACCGACTCCAACTGCGCCATAGCCCTTGTGGTGAGAGAAACTGTCGGTAGTACCCCAACGCGGACGACAGCACGCCCGGTTTTGCTAATGCCGCCTTATAGATTTCCGTATCTTGAGTTGTGAAGGCACCTTTGCGAATCGACTGTTCTTGCAGCATGCTTTGAATAAATTGCTGGATGTTGAGTCTGATCGCCCACTCTGGCAAATTTGGAATTTGAAATGCGAGCCAGTGCCAGCTCCGTCGCATCTGGTCAACATTGCTGACTAGTTCCTGCATGAAGCGCTGAGGATGAGGAGCATTCAGCACTGCCAATCGCTGGACATATTGCGGAAACTGGTGTGCCATGTGCCAGCCAATGGAACCACCCCAATCGTGGCCTACGATGTGAGCGTTGAGGTATCCCAGGTTGCGAATTAGTCCTCGAATATCTGCACTAAGCGTATCGAGGTCGTACCCACTCAGAGGTTTATCTGAATCGTTGTAGCCTCTTAGGTCGGGGACGACGACTTTAAAGTGTTTGGAGAGAGCCGGGATCTGATGCCGCCAAGAGTACCAAAATTCAGGAAAGCCATGTAGGAGAATGACTAGCTCTCCTTCTCCTTGAGTAACACAGTGAAGTCGAATTCGGTTAGTTTCTACAAAAATGTGTTTCCAGTTGGAAGCAGAAACAAGGGATGCAGCGGTCATAATAAGGGATGCAGCGACGAACGACTAGAGGCTTCAAAGCAGATCTAGACTTTATCTCAAAACTGTAACGCAGGTTACCTATGAGTGTATTACAGATTACCATTGAGCAAGACGGAATCCTGCAAATTACTGATCAAATGCGCCTTCCCAACAAGAGCCTTTAAAGTTTTCCGAGGTAGCACTTAGCAAAGAGTCTGGGTTGCAAGCAGGGGAGAGCGATCGCCTTGAGAAGCAGCCTCTTTACAACAAGATTCGCATCCGTTCGAAAAAATCGGTGAAAAATAGCCTCATTGCGATCCGTAAACATGGAATTCCGTAAGATTACGCAACGAGCAGTACGCGTTTCTTTATCTTTCGTATTGAATTTTTGCCGTAGTTGTTTTAATTCAACTTATGTCGCTAGCGTTTGAAAGCACTGATAGATTCTTGGACGAAACAAAGAGCTTTCATCAATTTTCTAAAGATGTTTTGGTTGAAAAATATATAAGTCCCCTTATAAAACTAAACAAATCTTTGTCTTGTCATGTAAGCCTGTGTTTTCAAGACTCTAAGTATTTGCTCAGGTATGTGAGGTGTTGCACCCGCTATAAGATAAGTCTATCTGAGACGCAAAGTCTCTTCCAGGGTAGAGGTAAGGTCTGTGCGGTATTAGTTGCGATCAAAAAGTGGATCTTGTTTTATGTCAACATCGGATGATTGCCTCAGGCAAAGTCGGATGCTGATAGTGTTCTTCCAAAAATATTTTGACTTCAATCGGAGGTGCAACTATTCCGTTTTAAGTTGTATTTGTCAATTGGTTTCAAGCATTGACGGGAGATGCTATACATGTAATAGAAGACTGTTGAAGCTGTTGTCAGGGTGCTTCAAGACTTGTAAATTGATCTGAATTTTATTCTTTAGAAAAGGTCGAAGAGGCAAAAATATAGAAACGACAAAATTGAGATTCTCTTGAGATTGATTTGGTGACTTCCCGTTGAACATAATATGAATTATGTGTAGTCTTTGGGCAATATTGCTTGGATTACAAAATATTACAAATCAATGTCTCGTACTGAATTTTAGAGTTTTTACTTTGCTGAATTTGGCGATGCTGGTTTTGACCGAGCTGTACTTCATAAGTCATGTCGTATGAGTAATCAATCGCGGGCTTTTGATATGTGAAAGTCAATGAATGAATTCTTGCTTGTTCTGTTGATCTTTTTGGGTCTCAGTATCGTTGTTTACTCTCAAAAATTTCGCCCTCAAAAACCAGGAAGTCTGACGATTATGATCAACACAGCAAAACTTAATAGCGTTCTTCAGAACTTTGTATCAGATACCAGTGAAGTTGAGGGAGCAGCTCTCGTTACCCCTGACGGGTTGCCTCTCGCGACTATGTTGCCAATGGGAATGGATGAAGAACGGGTTTCGGCGATGTCAGCAGCTATGTTGTCCTTAGGAGATCGAATTGGCAATGAACTCTCTCGTGGCAGCATCGATCGAATCTATGTTGAAGGTAGTAAAGGATATGGCATTTTGACAAGCTGCGGAGAAGACGCTGTTTTCTTGGTGCTTGCCAGCGAGTCAGCGAAACAAGGCATCATCATGCTGGAAATCAAGCGGGCTGTATCGGAGTTGAAGCTCTTGCTGCTCTAGGCCGCGATCGCCATCTGCCTACTATTGCTATCTGGACTACTTTGCCCAGAACTTTTTTGTCCAGAACTTTTAGGTGTTGGAATTCGATAGGTTCTAAAACACGATTTAAATTTTGCCTGCATGTCGAGTTTTGGTTAGGTATTCACTTCAAAAGTCAACGCTAGAAACTTGTCATTTTCTAAGCGGTAACGCTAACTTGGAACTCCATCATTCTCCGAAAGATTTTTGCACTCCCTTGCACCTCCCTCAAATCACTTCATCTGAACTATCATGGCCATCACTGGACATTTAGCTGAGTTTTCCTTGCCAGAAATTTTTCAGTTTCTTGAACAGGGAAGTAAGACTGGACTCCTCACTATTGTGGCTGAGCCTCGCCCTCACCAACCTTCTGGAGAACACTACCTCTGGTTTCGGCAGGGGCACGTTGTAGCTGCGTCTCATCGCTCTGACCATCGGGGACTCATTAGCTTGATTTGTCAGCGAGGTTGGTTAGGCGATCGCGCTGCCCTGCGACTGGCTCAATGTTGCCCCTCTGATCGTCCATTAGGAGTTAGCCTCAAAAATCGTGGCATTTTAGATGCAAGTCAGCTCAAGCTTTTGTTCTATATTCAAGTGATGCGTCAGGTTTGTTCGTTGTTCACGCTGCCCGATGCCTGGTTTCACTTCGATAGCAAAGCGCAGATTCCTTATCAAGAGCTGACGGGGCTTCATGCCACAGCACGAGAAGTGACTCTGGCTGGATTGCGGACACTCAAAAACTGGTCGGCTTTAGAAGACAAGCTCCCTGATATGACCTCTGCTCTAATCAATGTTGTGGATGGTCGTCCTCCTGTGAAGCTGAGTTCGACGGAGTGGCAGATTTGGGAGTTTACAGACGGTCACACGCCATTGAGTGCGATCGCCTCTCAACTCCATTTTTCCTCGAAAAAGCTTCAGCGAGTTGCCTTCCGCCTCATCGTAGCTGGGCTAGTCGAAGAACTACCAACGTGGGGTCGGCCCTATGGTTCGGAGACGCCCCAAAACCATGAAACAACTCCTATCTCATCGTTTCCCTTGCAAAATGGAAGTGCCTCTCCTGCGCTGAGCCCTTCATTTTTTCGAAATCTCGTGAGTTTTCTTCGGAGACAGGCGTAACCTGAATGAAGGACTCAACTCAAGCATTTGACTAGAAATACTCAACCCGAGCTCGCTGCATAGGTTGGCATCCTGCTTTTGTCGCACGAATGCCGCATGAATAATGTCGCATGAATTATGAGAAAAACTAAGAAGAGTGAGCGGGCTTGTAATCCAGCTTAGGTTAGGTGGTTGTGGTGTGGCGATCGCCCCTTGCGTGGAGTCAGAACAGCATCTGTAGATAACCCATACAACCCTTGAGACAAGATCCCCTTTCTACAGCAATGCGCTAGATAGGTTATGACAGATACTGATGGAGAAGCCGCGCACCACGCGGCTTCTCCATCAACTATTGGTTTTATATCAGCGCGTAGCACTATAAAAAGGGAAACTCCACAA
>CAKZMO010000039.1 GCA_937128595.1 uncultured cyanobacterium | reverse complement strand
GATGGAGAAGCCGCGCACCGCGCGGCTTCTCCATCAATGTTTGTCCTAACCTATCTGCGCATTGCTATCGAAAATCTGAATATTGATCCGGGCGTCTTTACAAACCGCTCGGATCAATATTCTATAGCTCAAAACAGAAGCTCAAAACAAACAATAGGCAAATCATCACTGATCGCTAGCGCATTCATGCGTCTTGTTTGATAATTGCGAAACCATAGACTTTTTGAGCCTATGACTTTTCATTCTTTAACCGCTGAATCTATTGCCAGTTCTATGACTCAGTTGCGCTCTAAATCGTGATCAGCTGCATTTGATGAGCATATTTATGATGACGGTTGTTTTTGCAATGTGGGAATACTGAAAGACACAGGGTCTATAGTGTTCTCTGCTGTTATCGACTCAATCATCGTAGATGCATTTGCGTTGAAGCCCCTCTTTTCAAGGTGGAGTAAAATACTCACCTGTTGCGTTTACGCACGTTGTTGAATAATGTGTTGTTGGCTTAACTTGAATACTGGAACATCAAATTACGCCTAGGACTTTCCAAGACTGGTAGCTGAGGCTGAATCAAACATCTACCTAGACGCCTGCACTAATGTGAGACACCTGAGTTTTATAGACACGCATTTATCAAGCATTCATTGGATTGCCCGTGGGATCGCCATTGGCTTGGATACCGGGGTTAGATGGGAGTCATGACAAAGATTTTGATTGTGGACGATAGCCAGACCTTACGAACGATGCTCTCTGACTTGCTCAAGAGCAACGGTATCATTGTTTCTGAGGCAACAAACGGGAAAGAAGCCCAACAGCAAATTGAATCGGGAGAACGCCCTGATTTGGTGATTACAGATTTGGTGATGCCGGAAATGAATGGCTACGAACTGTGTCGTTGGATCAAAGCCAACACTCAGCGGATTCCGGTTTTAGTTTGTTCGACGAAGAGCGAAGAGTTCGATCGATATTGGGGCATGAAGCAAGGCGCTGATGCTTATATTACGAAGCCTTTCCATCCGCCTGAGTTGCTGAAGACAGTGAAGCAGCTTCTGCGCAGCGTTGTCTAACCTAGAGCGAAGCTACATCGGAAGTATTGACGTTATGTCGAATTTGTTACTGCTCGATCGCTCGCCAACCCGCCCGTCAAATTGCGCTTAGAATTGCATGCTGGTGGATGTCAGGTTTCGATATTCATAGGTTTGGGCGAAAGATGCGTGAATGAGTTATTGAGAGGAACGCAACATGCAACTGGTGGTCAAACGAACAGGACAGGCGATCGCCATTGTGGCGGGGCTTTATGGGCTATATCTTGTCAAGTCGGCTTTAGGCATTAACATTTTTGAGAATTACCACGCCATCGACATTTTAGAGATGCCAGTTAAGGCGATCGCCGACCAGGTTCGAGCTCTGGGTGCATAGCGCAAGACATTCACTAAAAGTAGAAAAGGGGAAGCAGTCATGCTTCCCCTTTGTGAGTTTTAAGCCGATATGTTTTAATCCAACAAAGCTCTAGAACAGCGTCAAGATGTAGATCAGCGTAAACAGCACAATCCAGATGATGTCTACGAAGTGCCAGTAGATTTCGGCCATCTCGACACCCGTATGCTTCGACTCGTTGTAGTGTCCTTCGCGGCGCGATCGCCACATCACACCCAAAATGAGCAACAATCCAACGAACACATGTAGTCCGTGGAATCCGGTCAGGATGTAGAAGCAGTTAGAAAAGACATTATTGGTCAGGCCATAACCGAGAGTTGCATACTCATAGGCTTGCCCAGCGAGAAAAATTGCTCCCATCGCCAAGGTAATGCCATACCAAAGACGCAACCCACCAACATCGTTCTTTTTGATGGCGGTGTCACCCATATGGATGACGAAGCTACTCGACACCAAGATGATGGTGTTGATGGTGGGGAGTAAGAGTTCAACTTCTGTGCCTTCGGGAGGCCATTGGGCAGACATGCCTCGATAGGCGATGTAAACCGCAAAAAAACCACCGAACATGAGAGATTCTGAGGCGAGGAATGTCAACAAGCCCCAGATACGCAGATCGGCATGTTCATGGTCGTCATGACCATCTGAGACATGGGTTTCAGCCGAGACATTCATTCCTGTGGATGCAGTATCAACCATAGACAAAAACCTTCAGACAAAGAGCATTGAAGAAATAGATAGGTATGAAGGAGGCGATCGCCCCCTTCACAAAATGAGCATCGCTATTGAGCCGAGACGCTGACTTTCGGCTCACTCTTGTTAGGAATTTCCTTGCCCATGCCGTATTCGTAAGGGCCTGTTTCTACAGTAGGCAACACTTCCCAGTTTTCAATGATCGGCGGAGAGGCAGTCGTCCACTCCAAGGTCAAGGCATTCCAAGGATTTCCATCCGCTTTTTCACCCCTCGTCCAACTCCAGGCTGCATTGATGAAAAAGGGAATGACCGAGAGACCCAACACAAATGCACCAAAAGTACAAAGCTGATTGATCGTCGTGAACTGAGGATCATACATGGCGACCCGTCGCGGCATTCCATGCAGGCCCAAGCTGTGCATCGGCAAGAAAGTCAGGTTTGTGCCGATGAAGGTCAAGACAAAGTGAAGAATGCCGAGCTTCTCATTCATAAACCGCCCGGTCATTTTTGGAAACCAGTGGTAAACCGCTGAGTAGATGCCGAAGACTGATCCGCCAAACAGGACGTAGTGGAAGTGGGCTACCACGTAGTAGGTATCGTGAACGTGGATGTCGACGGGAGCGGTGC
>CAKZMO010000038.1 GCA_937128595.1 uncultured cyanobacterium | reverse complement strand
CCCATTCAATATCCATCGGGCTATCGGTGCCGCGTACCTGCGAATAGTGGTCTTCAATAATGCAGGCTCAGCGCGCCAGGGTGAGGATTTCATCATCGTTGAGGGCATAGCGTTGGCGATCAACGTCGGAAACCGGCACGTTTTTAGTCAGCTTGCTACCACCAATGTCGTACACCATTTTGAGTTCTTTACTGCCCAACCGCTTCTTTAGAATGGGGCGATAGCCCTGTTGCAGAGTCGGTTTGAAAACTAGATATTCGTCAGGGTTGACTGCTCCTTGCACAACATTTTCACCCAGGCCGTAAGCAGCAGTGATCAGAGCCGCATTCCTAAAGCCAGTTTCGGTGTCAATTGAAAACATGACGCCAGAAGTGGCCAAATCGGAGCGCACCATCCGCTGTATCCCTACCGACAGGGCAATGGTGAAGTGATCGAAGCCCTTGAGGGTGCGATAGGAAATTGCGCGATCGGTAAACAGAGAAGCAAAACATTTGTGGCAGGCTTCTAGAACACCTTTGATGCCGTGAACGTTGAGATAGGTTTCTTGCTGACCCGCGAAGCTGGCATCGGGTAAATCTTCAGCGGTGGCGCTGGAGCGTACCGCTACGTCGATAACCTGTTCGGAACCATGCTCGCAGAGCTGCAAATAAGCTGCAATAATGGCTGCTTTTAATTCTTTGGGAAAGGGTGTTCCTAAAATCAGCGATCGCGCCTGACGTCCGCAACAGCACAAAGCATTAACGTCATCCACATCAAGATCGGCAAACAGAATTCTCAGTTTTTCTTCAAGACCAGCCTGCTGAATAAAGTGGCGATAGGCATGAGCCGTTGTTGCAAAGCCTGTGGGTACCTGCACTCCTCTGTCAGCCAATTGCTGAATCATTTCCCCCAAAGAAGCATTCTTACCCCCGACTTGAGGAATGTCGTGAATACTAATCTCATCAAACCAACGAACGAAGTTGGCGGCATTTTCAACGGCGATCGCTTGAGAGTAGGTCGCTTGAGTCATAAGTCGTTATCCCAAACAGATGATGGAGGTCTTCTTCGATCCCACTAGCGTTGTAGATCAACAGTTTGAGGAACTTATGAGGAAGGACTCGAAGCCAAAGAGTAGAGAGCAATGGGACAATGAGAAAGATAAGAAAAATAAGAAGCGAGTCGTGAGTTTTTACCAAATGCATCGACCCTACGATGCATTTGGTATTCACATGACATGAGAATTTTGGGCTAGCGCTTCAAAGCCGGAGACAATATCGAGTAGCTCTTCGGTAATTGTTTGCTGGCGCTGCTGTTGGAAAACAGCCTTGAGATCAAACAGACGTTCTTCAATATTTTTCTCAGCAATTCGCATTGAGGCCAAACGACTCGCATTTTCACTGGCAAGAGACTCGGCACAGGCACGGTAAAGACCCAGAAAAAAATGCTGCTGAAACAGGGCTGAAAATAGGCGCTCTTGTTCCATCGTAATGTGGGGACGGCAGCGAGAAGGCCAGGGCTGTTGTTGCAACTTGTGCAAGTAGAGATAGCTCAGCGGGAACAGCGGCAGCAGCGTTGAAACCGAGACAGCTCGACCCGCCGGGCGGTTGTGAAATACCAAAATGTGGTCAACTCGGCCAGCATGTCGCCAGGTTTCTAATTGCAGCACGATGCGCTGCACCAGCGGCGTGATGCCACCGACAGACCCAGGGACAGACAGACAATGCTCCACAGGTTGACCGATCGCAAGCAGTCCATCAGCAATACGAGAACCCACAGCCAATAGTATTGGAGTTGCGGCCGCAACTCCGTGAGAGGTGCTGTCTCTGCGTAGCTTCTCTAGCCGCACTCCGGCAAACTCTACGAGTTGCTGGTTAAACCGACCGCACATCCCCTGATCAGTGCCAAACACTACGATGCCCAATCGCCGAGGACGGCTCGGACGCTGCGTAGCCAAAATCTCAGGATTGTGGATCATTAAAACCTGAATTCCCATCTCTAAAATGCGCTTGTGTTCTGCCAGCGATGCCACCGCACTTTCGTACTGACGAATGCTGACCGCTGCCAATGCCTTCATCGTCTTAACGATGGATTGGAGCTCTTCGGCGGTTCTGATTTTGCGCTGGAGGATTTGGGGAGTAGGCATGACGTATGAGGAGATGGGGAAGGGTTCTGTTCACTATTCACGATTCTCTTTCGTTAAAACGATCGCTGCCAAGTCCAACAACGCTTTGCGATCGCCCTCCGATAATTTCTCCCCAAGCAGAATGCGCTGGCAGATGTCGGGGAGTTGGGTTTCGACGGCTTGGGCGAGAGCAGATTCGAATGAGGAAATCGCCTCGACAGGAAGCTCATCTAGCAGACCTTCGTTGGCAGCGAGGAGGAGAGCAATTTGCTGGCTAACGGTGAAGGGATGATATTGAGCTTGGCTGAGGATGGCCCGAATGCGGCGACCGCGAGTCAGTCTTTGCTGGGTGGATTCATCTAGGCGAGTGCTAAAGCGGGCAAAGGATTCAAGCTCTTGGAATTGGGAGTAGGCTAGCCGCAAGTCACCCGAAACAGCTCGATAAGCAGGGAACTGGGCGTTGCCACCAACACGGGAAACAGAACGTCCTACATCCACCGCAGGCAGAATGCCTTTTTGAAAGAGAGTCGGCGTGAGGTAGATTTGTCCGTCGGTAATCGATACCAGGTTAGTGGGAATGTAGGCCGAAAGATTACCGGCTTCAGTCTCCACAATGGGTACGGCGGTGAGAGAGCCGCCACCAAGTTCGGGGCGCAGGCAAGTGGCGCGCTCTAGCAACCGGGCATGGATGTAGAAAATATCGCCAGGAAAAGCTTCACGACCGGGGGGACGACGTAGCAGCAACGACAGCTCTCGGTAGGCGCGGGCGTGGTGAATTAGGTCATCGTAAACAATGAGCACATCACGACCTTGCACCATGAAATATTCGGCCACGGTGGTCGCTGCGTAGGGGGTAATGTACTGCAAGCCGGGGGTATCTTCGCCGCTAGCAACCACAACCACGCAATAGGCCATCGCTTTTTGACGACGCAAATCGGCAATGAGTTTTGCCACTGCGTCGCTGCGCTGACCGATCGCGCAGTAGATACAAATCACATCCTTGTCTTTTTGGTTGAGGATGGTGTCGAAGGCGATCGCCGTTTTGCCCGTCTGGCGATCGCCGAGAATTAATTGTCGTTGTCCACGACCAATCGGCACCAGCGCATCGATCACCTTAATGCCTGTTTGCAAGGGAACTGTCACTGGTAGCCGATCCATAATCGCGGGAGATGGACGTTCTATCGATCGCCGTTCCAACACCCGTAGTGGCTCACCCCCGTCTAGGACATGCCCAGTAGCATCAATCCCCCGCCCGAGCAGATCCTCTCCGACAGGCACATCTAGCACTCGCCCCGTGCGTTGGACTTCGCCATCTGCTTTTAGCTCGGCATGACTGTCCAGCAAAACTAGACCGACTTCATCCACATCCAAGTTGAATGCTAATCCAGAGGAACCGTCGGCAAAGCGGACTTGCTCCTGCGATCGCACGTTAGGTAGTCCCGTTGCCCGCGCAATCCCATTGCCAACGAAGGTGACTGTACCAACTTCCTGACAAGTGAGCGTTGGGGCGCTGCGATTCACCGCTGCGGCGAAGTGATCGAGGGTGTCGGTGAGTAGAGGCGTGAGCATATTGGATGTCATGACAGGGGGAGAGCGGCGGGCTGAGCATGGGTCGTTTGGTCAAGGGTGGTAGCGAGCGTGTGCTCTAGGTTATCGAGGTAAGCGGTCAGGTTCCAATTTAGTTTGTAGCCAGAGGCGCGAAGCTCAATACCGCAACCAAGAGCCGGATCGCATTCAAAGTGAGGGGTAAGGATTTGGTGGTCTGTGGCTGCTTGCAATGCTTCTGACAACGCCTGCTGGGTGGACACCGCGAGGGGTAAGCTGCTGCGAATGACCACCGGGCTACCATCAGCCTGGATGAGGGCATCGTTGAGTACCTGCTGCTCGGCTTCTGATAATTGGCGCAGACGCTTTAAGAAAGTTGTCACCACCTGCTGCTCTAAGTCAGCATCTGCGAGATCTGTGAGCACTTGGCGTACGGTCTGAGTTAGTTGATAGGTAACTCGCTGGCGAAATGCTCTGAGCACTCCGGATTTTTCTTGCTCCAAGGCTTGATACCAGCGAATTTTGGCATCATCCACCTCGGTTTTGGCTTGCTGTAGCAGTGTTAAGCGCTGTTCTTTGAGCTGCGATCGCATCTGAGCCATCCGTTGGTCACGATGCATCGCAAAATCCTGCTGCATCTGCCGCCAGCGCTCGCTTTCTTGCTGGGCTGCTGTTTCCTGCTGAGCTGCCTGTTCCAGTCGATTCGCGATCGTCTGCTCGCGTTGAGTCATGGCTCGGGTAATAGGCCCATATAGAAAACGCTTCAGCAGCAGCACCAAAATCAGAAAGTTAACGATCTGAGCCAGGGTAGTGAACGGATCAATCAGCATTCAACTACCCTCCTGCTTGGGCAATCACATAGGCCCAAAACGGATTGGCAAAAATTAAAATCAGGGTGATGACAAAGCAATAAATCGCCGTCGATTCCACCAATGCCATCCCCACAAACAAAGTGCGGGTAATCGTATTGGCCTCATCTGGTTGCTGAGCGAGTGCCATGAGTGCCTGCGATAATGCTCGACCTTCCCCTAATGCGGGGGCAATCGAGCCAATGGCAATGGTTAACCCTGCAATCGCGATCGAGACCACGCCAACCAGCGCTACATTATCCATGAGAAACCTCCGTTTTTGTTATCTGACTCCCTGTTCCCTGTTCCCTATTCCCTCCCTTCCTTCCTATTCCCTGTCCGACACTTCCGCAGTCTGTGTCTCAGTAGCCGCCGCAATGAAAACCATCGCCAGCACGGCAAAAATGTAGGCTTGAATCAGCCCTGTCAGTAAGCCCATCATCTGCATCACTACTGGAAAGAGTAAGGGGGCAATCGAGAGTAGAATTGCCACAATCATGGTGCCGCTCATAACGTTGCCAAATAGCCGCACGGCCAGGGAAATGATCCGTGACACATCGCTGATCAGGTTAAACGGCAGCATAATCGGTGTCGGCTCAATATATTGCTTGAGGTAAGAGCGCCAGCCCCGTTGACGAATGCCAAATAGGGGCACTGCCACAAATACGCAAATGGCGAGTGCGGCTGTCGTCGATAGAGACCCTGTCGGCGGCTGGTATCCCGGCAAAATGCTGAGTAAATTTGAGGTGGCGATAAAAATAAATAAGGTGCCGACAAAAGGTAAATAAGGTTTAGGTTCTTGCCCACTGATATCGCGAATTTGCTTCTCAATACTCAGCACGAGAACTTCCAGCAGGTTTTGTCCTGGCGAAATCTGCGTTGAAGCAGACAGTTGGCGCGTTATCCACCAAGCAGTCAAAGTCAACAGCCCGATTACAAACCAGGTGTAAAGGAGAGTCGCGTTGAGCGTTATCGGCCCCAGGGGAATCAAGATTTGATCTGGTGTGAGATTCATTGGCGATCGCCCCTCACCTACGAACAGCAAAATGAACGGATGCCGGTTTGACGGCTGTTGACAATCGAGCTATCAATATCATTCGGCTAAGCCACCCCCCAGCGCTGAGCAGCAATATCATCACCAATGGAGGAAGAGGAGCCGATCGCCACAGCCAGATCCCCATCCCCAGCAACACCGTTAACCGAATCAACAGGCTCAGCGTCATCAACAGAAACGGGTGACGCGATCGCGGTAGCCTTTGCAAGGTCAGCCACAGTCCTAAAAAGTAGGCACTCCCTAGACACAGACCTGAAACAAACAGAAATATAAACCACTGTGAATAAGCAACCATTAGACAAACCTTCCTTGCACTTTCCAGCGCTGAAGCAGCGGACGCAAGCAGAGCGGCGTTACCACACAGGTAAGCAACGACATCATGACCATGCCGCCAAAAACTCTAGGCGGCATCACGTCGTTGCCCAGTGCTTGGGCTTTCTGTAAAATCACCATCGTGATTTCGGCTCGAGGCAGCATGCTAATGCTGATAAGTGTTGCACTAGCTACTCCTGTGGTTAACCGTGTTGGCAACCAGATCCCGACCAGTTTGCCGATTACCGCCACGATAGTCAGTCCTAGCCCTAAGGCAACAGCGCTGGGCAGTGCTTCTAACGACAAGCTCAGGCCAATATGGATAAAAAAGAAAGGCACGAAAAATTCGGATAAGATGCCAAAAGACGCATCGAAAGTCACAGCTTCGGGGTCGCGGCTAAAGGCAAGTCCAGCAAAGAAAGCTCCGATCGCCACTGAAAATCCTAGAAATCCTGCTAAAGCCGCCGTAATAAAACCAATACCGGCGACGGTAACCATCGGGTCAGGAGATGGTTCGATGGTTTCAAAAAATTGGGTTAGTGGCCGCTCAAGGTAAAAACTGAATAGCAGGCAGGCTGCGGCAAACAGACTCATCCTCAGACCAAATAGGACGAGGGTGTGAACGGCAATCGGTCCCACTGCCGCTGTCGTTGTGCCTTGAAACAGGGGCAGCAAGGCTAACAGTAAAGACATTAAGGCGATCGCCGCAATATCATCCATCTCAGCAATGTCTAGCAACAGCTCACCCGTTCGCGACCGGAGCGCTTTGACCTCTTGCCAGACACTGATTGAGATACCGACGCTGGTCGCAGTTAGAGCTGCACCGACAAATAAACTGGTTATGAGCGGCCACTGCAAGCCATAAAAGGCAACACCAAACCCCAGCAGACCGCTACACAGCAAGTCACCCACAAGAATCAGGCTGGCTCTCGGTAACTGACGGCGCAGACCCGCCAGATTGCTTTCTAAACCGACACGAAACAGTAGCGAGATCAGGCCAAATTCAGCCAGGAAACTAAACACAGCCTGCACGCCCTCAGTCTGAAAATAGCCCCCCACATCTATCATCTGCATCCCTAGCCCCAACAGCAGGTAGGCTGCGATTGTGGGCATGCCGATTTGCGCCGCCAGTCCTTTCAACACCATCGCGATCACAATGGTGATACCAACAAGCAGAGTCAATATCAACAGCATTGCTTCAGACTCAATCATGTTGACTCTCCTTGGTTACCCAATACCAGGCATTCCAACACCCTAGTCCAACCCCAACAGCGAGTAGCATCAGGGTCCA
>CAKZMO010000037.1 GCA_937128595.1 uncultured cyanobacterium | reverse complement strand
GATTTGCTGATTGAGCTGATTAGCCAATGCCAATTGCTCAACTCTCTCAGCCTCTTCAGCAGAGACTTGTCGAACACTCAAAACATAACGTCCCGTCTCTTCAGCTTGATAAGAATTTGCCAGGATTCTATACTCTCCATCACTCGGCAACGTCACCACAATCCGAGAATTGGTTCCTTCACTATCGTCGTTCTGAGCAACAGCATTACCTTCGGCATCCATCAGAATCAGATAAGTATCAAACTCCTCACTCTCCATCTCAATCGCAATCGACTGTCCCTCTTGCCCCACAAACGAATGCACGTTGTAATAGCTTCCCTCATCTTGTAGGGTCAGGCTATTTTCATCCAGAGTGCCTTCAACCGTGAATGGCGCAATCTCTCCCGTTGCTGCCGATTCCTCAGTCTGAGCCAGCCGCACTTGCCCAATTCCAGGCTCCGCAACCCCCATCAGCACCCCCATCCCCACCAAACCCGCCGCCACACAGCGACCCACAGAGAGGCGTCTGCTCAACAGCAGTTTGAAACCAAATGCGGTCAGTCGATTTTGCCGAGTTCTTTGAGACGATTGGGAGTGCATAGGTCAAGATTCCAGAGTAATAGCGGTAGTCGCTTCTATATAGTCCTCGCAGAAAAGAAGGTATGCAAGCAAGTAGGATGGGCAAAGGGCAACGCCCGTGCCCATCACCCAACATATCCATCAAATCCATGCCCATCACCAGAAATATGGGATTTGATGATGGGCACGCGCTGCTTTGCCCATCCTCCGGGGGGCGGGATATGGGTGGTGAAGACTTCGTACTCAAACTTCTGTAATGTTCGAGCATTTTGATTCTAAAAAAGGTTAGTTTGCAATAGTCCTGCTTTATGCTGAATCGCTTCTTCTTGAACGACTCTTAGGCAGGTCGTTGTCGAACTGGTGAAATCATGGAAATCTTGGGCTTTATCTTGCTGATTGTCAGCGGCATTCTCTTCTTTGTTAAAAAACAGCAAGATACAAAAGCCCTCAGTGTCAAATCGGCTCGCCCAGCAAACATTGCCGACCTGAAGCGACTCGCGGGCGAGATTGCGGATGAGATTGGTGGCGGCAACTGGCGAGACTATGTGAAGGTGAATGGTACGATTGTGTGCGATCGCCCCCTCACCTCAGATTTGAAGCAGCAAGATTGTGTGTATTACCGGATGTCGGTTAAGCGCCGCTACGAAGCGACCGCGACGCGAAAAGACAACGATGGAAAAACGCAACAAACCACAAGTCAACGAACTCAGACTGTTGCCAGCAATCAGCAATCGATTCCTTTTGTCTTGCGCGATCGCCAAGGTGACGAGATTGAGGTGAATCCAGCAGGAGCCGATATTGAAACGATCAAAGTCGTGAACGAATTTCAGCCTGGTGGCGATCGCACTGAAATCTGCTTTGGTGGATTTTCTCAACCGATTGGAGTCGTGTCTGCTCGCGCCAATAGCAAAACCCTGGGATACGAATACAAGGAATCAATTTTGCCTCTCGACCGACAGGTGTGGGTCATCGGTACTGTCTCTGACGTCACAGGAGAGGTAGTGCTTCAGCGCCCTTTCAAAAGCGATGAGAGATACATCATTTCCCTAAAATCGGATGAAGAATTGGCTGCCAATGCCGACCAGGGGGCGAAAACGGCCTTTTACGGTATGGTGGGCTGTGCTGTGTTGGGCTTGCTACTCATTTTGATTGGGGTGATTTCATGACCGCTATTCAGGTCGAAAATAAGGTGCTCTGGCCGCAAGTGTGGGGACTCGCGGCCGTGCAAGGGGCGATCGCCCTTACCTGGGTCATTTACAACCTCTACTTGGCGCAGTTATTGCAAGAGTTTGGATTTCCGGCTGCATTGGCAACGACCCTGCTGGTTTTGGAAAATATCCTCGCGATGGTGATGGAGCCGTTGATGGGCAGCTTTTCCGACCAAGCCCAGCATCGACTGGGTACGCGCTTTCCGTTTATTGCTCTAGGCGTGATTTTATCGTCGCTGTTTTTCCTCGGGATTCCGGTCGTCTTGTTTGGTGTTGAACCTTCGCAGGCGTTGCGGTGGCTGTTGCCAGTCGTCTTGGTGGCTTGGGCAATGGCAATGACGGTGTTTCGCAGCCCAGCCTTGTCGCTGCTGGGGCGCTATGCCTTGAGAACTCAGATGCCTCTTGCTGCGAGTATTTTGACTTTAGTGGGCGGTGTGGCTGGCGCGATGGCTCCGCTTGCGGGAGATTTCATTTTGAGCTTGGGGCCTCTGTTTGCGTTTTTCATTGGGTCGATTACGCTGCTGGTTGCGGCTGGGGCGCTGCGAGCGACAGGGCTTAATCAGCATGTTGCGCCTGTGGTTGATGAGGTTGAAGAAGTAAGTCCTGAACCTGCTGCCTCATCTCCCCAGAACTCAGCGTCGGAGTCTGCCATGCTTCGCTTGCCTGCGGGAGTTTCAGTACAACGGCTCGCGTTAATTTTTGGCTCAGGAGTTGGCGTTGCCCTTGGCTTTCGGTTCATGATGCAGACCTTTCCGGCACTGGTCGCTGAGCGGGTGCCTAATGGTTCAGTTTCGCTTGTGGTTGGCAGTATTTTTGTGGCGCTGGCGCTGACGGCGATTCCCGCAGGAGCCGTGGCCACAAAGTTGGGAATGCGGCGCTCGATCATTTTGGGATTGAGCTTGATGGCTGTGGGCTGTGTTGTGATGCTGGCGATCGCCAATATCGGTCTTGCCTTTGGCGTGGCGATCGCCCTAGGAGCCGCGTTTAGCCTCGTATCCAATGCGACGATTCCGTTTGCGTTGTCGATGGTGCCGCCTCAGAAAGCCGGACTCGGCACAGGCATTTATTTCAGTGGTGGAGCTGCAGCGTCTAGCCTGTTCGGTTTCATCGTCGGCAAAGGCATTGAAGTCTCGTTGACCGTCGGAGCAGTGGCAGGGGCGATCGCGTTTCTGCTGGCTGCGACCTGTGTTGCTGTCAGCAAGGCTCGGTAAGGGAGGGCAGGAAGCGTTGAAGTGAGCTTGTGTCGTATGGTTTACACTGCGCTGATCCATCTAGAAGCTGGCTTGTTATCTGTGGCGAGGCGTTGTCAACGTTCATCATCCACGGGTTACCCTCACTCACGTTTATTTTCATTCCTCTACTGATCAGCCTGATCAGCCGCTCCTACAGCAATGCGCAGATAGGTTGGGATAGATATTTACGGAGAAGCCGCGCACCGCGCGGCTTCTCCGTAAACTATTGGTTTTATATCAGCGCGTAGCACTCGTAGCACTATATGAAGACATTTTCATAGCAGGTTGATAGTTTTCCTTGAGACTGCCGATCAGGGTTGTCGAATCAGTCGTCCATCCCACGATCGCCCCTTGAGCTGTGATCATCTCGATTGTGGATTGTTTAAATTCGGGGAAATAGCTATCGGTGCAGTCTTCTACCAGCAAACATTCGTAGCCTCGGTCGTTGGCTTCGCGCATGGTTGATTGGACGCAGACCTCGGTGGTCACTCCTGTGAACAAAAGGTGGGTGATGCCTTGGGACTCCAAAATGTCTTCGAGGGGAGTGTTGTAGAATGCCCCTTTGCCCGGTTTGGTCAGCACGGTCTCTTCTTCTGTCGGAGTCAATTCGGGAATAATGCTGTTTCCCGGTTCGCCCATGATCAGAATTCGTCCCATCGGGCCTTCGTCCCCAATTTTGAGACCATCTTCTCCTCCTCGATGTTGTTTTGAAGGGGGACAGTCGGATAAATCAGGCTGATGGCATTCTTGGGTATGGATGACGGCAATGCCAAGGTCACGGACAGTCGCGAGCAGTTTTTGAAGAGCAGGCACGATTGCCCGTAGCCGAGACACATCATTGCCCAAGGCATCGCCAAATCCCCCTGGTTCAAGGAAGTCTCTCTGCATGTCGATGATGACCAGAGCTAGTTGTTGAGAGTTGCTGGGCAGGGTGTAGTCGTAGGGCTGAGCAGAAAGGATTGGCATCTTAGTTCTCAGTTGTAACTGTTGAAACTGTAGTTCTAAACATTAGGACGGATTTGCAAATCGAGTCAGGTCAATTTATCCGCAGATGTTGCAGCTAGAGGCGTGCAGCATATTTCTTTAACTCTAGTTTTCCTTAACTCTATAGCAATGCGCTGATATAGTTCC